>JAQBNK010000163.1 GCA_028288595.1 Chitinophagaceae bacterium
ATAACGGGTATCTGTGCCTGCAATCCTTCATAACTGCGGCTGATATCTCCTGACCAGGGAAAGGTTGAATAGCGTTGCATTCCCGCAAATCCTGACCTGCTCAAAATAAAAACACGGGTCTGCGGAAAGTCTTTGCGGTAACCATCGAACGCTGTTTTTATCCAGGTCATTCCATATAGATTATGCGCTTCATTTTCCGGGCCGAGGGCATATACAAGGCTATCGGTCACTTGTTCCGGTTCACCTAAGTCGAACCACCAACCTGCTACGCCTTCTTTGATCCTGTCCCTGTACATTCCCCAGTAAAACTGTTGCGCTTCGGGTTTGAATATATCCAGCAAGCCCGCTGCGCCTGCCCAGAACCTTGTAAATATATGAGCCTGTCCGTTACTGGTAATGTCTGTCGCAAAAAGGTTATGGTCGTTTGCAAACGCAAAATTTTCAGATTTCTTCGTTATGTATGTTTCGCTGATGGGAACTACTCTTACTCCGCGTTTCTTCAAGTTGGATAACATCAACTGCGGGTCCGGAAAGCTGTCGCGGCTCCAGTTTTGGTTACCCATAAAACCTGCTGCTTTATACCAGTAGAGATCAAAAACAACTGCATCGAGCGGAATACCTGCTTTCTGTGTCTGATCAACCACATTCATGATCTCCCTTTCAGATTTGTAGCCATACCTGGAGGAAATATAACCCATGGCCCAGCGAGGAGGCAGTGGCTGGCGCCCTGTTAAGTATGTATAGTTGCCGATAACAGATTCTGTAGAACCACCGGCAATAAAATAAAAGCGCATGGTTCCCGCGATCGTGCTGAAGGTTACCCTGTTGGAATTTGTTTTAGCGATATCGAATTTACTTTTAGCATAGTTGTCGATGTACAGGCCATAGTGTTTGCTGGATACCAGGAAAGGAATGGCAGTATTGAGATTTGCCTGGCCGTACCTGTAACCGTAACGCGCCTGGTTATAATTCTCCAGTATCTGCCCGCGTTTATCCAGTTCGATGGCTCTTGAACCACCACCGTAGAACGCTTCTTCATTGGTTGCAGCAAAATCCAGTTTGAGTTCATCTTTTGATGAACTATAGTTTTTAGCAGCCGAAATGGTGTCGCCTTTTTTATTGATAAAATAAATCGCCAGATCTTTTTTGTTAACGACCACCCTCATACTCGCTGTTGTTAACGAAACGGTTGCCCCGTTATCCTTGTATGTTGCCTTTGTATTTCCCGGTCTGCCGATTGTTGAATAGCTAACAACATTTTGTGTGGGTTGCTTCAGGTAAGTTACTTCCACAACATCTGCGTTGTAAGGAACAATGCTAATATAACCGTTGGTAGCTTTTACCAGCAGTTGCTTACCGTTATAAGATGAAGAGGCAAAGCCGTTTAACGATGCAGGCTCCTGCGCCATCGTTGAAGCAAATATTCCTAACGTTATAAAAAGGAGGGACAAATTTTTTTTCATGGCATTCTGGATAATAAAAATTTATTGATTCTATTTATTTTTTATCCAAGATAGTTGCAAACAGGATGATTATACAGATCGGCAGGAGAATGAGACACTCAGAAAACAAATTGAAACGCGTTGATTGCTTTTATAAAGAATACCTGCAAAACATATTATTAGCTATGCTCATCATGGGATGCGCTCTTTACCAGGTTTTCAGTTAAAGTTTTTATTTGTACGGGCTGTATATCTTTTCTCATCACCCCTTTGTTTTAGTTCCAGACAGCACAAAAGCTATTTGGCCCGTTTAAAACCATAGATTCAGGATCATAATATACCTCATCTCGCATGTTGACTATTAATTTAAATCCGTTATCGAAAATAATCTCGGCTTCTTCTTTTCTTTCATCCGTCCCAATTACTTTCAGACCAATCAATGATTCCAAATCTTTATCCGCTGGAATAAAAGTTATAGGATTATTGATATCCAATCTGTAATCTTCAAAGTGTAAGGAATTGGCTATAGTATATAGTTCCTTGCCATTTCCGTTTATTGGAAGAACTGTGCTTGTGCTAATTCTTGTGGACAAAAGTCTTTTCCCTATCAATCTATTCAAATATTTTTCGTTATTATTTGCATAATCTATTTCTTCTTCGCAATGTAACCTTGTTATTTTTTCATCTAAAGCTAACTGCCTCGCCGGAATCTTTGTCGCAATGTCTCTTTCTCCGAGCCCTGTGTGTGAGCAAGGACATTGCGGGAGTTCACAGTCGTATGCAAGATCGTACTCGGTTGATATTTTCAGTCACATCACCGGCAAATCAAAAGAGATACGTTCCTGAGAAATAATTCGACAATTCAACAATTCAACAATTTAACAAATTAGCAATTGCAAAAGACCTCTGCGTTTAACCGCCTTTTCATTTGCTAATTACCGAATTTGCTAATTTGCTAATTTGTATTCCTCAATGTATATGACGGCGCTTAATAATTCCGCCAGAAGCTTCTTTAATTGTATTGGCAAAAACAAAAGCCTTGGGATCAATCTCGTAAACAAGATTTTTTAATTTTCGCAATTCAAGTCTTGTGATCACAGTGAAGATGATATCACAATCTGAACTAACATTGAAATTGCCGGGTAAAAATCCACGCTCTCCTTTATAAACTGTAATACCCCGGCCTAATTCATTAACCAGTTTATGTTTGATGATCTCACTGCTGCCGGAAATAATAGTAACCCCGGTGTAAGCTTCAATCCCTTCAATTACAAAATCGATCGTCTTCGATGCAGTAAAATAAGTGAGGATAGAATAAAGCGCTGTCTCCATCCCGAATTTAAAAGCCGCCACACTGAAGAGAATAATATTTAATAAAAGAATTGTTTCCGTAATAGTGAAACTGGTTCGCTTCCAGGTGTACAGCGCCAGTACTTCGATCCCGTCTACAGCGCAGCCTGCACGCATCGTAAAGCCGATGCCCATTCCCAGAAATACGCCGCCAAAAATAGAGATGAGTAATTTATCAGAAGTAATTGTCGGGTAAGGTATCCACAAAAGACAAATGCCCAAAAGA
This sequence comes from Chitinophagaceae bacterium, assembly GCA_028288595.1. Taxonomy (GTDB): domain Bacteria; phylum Bacteroidota; class Bacteroidia; order Chitinophagales; family Chitinophagaceae; genus JAQBNK01. The sequence goes on from JAQBNK010000163.1 coordinate 3,019, forward strand.
ATAACACACAGCAAAGTTTTCAAAGCAAAATGTTTGCTCACCCAAAAATAACTGGTAATGATTAGTGGCAAGTTGAGTATGAGAATAAGATAGGCCAGGTTAAAATGATAAAGTTCATGCAGCAGCAGCGAGAGCCCTGTTACACCGCCATCGAAAAAATTATTGGGAACAAGAAATCCTTTTAAAGCGAAGCCCGCGAAAACAACACCCAGCAACATAAAGAATGCATCCTGCAAAGAGCTGTATACATTATAACGCTTATGAACCACCACCTGCTCATCCTGTATCTTTTTCAGGTTCGCTTCTTTTGTATGAGAAAATAATAAGTTAGCTGAGTTGGTAAAATATTGATGCGTTTTTAAAAATTCAATTTGTTTCTTCACCCATTCGCCCCTGCTTTTTACCCACCCCACTGAAGTAAATTCAAGAAAAAGTTTTTCAGCGGTTTCAAAATAATGGCTCTTGCCAAGGTAGTGCAGGTCAGCATCGCAGATAATGGATTCAAGCGGTGTCACCGGGGTTTGCGGCAGCTTCGTTTTCATAATGATGCTGCATATCAGTTGAATTTCTTCTGTATTATATTCAAACTGCGGAAGATATTTCCTTGCGAGATCACACGATGCGGCTTCATGATTATTATACACTTTTAAAAAACCGGAATCATGAAATAATGCGGCGGTTTTCAGCAAATTGCGGTGATACTCGTCCACACCTTCCCGCTGCGCTAATTCATCAGCCACTTCAATAACTGCCAGTGTATGATCTGCATTATGATAAGTGAGGTTCGACTGCAGGTTGTGGTGCAATTTTTCTATTAAAAACGTGTAGGCTTTCTCAAACTGCATGTAGCGGGGGTTGTTAGGATTTACAATTATAAAACAAACTAATGGGTGAAAGCTTTTTTGGTCAACATTAAATTTGCGTTATCCTTGTTTTATAAGTATTTAAGAACCATGTAAACTATAAATGACGTAAATCTTTATTGATCTGTTCTCGGCCCGCAGGTACATTCTTTGATAAACAATCCATGGTTGCAGTTAGACGCAATCTCCATGTAAAATGCAGGGGCCGCTTGTTTAGGCGGCTTCTTTTATTTATGGCAACGGGTCCGGCAATGCGGGGTGAGCGGGATCATAGATTGCCACTCCCACCTTAGAATCTGCGCAGCCATAATACAGGAACCATTTACTTTTAAAGTAAACCATGCCTTCTATAAAAACGGTTCCCGCAGCATATTGCCCGCTTTTTTCAAAAGGTGCCATCGGCCTGAAGAAAGGAACATCGAGCCTAGTAATAAATTTCGCCGGATCATGCGCATCAAATAAAGCCTGGCCCGCACTATAAGTATTCGCTGTAAATCTTTTATCACCATCATCTGCTTTATTTTTTCCATTGTATAATAACACAATACCTTTTGATGTGAGTAACGCAGGTGGTCCGCATTCCGTAAGATCACTGTCAAAATATCCTTTACGCGGTGACATCAGTTCTTTTAGTTCGCCATTTTTTTCTGTCAGGGGTTTCCAGTTTACCAGGTCTATTGAAGTAGCGGCATATACATGCTGCTCTCCCCAGTACATCCAGTATTGCCCGTTTATTTTTGCAAGCACCTGTTTGCCCTTAACGAGTTTTGTAACTAATGAAGCTGACTTACTCCATCCCTGTATAAATTTTCCGTTATAAGCTTTTTGGAATGCCGGCCCATGTTTTATCCAGTGTATTAAATCTGTTGAAGTAGCTACACCCAACCTTGCTAGTTTCCTGTTCCATTGCGTGTATAACATTACATAGACACCATCCTGCGTAAGGACAACCCGCGGGTCTTCGCATCCGCCGGGCCATTCATTCTCTTCCTGGTTATCGCCGCCGGGAAATAAAACAGGGGTTGAACGCCGCTTCATGTGAATGCCGTCTTTACTTTCTGCATAACCCATTCTTGAAGTGCGTTCACCAATTCCAATTCCTGATCTGTCTTCTGCACGATACAGCACAATTACTTTTCCGTCTTTCATTGCAGCAGCCGGGTTGAATGTGTCGTTAGATTCCCATGCGACTGAATCCTTCTTCTTCCCATCATAAAACCGGGTAGAAACATTCGGTGTAATAATCGGGTTAACATTCGCCGGGCGAACAAAGCCTCCGAAAGCCCATGCAGGGAGCATTGTACGCTGGCTGAAAGATTGAAAACCAACAAAAATTAACAGGAATGAAGTCCGAATATGTTTTGTAATATCTGCATTCATCTGTTTAAGGTATAAAATTATTAATGAAGCATTTTTTTATACTTGTGTGGATCGAATTCAGGTAAACGATTGATTATATTTACAGGTTTAATTTATTTAAGACCGATAAAGAACGATCAAACGATGAAAATAATAGTTGCGGGTTTTATCCTCCTGTTTTTTACGACAGAAAGCTTTTCCCAGGTCACTAGGCCTTTACCGGCAGATAACAGCAAGCCTTTTATACTTGGTGTAATTGATGAAGTTCAATCATCTGTATTAGCAGAAAAAAGGATCCTGAATATTTATCTTCCCGAAGGTTATAATAAAAACGACACAACTAAATATCCGGTAACCTATTTACTGGATGGCTCGGCGGATGAGGATTTCATTCATGTTGTTGGTCTCTATCAATTTAATAATTTTGAATGGATCAATCGTGTTCCAAAATCAATTGTAGTCGGAATTGGTACGGTAGACAGAAGAAGAGATTTTACTTATCCAACTTCTATTGCTTCTGATAAGAAAAAATATCCTGGTTCGGGCCATTCCGATAAGTTCATCCAATTTATAGAAAAAGAACTCCAGCCTTTTATTGAAAAAAAATATAAAGCAAATAGTTCCAAAACAATTATCGGCCAGTCTTTAGGAGGGCTTTTAGCAACTGAAATTTTATTAAAAAAGCCTTCACTGTTTAATAAATACATTATCGTTAGCCCAAGCTTATGGTGGGACAATGGTTCCCTATTAGCGCAGCCATCAACCACTTTACAAGAAAGCTTTTTACAAATGACAGGGGTTTACATAGGTGTAGGGAAAGAAGGTCGTGTAATGGAAGTAGACGCCAATTTATTGGCTGAAAAAATAAAGAATACAAAAAATAAAAATGTAACTGTTTATTTCGACTACCTGCCACAAGAGGATCATGCCACTATATCGCACCAGGCGATTTTTAATGCGCTGAGAATGTTGTATCCGGTTGCTGCAGAATTGAAATAATCGTAACATCTTAATTAAAAACCTGATTCTAAAATTCATCTTATCTAATGAACGATACATCTAAGACCTATTTTGCGCCACAGCTTCATATAAAATCTGGCGTTACAGATATCAGCTTTTATGAGAAAGCTTTTGGCGCTATAGAACTCAGAAGATTTACAAATGATGATAACAGCATACACGTTGCGGAATTATCAATTGAAGGATCATTATTTCATCTTCATGAAGAAAAATTAAGTGCCGGTAAATTTAGTCCGCAGCATGCTAATGGAGTAACAGCTTTGATTGGATTGTTTGTTCCCGACGTGGATATTGTAATTGCAAAAGCAATTCAAGCAGGTGCTACACTATTATCCCCTGCTCAGAGTTATGATTATGGATACCGCCAGGGTCAAATCCGAGATCCGTTTGGCCATGTATGGCTAATTGAAATGAAAATATAAAACGGTGTTCAAAACCAATCTCACTTCTCGCCCGAAGGTTTCTTCATAGCAACTCCGGCTTTCAGTGGCTCACCAAAATTTGGCGTTCCATCTTTGTTCCAGGTAAATTTTTGTGCCCTTGGGGAACGATGTCTTCCGCAACCTTGCCCCGGTTCAGAATTAGCATGATATAATATCCAGTCTTCTTTTCCATCCGGAGATTTAAAAAAAGAGTTGTGCCCCGGCGCATATACACCATTTTCGGATGACTGTTTGAATACGGGCGAAGGATTTTTTTTCCATGATGCAGGACTAAGCAGATCGCTTTTTTCATCCGCAGATAAATATCCTAAAGCATAGAAATCCGTCCAGCATCCGCTGGCAGAATAGATGAGATATAATTTTCCTTTATTCTTTAAAACTTCCGGGCCCTCATTTACATCTACATGCGGCGGATTATTTTTATCATGCAGGTCACCATGCTTTTCCCAATCAAATTGAGGCTTCGAAATTCTGACACGATTTCCATCAATCGTCCATGGGTCCTTCATTTTAGCGATATAAATATCCTGTTCAAAATTCACATCGCCTTCCCATCCGGCCCAGATCAAATAAAGTTGTTTATTGTGTTCAAATACGGAAGCATCGATCGCCCATTTATCAGAAGCATCAGATAGTTTTCCTTTAAAATTCCAGTCGCCTTTTAAAGGGTCAACTGAAGTATTTTCCAAAACGTATAACCTGTGATTTTCATTCACACCATTATCAGCTGCAAAATACACATACCATTTACCATGCAGAAAATGTATCTCTGGTGCCCATAGCTGTTTTGAATAATTTGTATGAGGCGGCGGAATAAAAATGGTTTTCTTTTCAGCAATTGCAAGATCAGCAAGACTTTTCGTTTTCCAGATAACAATGCTATCGCCTAAAGTATTGGTATAATAATAATATCCGTCTTTATAAATACTCCACGGATCTGCACCTGAGGAAAGCAAAGGATTAGTGAAAGTTGAAACGAATGTCTTTTGAGCATTCACAAAATGAATTGTGATCGCAAACAACGACAGGAGAATAATTCTATTCATACAGCAAGCAGTTTTGAAGAATGTATATCTTTAATATCCAAAAATATTCAGCATTCAGCATTCAGCATTCAGCATTCAGCATTCAGCATTCAGCATTCAGCATTCAGCATTCAGCATTCAGCATTCAGCATTCAGCATTCAGCATTCAGCATTCAGCATTCAGCATTCAGCATTTCAGCATTCACGATTCAGAATTCACGATTCACGGTCATCTGTTCAGCGCATACATTATAATATTCACGCCGAACTTTGTATTGTCCTCTGCTAAAAATCTTTTATTCCTGAAATCATAATCCCATTCGCAACCATAATCTTTGTTGCTGTACAACACGCCCATTCTTCCGTTTATCTCGATCGCTTTTAAATAATCATGAACAATATCATCACCCCACCCATTCAATTCGAATCCTGTTGTGGGCGGACCTTTTTCAAAACTGAAGAATGAATGATATATCTCGTGTTTGTTAGCAATTTTTTTTAAAGCTGAAGCGCCAAACAAATTATGCATTTGTGTTTCGAATGATTTTGCGAAAAGCGCATCGATGTCGTGATTGCAATCATCCACAAAAACAAAACCGCCATTTTCTACATACTTCTTAAAATTCGTCCTTTCCTGTGCATCAAATTGTACCAGTTTATGACCGCTGAGGTAGCAAAACGGGTAATGAAAAATATCATTAGATGAAAGATCAATTACTTTTTCTTGGGTATTGATGGGGACCGTTGTATACTCAAGCAAAGAATTGAGCAGATTAGACGGCATCCGCTGATCCGTATCCCAGTCGCCGGAATGATATCTTAGCCGCGCAAAAGTGAATTTTTCCTGCTTCATCAGTTTTATAGAGCCGCTCATCGCAATACCGGGTTTTATAATGGCTTTTTATTTAATTTCCCTGCTGTTTAAAAGAATCTATAGTTCATCTTTAAGATTACCCCATTGGATACAGAAAAAAACTTAAGCAATTTAATAAGTAAACTACCAAGGCTTAAAAAAGAAATTGGTAAAATCATCGTTGGGCAGGAAGAAGTGATCGATGAAATTATCGTAGCGCTACTGGCCGGTGGTCATTGCCTGCTGGAAGGCGTACCCGGTTTGGCTAAAACGCTCATGGTAAGAACTTTATCAGACGCATTACATCTTTCTTTCAGGCGAATTCAATTTACGCCCGACCTGATGCCCACTGATATTATCGGTACAGAAATACTGGAAGAAGATCATGCAACAGGCAAACGTTTTTTCAAATTCAATAAAGGGCCGCTATTCGCTAATATTATTTTAGCTGATGAAATTAACCGGACCCCTCCCAAAACACAGTCAGCATTGCTTGAAGCGATGCAGGAATTTGAAGTGACCTATGGCGGGCAAACTTATCAACTGGATAAACCATTTTTTATTCTTGCTACTCAAAATCCAATTGAGCAAGCCGGAACTTATCCATTACCGGAGGCACAACTGGACCGGTTTCTATTGTATGTAAAAATAAATTACCCCTCTGCCAGTGAAGAAATAGAAATCCTGAATAGTACCACCGGGAAAAGGCAGGCTGCGGTTGAACAGGTGCTAAATGCAAATGATATTACAGAATTACAATCATTGGTAAGAGAAGTAAACATCAGCAATGAATTGATTGAATATGTTTCCACTTTGATCCGTGCGACGCGGCCGGATACAACAGCCACTTCGTACGTGAAGGAATGGGTGAGATGGGGTGCGGGACCAAGAGCCGGACAGGCACTCATTCTTACAGCTAAGGCCCGGGCGCTTATGCAGGGACGTTATGCCGTTGTGATGGAAGACCTGCATACGATGGCCTATGCGGTTCTGCGTCACCGTTTATTAATGAATTTCAAAGCGGAGGCAGAAAATATCAGTTCTGATAATGTAACTGCGGAATTGCTAAGAACCATTGAACGACCGAAAACAATTATCAACTAGTCACTTTCAATTTTCGATTTCAAATTTTAAATTTCTTTCATGTCCCGTTTTGTTGACCCCAAAGTGCTGATGGCTATCAGGGACCTGCAACTCGCAGCGAAAACCATGATCGATGGTTTTATGTCGGGCATTAATAAAAGCAATTTAAAAGGAAGCGGAATAGAATTCAGTCAATACAGAAGTTACCAGGCCGGTGATGATCTGCGCTGGCTGGATTGGAAAATGTATGGAAGATCTGATCGATATTATATCCGCCAGTCGGAAATAGAAACCAGTATTTCTGTAAAATTTATTTTAGATGCCAGTGGTTCGATGAACCATGAAGACAGCAATGGAATAAAGAAAATTGATTATGCCCGTTACCTCATCGCCTGCCTCGCGGCGTTGGCACATTTACAAAACGACGCTACGGGATTACATGTATTGAGCAAAGGCGATTTTTTTTCTTTAGCTGCCCGCAGAGATCACCAGTTCATGGCGAGATTTTATTATGAACTTGAAAAGATAAAAGCAGGTGGTTCATTTACAAGGCCGGCACATTATAAACACCTGCTTGAAACAGAAGATAAAAAAACACTCGTTGTTTTTGTTACAGACCTTTACCAGCCGTCTAATGAGATATTACAATTCCTTGACCTGATCGCTTCTTTAAAACATGAGATCATTGTTTTCCATTTGATGGGAAAGAATGAAATGGAGCTTGATTATGGTAATCATTCAACATTACAGGATCTTGAAACGGGGCGGATACTCAACATTAATTTATCGGCCGCAAAAAAAACATATACAGATACACTGGAAACTTATTTATCTGGTCTGAGAATGAAATTACTGAACAAACATATTTTCTACCGGCTGATAACAACAGATCAGCCACTCGATAAGGCATTGACTGATTTCCTGAACCAGCGTAATAAATTAACCGCCTGATCTTGCTTCAACTCTTAAACCCGATATGGTTATTTGGAATGATTGGAATTGCTGTTCCGGTTATCATTCATTTATGGAACCGCAGGCAGGGACGCACATTAAAAGTCGGAAGCATTTTATTGCTCGAAGAAAGTGCTAAACAATCCGCAAGAAGTTTTAAGATCAGCGAATGGCTGCTATTGATATTACGTTGTCTTTTGATCATTTTACTTGTCCTTTTATTAGCAGGACTATTTCTAAAACACACCTCATCAACCGGGAAACAAAAAGGATGGATACTAGCTGAAAGAAATAACCTGACCGCAACCTATGAACATAATAAATCCTTATTAGATTCCCTGGATAAAGCGGGTTTGGAATTTCATTATTTCGATGAAAATTTTCCTGGTGCAAAACTCCTGGACGTTATAAAAGATACCTCGAAGATTGAAACAAATAATTTATTGCCTTACTGGTTCTTGCTTAGTTCACTGCAAGAACAAATTCAGCCCGGAACGCCGGTCTTTTTATTCACCAGTAATAAACTAAACCGCTTCGCTGGCAACAGGCCGGCCATCGATTTCGATCTTCATTGGAAGGTTGATAATTCAACGGCTGATTCTGCTGTGTGGATGGCTGAAATGTACAAGACGAATGCAGACAGTCTTATTAAATTAACAGTACACAGTACACCCGCAGGAAATTTTGTAAAACAATCAGCAAGTTTTCAAACAGAACAAAACACGGCCGACTCTTCCGCATCTAACATCCATATTTACGCAGGAAAAAATAAATCAGACGCCGTTTATTTATTAGCAGCAATACAAGCGATACAACAATTTACAAAACGAAGGATAGGGATAACAGAATATAATTCACCTGCAGAAGTGCCCATAAAAAATGATGTATTGTTTTGGTTATCGCCGGAAATGTTGCCAGCCCATATCTCTGCAAAAAAAATATTTAAGTATGAAGCAGGTAATGCCGCATCCGTTAATTCATGGCTGGTTGAAAAAAATATTACTTCATCAGCCGGGAAAATTAAGATCCGCCAGGTAATTCATCCGGGCCTTCGCAAACAAAATGATATTAATATCTGGAATGATGGTTACGGGAACACATTCTTATCAAAAGATATCGGGAAACCTGTTTATCATTTTTACACACATCTGAATCCGTTATGGTCAGACCTTACATGGAGCAATGATTTCCCGGTTTTGATAATGGATCTTTTGTTTGAAGAGAAAAATGATGTTAATCCGAATGACCGCCGTGCGATAGATATTGCACAACTGCAACCCGCATTTACTGCAAAGAATAAAACAAAGACAGTTTCAATTCAGCAATCAACTGATCTTCCAAAACTTTTATGGTTGCTGGCTTTTTTGATCCTTGTAATTGAACGTATTCTTTCCATGCGAAATAAAAGGAGCAGGTATGCGTGATACAGGAATACATATTATTGCTGCGCTGAAAAGAAAATGGATCACACTCGCCATTCTCAAAGAGATTTTGATCGCAGCTTCACTGATCATGATCATTTCAGCGATCCTGTATTATTTTATTCATACAAACATTGCATTATTATCGGGTGTCTCAGTAGTAGCTATTCTTGTAGCCGTCTTTATAAGAAAACCATGGAATATTGATGATGTTGAAATTGTTAAATTCCTGGACCGAGCTTACCCGCAACTGGAAGAAAGTTCAGGGCTGTTATTATCACAACCAATTTTCCAGACCAGGCTACAGGAACTGCAGTTTGAGAGAACAAGGGAGAAACTTCATCAACTGAATATCCGTCTTCCATACAGGCAAATAAAAAATGCAGCATCCATTTTTGCCGGAGCGATAATTTTTACTTTCCTGTTATCGGTAATACCGGTGAAACGAATTTTGCATGCAAAAAATCCTGGCCAGCAACCCAAATTAAAACAGGAAATAAAGCTTCCGGGGGTTGATAAACTTCAGTTAACCATCATTCCTCCTGCATACACCGGTAAAGGCAAACGCCTGCAGGAACAGTTTAATATCGAATGCGAAGAAGATGCGATTCTTAACTGGGCCATCACTACAACATCGGCGGCTAACTCACTTGAAATAATATTGAATGATAAACAGGTTATTGCATTGCAGCCATTAAATGGTGAGCATAAAAAATGGAGCATGTCAAAAACAGTAACAACTTCTGGCTATTACCAGGTAAAACTGGATAACCAGCTTTCCGAGCTATACAGGATCAGTGTAATAAAAGATAAAGCTCCGGCTATAAAAATACTCAAGCCAAAACCATATAATACCGTTGAGTATGGTGAATCGACTAAAATTCCATTACAGGTTAATCTTTCTGATGATTATGGTATCACTAATTCTTTTATCTCCGCAACTATTGCAAGCGGCAGCGCCGAATCGGTGAAATTTAAAGAGCAGCAATTATCGTTTAATACTTCATTCAAATCGTTCACAACAAATACGCAACTAAACAGGATACTTGATCTGAAAGCAATGGGTCTGCAGCCGGGAGATGAACTTTATTTTTATATAACCGCGAAAGACAATAATGTACACGAGAGCCGTTCTGATGTTTACATTATTCAGCTTGCCGATACTTCGCAATTAATGAGCATGCCTTCCTTAATGAATGGTGTGAATCTGAAGCCGGAATATTTCCGCAGCCAGCGCCAGATCATTATTGAGACAGAACAATTGATAAAAGATAAAGACAAAATTTCTGCTGAAGAGTTTAACAATAAAAGCAATGACCTGGGGATGGATCAAAAGCTTTTAAGACTTCGTTATGGCAAATTCCTCGGCGAAGAGAATGAGGTCAACATTGGCGATTCAAGGTTTGATTCCGATGAGGATATTCATGCAGGTAATAACGAATCTCAAAATCAAAAAATAATAGATGCTTATTCTCATAAACACGATATCGCAGAGGACCCAAATTTCTTTGAGCCTGAAACAAAAAAACAGCTAAAGGCAACCCTGGCAGAAATGTGGAATGCAGAATTAAAACTAAGGATCTTAAAACCGGTGGAGGCCCTGCCTTACGAATACAAGGCATTAAGATTACTGAAGGACCTTCAGCAAAAATCACGTTCCTATGTAGCAAAAACAGGTTACCAGACTACGCCG
>JAQBNK010000169.1 GCA_028288595.1 Chitinophagaceae bacterium
AGCAAAAATTATCATTCTTCAAAACTTATATGCGCCCTCCATGTGGGCCATCTTCCAGATGCAGGATCTGTTATCAATTGACGGACGTTTAAGAAGAGAAGACCCTGCTGATGAACGTATTAATAACCCTGCCAACCCGCAGCATTACTGGCAATACAGGATGCATATCAGTTTGGAAGATCTTTTAAAAGAAGATGATTTCAACAACCAGGTGTACGCATCGGTCATTCAAACGGGGCGAGGATGAGGAAATCGTGAATCGTGAAATGTGAATCCTCATGCATTCACGTTTCACGATTGACGATTCACGTTTGACCCTCCCCAATAGTATCTTTGCAGATAAACCATCGATATTGAAACTTCACTACTGGTCTACGAACTTGCCTTTTACACACCCGTTTACAATTTCCAAGGGAACAAAAACACATCAGCCTGCTTTAATTGTCGCACTTGAACTGGGATCTTTTACGGGTTTCGGCGAAGCACCCGCTATCAATTATTATAATATCCCGGTTTCTCAAATGATCGCTGATATTGAGAAACACAAAACAATGATTGAGAAATTTGCCTTGACAGAACCTGAACGTTACTGGCATTATTTGCACCATTTAATTCCATCAAATCCATTTCTTGTCAGCGCACTGGACATGGCGGCCTGGGATCTTTTTGGAAAGATGAAGAAGAAACCCTTGTATGAATTATGGCAGACAGAATGGAAACAAACACCATTAACAGATTTTACCATCGGGATAGATTCGATCGATAAAATGATCGCTAAGATGGAAGAGAAACCATGGCCCATTTATAAGATCAAGCTGGGGACGAACGAGGATATTGAAATTGTAAAAGCGCTAAAAAAACATACACTTTCTAAAATAAGAGTTGATGCTAATGCTGCATGGACAGTAGAAGAAGCAAAAGAAAAAATACCGCAACTGGCAGAACTGGGAGTAGAGTTCGTTGAACAACCGCTTGCGAAAGAGGATCTGGACGGCATGAAAGAATTGTATCCTTTTTCAACGCTTCCGTTAATAGCTGACGAGTCCTGCGTTTTTGAAAATGATGTAATGAAATGCAAAGATCATTTTCATGGTATCAATATCAAGCTCACCAAATGTAGTGGTATAACTCCGGCTTTACGCATGATCAAACAGGCAAAGCAATTAAGATTGAAAGTGATGATGGGTTCTATGAATGAATCATCTATCGGCGCCGCGGCCGTGGCTAATTTTTTACCGCAACTGGATTTTGTTGATATGGATGGACCGCTATTACTTTCTAAAGACCTGGCTACGGGTATTTTATTCGATAATGGTTGTGTAAAGTTATCAGGGCTTCCGGGCCTGGGTATCCAGGTAAATATGAATACATTGGAAGAAGAAAATAAAACCGGCGTATGACGGAAGAACGTTTAAAAAGAATTGAAGATGTTTTGGATCGCCGGCAGCCGGGCCTAACTGTTGTGCTGGAGAATGTGCAGGACCCGCATAACATATCTGCGGTGATGCGTTCGTGTGACGCGGTAGGTATACAGGATGTTTATATTCTCAACACGAAGATTCCGAGACATAAAAAATGGGGAGATAAAAGCAGCAGCAGTGCCAACAAGTGGTTAACTGTTCATCAATTCACAGACGCGGAAGAATGTTTTAAAGTGTTGAGATCTAAGTTCGATAAAATATTTACGACGCATCTTTCAACCGATGCGGTGAGTTTATATGATATTGATTTTACCGGCAGTATCGCATTGGTTTTCGGGAATGAACATGATGGTGTGAGTGAAGAAATAATTGCTATGGCTGATGGTAATTTTATTATCCCGCAGGTAGGGATGATACGAAGCCTGAATATTTCAGTTGCATGCGCCGTTTCTATTTATGAAGCATTCAGGCAAAAAAATAAAGCGGGACATTATTCAAAAGCAGGTTTGCCGGCTGAAGAATATAATTTACTTAAAGAGAAATGGTGCCTCAACGAAAACTAATGAAGATGAAATATTTGTTGCTGATATTATTTACCGGGTTTATTTCTGCGTCACAAGCGCAGGCAATTCGTAAAGTGAAAATGGATGAGGTGGCGAAAATGATCGACACTGCTAAGGGCCCGTTGATCATTAATTTTTTTGCAACATGGTGCAGTCCCTGTGTTCATGAACTTCCTTATTTTGAAAAACAGGCCACGGAAAAAAATATACAGCTGGTTTTAGTGAGCCTCGATTTCCCGGAAACTTTCCCGAATGGTATCAGGAGTTTTATGACGAAGAGTAAATACAAATCAAAAGTACTCTGGCTGGCAGACACGAATGCAGATGAGTACTGTCCGAAAATAGATAAGACCTGGAGCGGCGCCATACCCGTGACCATAATGGTGAACAATGCAAAAAAATATCGCCGGTTTTACGATTCCCAGTTAACCGAGCAGAGGCTGGCTATGGAATTAAAAAATCTGCTTGATTGATCACTATTTTTCTGCAGCCCTTCTTTCTTCGGCTTCTTCCGAAGTTTAATTCATTTAGTTTGATGGATCTATCCCAACCTTTTAATCCCGCAGCCCAGTGAACGGCTCTCTTTAACGGTTATTGTTTTGCCCTGGAGGGATTCGCCGATGGCTTCTTTTAAATGAACTCTTTTTACAGCACCAGGGTTTTGCGGATTATCATCAATAGCGCCTTTGTAGATGAGTTTGCCGGTATTATTAAAGAGGTAAACTTCAGGGGTGCGGCTGGCGCCGAATGCATCAGCCAGTTTAGAATTTTTATCGACAGCATAGGGCCAGTTATAATGCTGCGAGGCGGCATAAACTTTCATGGCTTCATAAGAATCATCATCATTGCGGGATGCCTCGTTAGAATTGAGCAGGACAACGCCAATATCATTTTGTAAGGCATAGGAGCAGATGTCCCGTGTACGCTGCTGGTTGCGAACCACAACGGGGCAGGTGTTACAGGAAAACATTACCAGCAAACCATTCTTCTTCATTGCATCTTTCAGCGTGATCTCTTTCCCTGAAATATCCTTCAGTTTTAAATTACTTAAAGGAAGTTCGGATGAAACAGGGAGTGAAGTAAAGCTTTGGGATGATGCAGCGAGTGTGGTGAGAAGAAACAGGAATGATAATATCTTTTTCATAAATGAGGATTATGGAGGATGAATTTCATGAGAGATTAAATTACAAAAGTTATTTGCCAACTTAATTATTTGTAGACTGAAATTGACTTAGATAACCGGGGAAATAATAAATTTCCTTTAATACTGCAGCTGAAGCTGATCAACGAACAGATGCCGAAGTGTGCGATCCCGACCTTCGGTTGGGACGGGCTACAACAAAAGCTAAATAGAATTACCGATGCTCGTACAAAAAATCATAAACACATTTCACAACAATCACAACAAAAACGATCTTCCATTTTCCACTTTCGATTTTCGATCTCCAACTTAGTGTCCTGTAAACTCTCTGCTCTTTGTTAATTTTTCGATCGTAATGTTCAATTCAAAACCGATGAGGATGATGAGTGAATTTAGAAAGATCAAAACCATAATGATCATCACTGTTCCGATGGAACCATAAATACGGTTGAGATTACTGAAACTATTTACCCAGACAGAAAATCCCCAGGTGGTGAGGATCGTTAAGAACGTCGCGAAAAAAGCGCCGGGTGAAAGCAGCTTACCACGGACCTTTACTGAAGGAGCGTACTTATAAATTATCCCGATGGAAGAAAGGAACATCGCTATAATCACTAGCCAGCGAATGTTTTTGATCCACCATCTTAAGCTGGTGTCTTTGATATTCATCCAGCCCATGATTTTTTTGAAAAGAAAATCCTGGCCGCTTAATAAAACGGTAATGCCGATGAGCAGCAGTAACAAAACCGTCGTGAGGCGAATGGCTCTAAGCCGCTTCCTGATAAAGTTGGGCCGGTAAGGTGTTTCGAGAGAACGGTCGAATGTGCGAATGATGCCCATCATTCCATTAGAAGCAGAGAACATAACAAGTAAAAATCCGAAAGATACGAGTCCGCCCTGTTGCTGTGTTAGAAAGTCATCCACTAATTTATGAATGAAATTAAATGTGTTTTGATTGGGCGTGATATCACTCGCAATACTTAAAAACTGCTCATGAAAATATTTAGCGATAGGCAGGTAAGGGACCAATGTGAGCATGAAGATCAGCAGCGCCGGAATGGCCATTAAAAAATTAAAAGAGATGGCGGCGGCCCTTTCAGGAAGATTAAGAATCTGAATTTGTTTTATGAAGCCGGTATACACTTCATGAATTGACAAGCCACCTGTGCCGGGCACATGGTGCTTTTTAAACTGCCTGTTTGCATAGGAGACAGGGCGGCTTTTAACTACGATCCTTTCAATTTTTCTCAAAACAAATTATTTACTTTCCTGTTGTTGTGTGCGCTGATCCAATGCCTGCTGGTAGGCCTTCGCGTATTGCTGATGCTGTGCAAAGTTACTGCTGAACTGGTGATGCCCGCTAAAATCGCTTTTCGCTACAAAATAGAGATAATCTGTTTTAGGTGCATTTAATACCGCATCTATACTTGCCACCGAAGGCGTGCAGATGGGGCCCGGTGGTAAACCTTTGTTGCGGTAAGTATTATAAGGTGATTGCACAGTGAGATGACCGAATAAAATTCTTCTTAAAGAAAAATCTCTTAAAGCGAATTTTATTGTTGGGTCGGCACCCAATGGCATTCCTTTTTGTAAGCGGTTCATATATACACTGGCGATGTTTCCTTTCTCATCATTTTTATTGGTCTCTTCTTCAATAATAGAAGCGAGTGTATAAACTTGTTTGGGCGTGAGATGTTGCGCCTCCGCTTTTGCAATGCGGTTATTCCTTTGCCAAAAACCATTAGAAGTTTTTGCTAAACGGTCGATCAGTTTTGGAAGTGAGGTGTTCCAGTATATTTCGTAGTTATCCGGTAGGAGAAGCGTTAAGAATGTGCTGGTGTCTACTTTCCAGCGGCGGATAGAATCATCCGTTGAAATAAAATTCATAACAGTGGCGGAATCATAAGCGAAATTTTTGCCGATGAGTCTTGCAAAATTATCTCTCGTTCTTAATTTGGTGATAACGAGTTTAACGGGTGACTGGTGATTATTTCTCAGCCGTCTTATAATGGTGATCAAACTTTCTCCTTTGTTCACTTCATATCTTCCCGGTTTTAATTTATTCCAAACACCTGTACCTGATGCGAGCCATTTAAAAATGGAAGGATATTTTACGATGTGGCCCGTATCAGTTTGGCGTAAGACAACTTCTTTAGGATTCTCGCCATCTTTTATGTAGAGGTATTTTGTTTTGGCTGAAAAATCTGTTGCAGGAGCAAGGAATATCCACACGGCTATGAGTGCCGCAAAAACGATGAGGATAAAAATAACGGTCAGCAATCTTTTCATAAGATCAATTTAATAAAAAACCCTGCCTTTTCTCAGAGGCAGGGTGATAAATATATCTTTAATTTCTTATTTCTTTTTTGGTTGAAGCGGAACCGTATTAGGATTTGTTGCAGGCTGCTGGTTTGCAGGAGCCGTTCTGTTCACGTTCGGATTTACTTCCTGTAAGATCTTCGTATCTGTAGTGCCGGCAGGAGCGGCGCCTTTTAAAAATATGGTTGAAACGATACAAAGTATGGCAATGATAGCGGCAAATATCCAGGTGCCTTTTTCCAGCACATCTGTTGTTTGTTTAACACCCATGAACTGGTTGTTGAACCCAGCAATGCTGCCGGATAAACCACCGCCTTTCGGGTTTTGAACAAGGATAATAAAGCCTAAAACCAAACTTGCAAGGATAATCAGGATAAGGAACAGGATCGTCATTTTATAAACCTTTTAATTCTTCAATTCTGGCCGCAAAATAAGCGGATTTGTCTGGATTTAGAAAACTTAATTTAATGTAGAGCTGAATGGCTTTATCCAGTTTTCCCTGTTTAACAAGCACTTCAGCCATCGATTCGGTCACCACATCTTTCGTTTCATTAGAACTTTCTGCAATATGCTGCACCCGGTTCTCCATTTCGGGATCGGATTGAATTTCAGCAGGACCAATTTTCTTCATTTGTTTCAGCCAGTCAGTGAACTTCTTAACCTGTTTTCCTAACTTATCATCCTGTTGCTGCTGTGCATTTAAACGGATGCCCTGCGAAGCGAAATAATCGATGGTATGATAAGGCTCTGTTATAATCGGAAGCGGCGTGGTCTCATCCACCGGTTTGTTAAATTCTTCTGCCTGGTGCTGCATCATTTCAGCGAGGCGCATATTGGAGTCATCTGCAACAGGTTCGGTTTCCGGTTCTTCGGGTTCATTTAATTCCGTTGCTGTACCCGGTTCCTGTTCAGCAGCTTTATGAAATGATTGTTGTGATTCTTCTGATGAATTCGGGGTTTCAATTTCTTCAGGTTCATTCACGGTTTCCACCGGTTCTTCAACCTGCAATCTTTTTTCGTTTGCTATTTCTTCAGCGGCGATTCCTGCATCTTCAATTGATAAAGTTGGAACAACAGGTGCTTCATTTATTTCTAATACTTCCTCAATTGGCAATTCATGTTCTTCAACACGTACAGCAACAGGTTCGGGAGTTTCGATAATTGGTTCTGCATTATTTTCCGCAGGAGAATGATTGATCTCTAATTGCGGTTCCCGCAATTCATCATCCATCAACTGGTAACGTAACCAGTGTGCATTTGGAAAATACAATGCTGTTTTTTCTAACTGCTGCTGAAAACCGGGATGGTGAAGTTGCTGTAATTTTTTTGTGAGGAGGAGCTGGGCAACAGAAAAATAGGGCTGGCTCGCGGCCACGTTCTGTAACTCTTCCACTGAAACATCTTCCAGTCTTTCTTTACCTGTGAGAAGGTGTACTATCTTTCCTTCAAGCCTGTTCATGGGGTGAAAATACGATATTGCCTACCAGTTCGAAAAAATACGATTGAAAATTTCATCGGTCATATTTTTAACGATTTCATCCATCAGGTTTCCTTCTGCCTGGTTAAATGAAAGATTGGCTGAAAAGTCGAAGTCGCGGCTAACATCGAATTCCTGTGTTTTATTCTGAAGTGTATTGCGGAAAATAATATGAATCGCAACTGTTAACCGGTTGGTAGCTGCACGCTGGTTAGAAATACTTACTGTTGAAGGATTATAGTTGGTAATATACCCGCTAACCTGGTAGTGGGCATCGTCATTGTTAGTTCTGGCGAGCCTTGTTTGGTTTGATATCTTTTGCTGTAACTGGTTAGTGATCCTGGAGCTTAATAAAGGATTCCTGATAGGGGCCCTGTTTTCAATAGTAAAGATCTTGATTGTTTTTACTTCCGGCGGAATGGTAATATCACGAAAAGTATAAACTCCGCACGAGGAAGAGAGGTAACAAATAACAAGCAATATGTACAAGAGCGATTTATTCATCAATATCATATTCTTTCAATTTCCTGTATAATGTTCTTTCACTGATACCTAAGTCTGAAGCTGCATCCTTTCTTTTTCCTTTGTGTTTTTTCAGCGCCTTAATGATCAGTTCTTTTTCTTTATCCATGATATTAAGTGATTCTTCCACTTCTTCATGCTGATGAATATTATCATTGTGTAACAGAACGGGCTGATGATGCGATGAAGAAGTTACAGGCTGCTGATAGGTATTCACCGCGGCTGGTTGCATATAGTCTCCTTCATTGTGATAATCATTTAAAACCTGCTGACCATTAAACTGCGCCGCGGTAGTAGCGAGTGCAGGGTTCTGTAATATTTCAAGAAACATCTTTTTTAATTCTGTTACATCTTTCTTCATATCGAAGAAAAGTTTGTAAAGGATCTCTCTCTCGTTTGCAAATTCCTGCGATGTAGTAGTTGCAGAAGGATGCGCAAGAATGGGCATGCGGTTCATGTTTTTTTCAGGCAAAAATTTCCTGAGATCATTTGCTGTAACTACCTGGTCCTTGCTTAAAACAGAAATTTGTTCTGCGATATTTTTTAATTCTCTAACGTTACCGGCCCAGGGATATTGCAAAAGAAGATTACGTGCCTCTTCATCTAGTTGTACAGGCGTCGTTTTATAACGTTCGGCAAAATCGATCACGAATTTGCGAAACAATAAAGGAATGTCTTCTTTGCGGTCACGCAATGCAGGTACGCGGATGGGCACCGTGCTTAGGCGGTAATAGAGGTCCTGCCTGAATTTACCATTCTGCGTATAATCGAGTAATTCTTTATTGGTAGCAGCGATGACCCTTACATCTGTCTTCTGAACTTTTGATGAACCCACACGAATAAATTCTCCTGCCTCGAGTACACGCAGTAAACGAGCCTGTGTGCCTAAGGGCATTTCACCAATTTCGTCCAGGAAAATAGTACCGCCATTCACTGTTTCGAAATAACCCTTGCGGCTATCGACAGCGCCGGTAAACGAGCCTTTCTCATGACCGAATAATTCTGAATCAATCGTTCCTTCAGGAATAGCGCCGCAGTTGACAGCAATAAAAGGATTGTGTTTTCTTCCTGACAGCGCATGTATGATAAGTGAAAATGCTTCTTTACCCACACCGCTTTCACCGACAATTAATACTGACAGATCGGTAGTCGCGACCTGTACGGCCACACTTAACGCATGATTAAGGGCAGGGGAGTTACCTATAATTGCAAACCTGTTTTTTATACTTTGAACATCCATTCTTAAAACTTATTCTGATTATTGTACCAATATATTAGGAAA
Source organism: Chitinophagaceae bacterium (assembly GCA_028288595.1). Classification (GTDB taxonomy): domain Bacteria; phylum Bacteroidota; class Bacteroidia; order Chitinophagales; family Chitinophagaceae; genus JAQBNK01. The sequence goes on from JAQBNK010000169.1 coordinate 8,726, forward strand.
CGATTTCTCCCAGCAGTGTCGCTTTTGTGCATTCGTGCACTTTCACGTTTACATAATCACCTTTCTTATATGCAGTGTTTCCTTTTGCAAAAACAATTACTTTATTGTGCGTTGTTCTTGCCATCCAGTCATCACTCTTTTTTTTGCTTTCGCCTTCAATCAACACTTTAAAAGTTTTGCCAAGGTCTTCCCGGTTACTTCTTAGAGACAACTGGTACTGCAGATCTACTATTTCCTGTAGTCTTCTTTTTTTAACTTCTTCAGGTACATCATCTGTATACCTGCGTTCAGCCAGCGTTCCGGGCCGTTCGCTATAGAAATACATATAGCTAAGATCGTAACGTGCAAATTCCATCATCGATAAAGTGTCCTGGTGGTCTTCTTCTGTTTCGGTGCAAAAACCCGAGATAACATCCGAAGTAATTCCGCAACCAGGCATGATCTCTCTTATACGGTTCACTTTGGCCATGTACCATTCTCTCGTATAAGTGCGGTTCATCAATTGTAAAATCCTTGTATTACCACTTTGCACAGGAAGATGAATGTGTTTACAAATGTTCTCGTACTTAGCCATTGTAAAAAGCACTTCATCTGTGATATCTTTTGGATGGGAAGTACTAAAACGCACCCGCAATCCGGGATCCACCAACGCAACTTTCTCCAGTAGTTTAGCAAATGTTACGGTCTCGTCCTGCTCTTCATCAATCCAATAATAACTATCAACATTTTGCCCCAATAAAATCACTTCTTTAAAACCGCGGTCAAACAGATCCTGTGCTTCAGCAATAATTGAGTGAGCATTACGGCTTCGTTCGCGGCCACGGGTAAAGGGCACCACGCAAAAGCTGCACATGTTATTACAGCCCCTCATAATGGAAATGAATGCTGACACACCATTACTCTCCAATCTTACGGGAGAAATATCCGCGTACGTTTCTTCGCGGCTCAATAAGACATTCACTCCTTTTTGTCCTGATCCTGCTTCTTCTATTAAACCCGGTAAGCTCCGGTAAGCATCAGGGCCCACCACGAGATCAACCAGTTTCTCTTCTTCTAATAATTTTGTTTTTAATCGTTCGGCCATGCATCCGAGGACGCCAATGAGCAAGCCCGGGCGGTTATTTTTTATTCTTTTGAAATCTGCCAGGCGTTTTCTTACAGTTTGTTCAGCCTTATCCCGGATAGAGCAGGTATTTAATAAAACAAGATCCGCATCCTCGTAATTACGGGTAGCGCCGTACCCTTCCCGGCCTAGAATAGAGGCCACCACTTCGCTATCGGCAAAGTTCATCTGGCACCCATAACTTTCTATATAGAACTTTTTTATATACTGGTTAGGGTCATTTTCAAAGGGTATAAAAGCTTCCCCCTGCCTTTCTTCATTATGTACTTTAGGTATTAACTCCAGCAATCCCATTTTCCCTCGGAATTTAGCTGGCGAAGATAAATAAATTAGTTTGTTAATGCCAGTTTGACAGGAAGTTAACAATCTGATTAATTAATTTGCAGCCCGTTAACCAGAAATGCATACATGAGGAAACTACTTGCAACTATTTGGGTTCCATTTATTCTTACTTCTGTCAAAAGCCAGCTAAACATTCCTGTACGCACTCTTCCCAACGAGGTCTTCAGAACAATTAAAAAAGATCCGACAGATACAACGGTTTGGTCGTGGAAGCGGGGAGGTATAACCAGCCTTACAATTAACCAGGGAAACCAGAGTAACTGGGCAGCGGGAGGCGATAATTTCTCATTGGCTATCGGCGCTTACTTAAACTATTACGTTCTGCATAAGATAAACAGGCATTCCTGGGATAATAGTATCGATTTCAATTTTGGATTTTTACAAACCACCAGTCTTGGCAGCCGCAAGAACGATGACAGGATAGATATTTTATCGAAGTACGGTTACAACTTCGACAAGAAATGGTATCTCTCGGGACTGTTCAATTTCCGTTCTCAATTTTTTGACGGAAGAAGCTATTCGGGAACGGAGAGTTCATTATCCTCCACTTTTCTTTCTCCTGCTTATGCATTGCTGTCGGCAGGATTTGATTATAAGCCCAATAATCATCTCTCTGTTTTCTTTTCGCCATTCACCAGCCGTGTAATAATAATTGCAAGCGATAAGCTTGCTGCCAAAGGGTTGTACGGGGTGCCTGAAGGAAAACATTCCACTAACCAGCTAGGAGCATTCGGGTCTGTGAATTTCAACCAGGATTTTTCAAAAAATATTAGTTACCGTGCGAGGGCAGATATTTTCACCAATTATAAAAGTAACCCCCAAAATATTGATCTCTACATGACAAATCTTATCTCATTCAGGATCAATAAATTTTTATCGGCCACTTATAATCTCGACCTGATCTATGATGATGATGTAAAGTTATTCGGAGACAATAAAGATAGTCCTGCTTTACAGGTGAAAAGTTTAATCGGAATTGGTTTTATGATGCGTTTGAATCAAATTGCAAACTAATAATCTGGTAGGTGATAAATATTAAATCAGCAGGGTTTTTATTATTGAATTGTCTTTTTTTTTTAACCGCAGGGGCACAAAATAAAACGAAGTTTCCCGGCATTATCATAGGCAATGTTTTATCTGCAGACAGC
>JAQBNK010000053.1 GCA_028288595.1 Chitinophagaceae bacterium
TCCGCTGAACTGGATTCACTAAAAAAGAAATTGTTCGTGGCAAATTTTAAAGTGGAAAGAGTACGATACTATTTAAACATCTGCCAGAAAAACCCCTCTCAGTCAAAATTTTTGAAAGGCTGGGTAACAAGAGCGGTTCAATAAAATGAGTAATGAGTGATCAATGAGAAGGCCCATGAGAATTCATGGGTCTTTTATTTGAATAAACTTGAAGTATCTCTTGCAGAAACCGCAGAATACGCGGAATAAAAAATACCTCAGCGAACATAGAAGTCTTGTGTCTTAGCGCCTCTGCGGTTACAAAAACTTTCTGCGATTTCCGTGTATTCAGCGAGACAACTAATATTGGAAAAATATTTCAGTAGCACCGTATCCAAACCTCGGATCGTATTGGTTGATAAAAGTCTTCACTTCTTTGCGGGTTTTCAATAGTTCATGAATTTCATCTCTTAACCTGCCGCTGCCAACACCATGAATTACTATCAGGCTGGGTTGATAATGTGCGATCGCCAGTTCATACCATTTTTCAAATTCACTTAACTGCATCGAAAGTATTTCGAGATTGCTCATCGATTTCCAATTGTCAGATAGTTTTTCCATGTGCAGATCGATCACTGATCGTGCTGGCGGCAAATTATTTTTGATCTTTGAAGCATCATATATTTTATATCCTTTCGCGGTAAGTCGTCCAAGGTCTAAAGATTCTGATTTTATTTGATCAGGATATTTTTCAAATAATAAATAATTGATCGTCGGTGCATTCTTCTGTTTCATTTCTTCCACCTGCTGAAAAACCTGTTTTGGTTTTAGCTTAAAATCATATTCATAATGATCGGCTTTATTTTTTTCTGGTTTAAGCAGGGAAAAAATAAATGAGAATGAGGGATGATCATTTAGTTCTGCGAACTGGATATCGTGGAGATAAAAATCCTGGAAAGAATTAATTTCATTTTTCAAACTAAAATTCTCTTCACTAAAAAATCCTTGCTTATATTCAAATGAATAAGCGGCTAGCGTCCGGTTTATTAAATGGAGTTTAAAAAGTTCTACGACCTCATCACCAAACTCATCCATTGAAAATTTCGGGATAAGTGTGAGCCAGACACCATCTGTTTCTTTAGCGTTAACCTGTACTCTCTTTTCTTTAGGTACCTGATCAATATATTGTTTCGGAACTTTCTTTTCGGGAAAAAGTTTCTTTTCTGTAAACCTTTTGTAATAAGGAAAATCGATCTGGTCCATATAAGCCGGGAACTTCACGCCTCTGACTTCAATCATCACCATTTTATCATTAATAATATCGATCACCTCTCCTTCTTCATTACTATGCAAAACAAGAATCTTATCTCCTACCTGGTACTTCATAACTACTATTCCAGTTGAAGTACAAATTTACGTGTAAAAGTGAGAACGTGAAACGTCAATGCATTCACGATTTACGTTTGACGATTCACGTTTAAAGTCTCACGCCGGTTCTTTATTGAGATGGCTGTGTTTGTATCCGTAAGTAAAATAAATAACCAGTCCGATGATCAGCCAGATAATGAATCTTGCCCAGTTGGTTATATTTTCCTGGGACATCAGGTAAAAGCAGCTTAACAATCCGAGTACAGGTATCAGTGAATAGTTTCGACGGAAAGTAAGTATCGATATAATGACAGCGAGAATAAAAAATAAGATCATCGGTATTCCATTCCTGTTTAGCAGACCGGTGAAATAACCAGGAACATAAACTGCAATTATCACAATTGAAGCAATCAGCATTATCGGCACAATAAATTTGCCGCTTACATATGGCACTTTAAATTTTGATACCGGTTTATTCTCTTGCTTGTCCAGCACAAGCACTCCTGCACATACCAGTACGAATGCGAATAATGTACCTATACTTGTAAGAGCAAGTACAACATCCAGATTAAGAAAAAGTGCAGGTATACCCACAACAAAACCCGTTAAAATAGTAGAGAACGATGGCGTTTTATATTTAGGATGGATACGTGCAAATATTCCGGGCAACAATCCATCACGACTCATGCTCATCCATATCCTTGGTTGCCCGAGGGTAAACACAAGCAATACACTGGCCGTTGCAATAATTGCGCTCACGGCAACAATTCCGGATATCCATTTCATACCTCTCGATTCAAATATCATGGCAAGCGGATCGCCTACATTTAACTGTGTGTATTTTACCATACCGGTTAAAACGAGGGCAAGTGAAACATATAAAATAGTACAAATAATGAGTGAATAAATCATTCCCCGCGGCAGATCTCTTTGCGGATTCTTACATTCCTCCGCTGTAGTGGAAATAGCATCAAAGCCTATGTATGCAAAGAACACAGCAGATACACCTTTAAGGATACCTGAAAAACCATTAGGTGTAAAGGGAGTCCAGTTTTGCGGATGTGCATAGTATGCCCCCAGAACTATCACTAAAAAGATCACACAAAGCTTTATGATCACCATTACGTTACTGGCCTTCCTTGATTCACTGATCCCGATAAAAACAATATAGGTGATCAGCGCTGTAATCATTAATGCAGGCAGATCCATGATGATATGAAAACCGCCGATCGTTGGAGCATGAAGCCACGCAGTATATTTTGCAAGTAAGCCCCCATCCATATTTCCTAATGTAGTGCCAGTAGCGAGTTGGTGTGCCGCTTCATTAAAACCGTGGTGCGCTGTGAAGTAATCCATCGTCAGCCATTCAGGAACATGCATTCCTGCTTTATCAAGTAATCCTGTAAAATAATCGCTCCATGAAATGGCAACGGCAATATTTCCGATGGCATATTCCATTAAAAGATCCCAGCCGATTATCCAGGCAAATAATTCGCCGAAGGCCACATAAGAATAAGTATAAGCACTGCCGGATACGGGAACGGTTGATGCAAACTCGGCATAACAAAGCGCCGCGAATCCACAAGCGATAGCAGTAAAAATGTATAAGAAAATAACGCCGGGGCCGCCATCATAACAAGCCTTACCAATACTGCTGAAAATACCGGCGCCTATTACCGCTGCAATACCCATGAAGGTAAGATCCCGCACACCTAAAACTTTTTTCAGGTGCAATGGGTGCGCTTCATTGAGGCCCGCTTCTGCATCGGCCAGTATCTTGTTGATAGACTTTTTCCGGAATAGGTTCGACGCCATATAGTTTGGTTGAAGATTGAATATATGAAAGTTTAAAAGTTTAAGGTTTCAAAGTTCGGGTTGAACCTTGAACTTTAAACATTGAACCCTAGTATTCCCGCTGCACAAGAAAAGCACTTAGTTCCTGCAGTGGTTTTTTACGTGATGATAAAACAGCAATGTTTTCAAGATGTTTCTCGGCCTGGTCCACATATTGATTTTTAAGTTTTATAGCCCAGTCGGCTACATTGCAATCCTTGTAAATGGATAATACTTTTTCTATCTTATCAGCAGCATTTTCTTTCATCAGCTTCATTAATTCTGCATGCTGATCTTTACTGCAGGTCTCCAGGGCATGTATCAGTAAAAAAGTTTTTTTGTTTTGTTTAATATCACCGCCCTGTTCTTTCCCAAATTTTTCAGGATCGCCAAATGCATCAAGGTAATCGTCCTGCACCTGGAAAGCGATTCCCAGGTTTCTCCCGAATTCATATATATGATCAAGGTTGCCTTTGCTGGCGCCACCCATCATAGCACCAAGTGATAAACTCGCTGCCAGTAAAACGGAAGTTTTTAATTCGATCATCCGGAGGTATTGGTTAAGTGAAACACTATCATTCTTTTCAAAATCCATATCCAGTTGCTGTCCTTCGCAAACTTCCCGGGCAGTCTGGGTAAATAACGCAAGTACCTGGTGAAGAGAAACTGATTTTATTTTGTTCAATTGTTCGTAAGCGGCAATCACCATTATATCACCGGAGAGCAGGGCCGTACTGCTGCCATATTTTTCATGAATTGTGGGCATGCCTCTTCGCAATGCCGCATTGTCCATAATATCATCATGCACCAGGGTAAAATTGTGAAAGAGTTCGATAGCTGCAGCCAAATGATAAGTTTCGGGGTGAATATCGCCAAAAAGTTCATTACCCATCAGGCTCATTGTGGGTCTTATTCTTTTGCCGCCAAGTGACAGAAAATAAGATGATGGCTCATACAGGCTCGACGGTTCAGCAGGGAAAAAGGAAGTTTTAAAATGATCCGCAAACTTTTCACTCAGCTCTTTGAAACTATGCATGCATTAAATTGAAAAGCAAATATAACCATGTACCATGTACGATGTACCATGCACGGTCTTACCCGGAGGCTTGTAAATTATTTTGTTTTGTCGTAAACAGCTTTAGCAGAAGTATTGCCATTTGGTGAGGAACCTTCTGAATCAATAGAAAGAGATTCTCCGTTTAGTTTCCATGCTTCTTTTACAGTTGCAGTCATTGAACTTCCACCAATGTCAAAAACAATGGTTGAGCTAACGTTTAGCGTTTGTCCGTCATCTGACCAGTTTGCAACAGACTTCTTTTTAGAATTACCAAACGCGGTGCTTTCAGTTTCCTTGCCATCAAAAGTCAATGTTTCATTACTGGTGAATTCCTGTCCATCCCTTGAAATAGCAACCCGCACTATCGTCATGCTTTTTTCATTGGCAGCAATGGTTAACCTTTTGGGAATTGCCCTGGGTGTTGGTCCATAAGTGGTTTTCTGCTCGTTCAAGGTCCATGCGCCTGAGAAGTTAGGGTGATCAGCTGTTCTGAATGAAGAACAGAAATTAACAAGGATCAGAGACCCGGTAAGAAGTACAAATAACTTTTTGATATTTGATTTGATTGGCATAGTAATTCTATTTAAAGAAAAAGATAAGAAATATTATTTGTTTTATTTCATACAAATGAAACAGGCAATGTTTACAATTAAATAATAGTAAAACAATTCTTCACTATTAATAAAATAATTGAATGAGGGCTTATCTAAAAATAAAAATGTAAGATAGATTATAATTGTTGAGGCGATTGCCAGAATAAATATTTTGATGAATTCAGGCAAAAGGGTTTTATGCTGTAAAAAAGAAGCGAATATACAATATGAACAAAAGGCCGGGAAAGAAAGGATAATTCCCATTACTACGGCTACGGAAAATAATACTGCAATTCGAAGAAGTGAATCAGGATGGAAATTATCTCCGTAAA
>JAQBNK010000082.1 GCA_028288595.1 Chitinophagaceae bacterium
CTCATGCATTTACAGTACCCGGGGATGCACCTTTTATGACAACAAAATTATTCCAGGTTCTGATTGTCATTAATAATTCTCCCGCCACTAAACCATACAGTGAAACGGTGATGAAGGATGAAGAATAGGGGAATCGGAAGTTGTCAACTATAAATTTCAATTGCAAATCACTTCGCGGCTAACTTACCATCGTCAAAAAATCGTTTGCATCTGTAGCCTGTCACCGATTTATTTAGTATGAGGCAGTATATAGTGTATATAAAACCAATATACTTATATACGCTATATACATTTTTCCCTTCTCGTCTACGCATTTCCCTCATTCAAAGACAAGTTTATCAAACTTATAGATAAATTTCGCTCGTCCGTAAAAAAATACTTAGCTTTTGCTCCCTGAAAATTTACTCCTTTATGAAATTGAAATCTTTACTGCTGCTCAGTCTCAGCTATGCCGCATTTAATGTTGCCATAAGCCAGGCGAAACTTGTTGAACGTGTTACCCGCAAAGGTGACGAGCTTGTTATTCCCTACGACAAATATGTACTGCCTAACGGCCTAACCGTTATTGTTCATGAAGATCACAGTGATCCGATTGTGCATATAGACGTTACGTATCATGTGGGTTCTGCAAGAGAAGAGATCGGGAAATCCGGTTTCGCACACTTCTTTGAACATATGATGTTCCAGGGAAGCGATCACGTTGCCGATGAACAACATTTTAAACTGGTGACTGAAGCCGGGGGTACATTAAACGGTTCTACTAACCGCGACAGAACAAACTATTATGAAACTGTTCCCAGCAATCAACTGGAGAAAATGCTTTGGCTTGAAGCTGACCGTATGGGCTTTTTACTCGATGCAGTTACACAACAAAAATTTGAAATACAAAGAGCCACTGTAAAAAATGAGCGTGGACAGAATTATGACAATGTTCCAGGCGGGCTTGCTTCTGAAGTAGTGGCAAAAAATTTATACCCTTACGGGCATCCTTACTCCTGGTTAACGATAGGATATGTAGAAGAATTAAACAAGGTAAATGTAAACGACCTGAAAAACTTTTTCCTTCGCTGGTACAGTCCTAATAATGCCACTTTAACTGTTGGAGGTGATGTGAAATCCGCTGATGTAGTGAAGATGGCTGAAAAATATTTTGGCAGTATTCCCCGCGGGCCAGAAGTATCGCCGGTAAAACTGGAGCCCGTTATTTTAAATTCTGACCGTTATGTTAGTTATGTAGATAATTACTCAAGAACTCCGCAGGTAAGACTGGTTTATCCAACCGTTCCTGAATATAATAAAGACATGGCTGCTCTTTCCTGTTTAGCACAGGTGCTTGGCGGCGGTGGCGGGTTCGGCGGCGGTGGAAGAGGTGGACGCGGTGGTGGCGGTGGCGGTGCCCGCAGCAGTTCTATCTTATATAATGTATTGGTGAAAGATGGCAAAGCTATTTCAGCGAATGCGAGCAGCCAGTTAAGTGAGCTCGCAGGCGAATTTAATATTAATGTTACCCCTTATCCTGGCCATACTTTAGCAGAAATGGAACAAGGAGTTAAACAGGCATTTGCAGAATTCGAAAAACGTGGTGTAACAGATGAAGATGTTGCAAAGTTTAAAAGCAGTTATGAAAGTCGTGCCATCAACAGCCTTGCAAGTGTAAATGGAAAAGTAAATCAACTTGCTGCATTTCAAACTTTTGCAGGCAACCCGAATATGACCGGCACACTGCTGAATATATATAATAGTCTTACTAAAGAAGATGTTGTTCGGGTATACAACCAGTACATCAAAAATAAACATCACGTTGTGCTTAGCATGGTTACAAAAGGCCAGGAAAATGCACAGGCAGCACCGGACAATTATGTGATCGATCAATCGCATTACAAAGCGCCTGATTATGGTTATGGTAAGCTGAAATATGTAAAAGCCAAAGATAATTTTGACAGAAAAGCCATTCCGGCTTCTGGCCCTAACCCTGTTGTAAACGTTCCGGCTTACTGGACAAAAACGTTATCGAACGGAATGAAAGTAATTGGCGCAAGCAATACCGAAACTCCAACAGTTACCCTTAGTATATCATTAAAAGGCGGCCGTTTCCTGGAAGCAAATGATTTATCGAAAGCCGGTTGGGTAAGTCTTTTTGCCAGTATGATGAATGATGATACTAAAAATTATACTACTGAACAATTTGCTTTGGAACTGGAAAAGTTAGGCAGTTCAGTAGGTGTAAGCAGCGGTGATGATGCGATTGTATTTACGGCTCAGACTTTAAAGAAGAACCTGGATGCAACACTTGCCCTTTTGCAGGAAAGAATGTTCAATCCTAAATTCAATGAAGAGACTTTTACCCGAATTAAGCGCCAGCTTACACAGCGTATCATGAATAGTAAAACTCAGCCCACCAGCATAGCAAGCGCTGTATATGCCAAGCTGAATTACGGAAGCAATAATATTTTAGCTATTCCTGAAGAAGGCACACAACAAACGCTTAACAATATTAAATTCTCTGACATCCAGGCTTATTATGATAATTATATTACCTCACAGGATGGAAGGGTTGTATTGGTAGGAGATATATCGCAGGCTGAAATATTACCTAAACTTAACTTCCTCAATAATCTTCCCAATAAAAGTTTCAGTGTCCCTTCACCGGCACCAGCACCTTCAGTCGCGAAGACAAAAATATATTTTATAAATGTTCCTAAAGCTGCGCAAACTGAATTCAGGGTAGGTGCACCAACAGGATTAAAGTATGATGCTACAGGCGAATTTTATCGTGCTGCTTTAACCAACTATGCGTTAGGTGGAGCTTTCAATAGCAGGTTGAATTTAAATTTAAGAGAAGATAAAGGCTGGACGTACGGGGCAAGAAGCAGTTTCTCTGGCAATAAATATACAGGTGCATACACTTTCAGCAGCGGTATTAAAGCCAGTGCGACTGACAGCGCTTTATATGAAATAATAAAAGAAATAAGGCAGTATGCTGCCAACGGAACCACGCCGGAAGAGGTTGCGTTTATGAAAAGCTCAATTGGGCAAAGTGACGCCAGGAACTATGAAACAGGTATTCAGAAAGCTGCTTTTATCGGCCGCATTCTACAATACGATTTACCCTCGGATTATATCAAACAACAGAACGCGATTTTAAATAACATCAGCAAAAAAGATATTGATGTTATCGCAAAAAAATATCTTGATGTGAACAGGATGAATATTTTATTAGTAGGGGATAAAGAATTGGTAATGCCCGGCCTTAAGAGACTAGGATATGAGATCGTTGAACTGGATGCTGATGGCAACCCGGTGAAAGGATAAATAAAAATCGAAATACAAGATCGAAAAATTTAAATAAACCTCCGGAATAACGGGGGTTTATTTTTTAGACCCGTTCCTGAGTTTACGGGGAGCTATATTGAGTAATTTTTTTACATTGGGTAAGCTCTATCTTTATTTTTACATATTTCCCTTGAGTAATTAACTCATCATTATGACAGTAGAAGATATACAATCTCTATGCAAAAAGTTACCAGCAGTAACAGAAGACATTAAATGGGGGAATGATCTTGTATTTTCCGTTGGTGACAAAATGTTTTGCGTGGTAGGGCTTGATCAGTCACCAACAACGGCATCATTCAAAGTGAAAGATGATGAGTTTGAAGAAATGAGTATGCGGGATGGTTTTAAACCTGCGCCTTATGTAGCTAAATACAAATGGGTTTGGATAGATGATATAAGAAAAATGAAAAAGAGTGAATGGAAAAAATACCTGGAACAATCTTATGACCTGGTAAAAGAAAAACTTCCTGTTAAGAAAAGAAAAGAGTTGGGATTGATGTAAAAGGTCGGGTTCGTAATTGCTTAAATCACCTGAATTCTTTTTATGATTAAAAAATTAAAATTTCTATCTGCTTTTATTTTTTGCAGTCTTGCAATTGCTGCTCAGCAAACGGCGCCGGCAACAAACGAAAATTATTTTTTAACTGACGCAGAGGGCCGGCTTTTAACGGATAAAAGCCCGTATAAAGTGGAAGGAACAAACACATTTCCTGAGTTAAATTGTAATGCTATAGTTAAAACCAAAACTGGTAACCTATATAAGGATATACAAGGCAGAATAGATTTAATTAAAAATGAATTTATTTTCTCTGTCGGTAACAAGGAACTTATTTGCACCCTCCCGGTAGAAGAAGTTCTCTTTGACGGATGCAGCAATAGTGCTGATCCGGTTTTATTCAGAACAGGTTATCCTTCCATCGATCAGCAAAACGCAAAGACTTACTACCAGGTACTGTGTGAAGGAAGAATATCATTGCTAAAAAATTATAAAGTTGCATGGCGGGATGACAAGCCTTTTAATAGCGGAACAATCACGCGAATATTTACTACACGAGAAATTCTTTACCTGTACATGGATGGAAAAATATTTAAGCTGGAAAAGAACAGGAGTAACCTCGTTGATATTTTAGCATCATTGAATGCACATAGTTTTATAGCAAGGGAAAAGCTGAATTTAAAAAACGAGTCAGATCTGGTTAAACTGGTTAAGTATTGCAACACACTTTAATCAGGTGTTGTAAAGTGTATTAACAAAAACATCACCTGTAAATTTTACAGGTGATGTTTTTGAATGTTGAATATTCTATTGTTCGTTATTACTCGGCTTCACCAAACCTAATTTTGCTTCAAGGCTTAAAGTAGCATGCGGCACAGCTTTTAAACGGGCCTTATCGATCAGCTTGCCGGTAACGCGGCAAATGCCATACGTTTTATTTTCAATCCTGATGAGCGATTTTTCAAGATGATCTATATAAGTGATCTGGCGGCTTGCCATCTGGCTTAGCTGCTCTCGTTCCATACTCATACTGCCATCTTCCATGGTCATGTAACGGTTGTCAGTTTCATCACCGCCCATCTCATCTTTACGGGTAATCAGTCCCTGTAAATAAGCCAGCTCTTTCTTAGCGGCTTCCAGCTTCCTTCCTATAAGTTCTCTGAACTCTGCAAGTTCTGCATCACTATAACGTACCAATGGTTCATTGTTTTTATTGTTATCGAATCTTTGTTCTAAAGGCCTGTAATCAGGCTGGTAAGGAACACTTGTTTTTACCGAGGTCTTAGGCACTTTTACATCTCTCAATGGCTCCGGTTTTTTAGGAATCGGTCTTTGATAAGGTGGTGGTGGTGCCGGCTCGGGTCTTACTTTTTGCACAGGCTGTACCTTCACCTGTGGGGCGGGACGTACAGGTCTCGCAGCAGGAGCGGGCTTAGCAGGCTTGGCGGGCTTGGCAGGTTTAACTGGTGGCGCGGGTTTAGCTGCAACTTTTTCAGGAGCCTTCGCAACAGGTTTCGCCGGAGCTTTCGCAACGGGTTTTGCAGGAGGCGCCGCCGTTTTTTTGCCGGGTGCTGGTTTATTATTGTTATTTGTGCTTGATGATTTTGCCATAGGTTTTGCTACCGGTTTAATTATTTTCCCGGCAAGCGCTTTTACAGGCTTGACAGGAGCACTCACTTTCTTTGCAGCAGTAGCAGTTTTGGAAGGTTTAGCAGCGGGCTTTACTGCTTTTTTAGGAGCAGGTGCCTTCTTAACAGGAGTGCTTTTTTTAGCACTCTTAGGAACAGGTTTAGCGGGTTTAGCCGCTTTTTTTGGCGCTGGTTTAGCCGCCGCTTTTTTAGGGGCTGCTTTTTTAGCAGCGGGTTTTGTTGCTTTTGGGACGGGTTTAGATTTGCCTCCGTTAGAGCGAACAGGCTTTTTGGTTGCCATACTTAACCTTTTTTGTTAACGCTTACGCTAAGCAGGTTATCATTAACTTCAATTTCAGTGCCGTCTTGCAACTGTGGTACGAAATCTAATGAGTCTGCTAAAATTTCGGCGCAAATATAGTTTTTAAATTGGTTCAAGGAATTTCTGACCTGCTCATGGTCAAGCACTTTAACGAATATACGATCTGTAAGTTCAAAACCATTTTCTTTTCTGATATTCTGAATCCTGTTTACAAACTCTCTTGCATCGCCTTCCTGCTTTAATTCAGGAGACAAATTAATATCCAGCGCCACTGTTAAACTTCCCTTCCCGGCAACACTCCATCCCGGGATATCCTCAGCTGAGATATCTACTTCTGCCAATGATAAATTAACCGGTTCGTTGTCAATAAGTAAAGTGTATGAACCATCTTTTTCTAATTGTGCAATATCATGCTGGCTGAAATTATTGAGTGCTGCACTTACCGCTTTCATCTTTGATCCAAGTCTTTTTCCAAGCGCCTGGAAATTGGCTTTGATCTTTTTTTTGATGAATCCTTCGGTCTCCAGCAGGTACTCGATTTCCTTCACATTCACTTCTGCTTTTACCAGGTCAGCCACTTTAAGAAGTTGTTCTTTCATCTTTGGATCAAGAACAGGGATCAGTATTTTTTGCAGCGGCTGCCTTACTTTAATATTTACTTTTTTGCGGATAGATAATACCAGCGAAGACGTGTCCTGCGCAAGCTGCATTCTTTCTTCAAGATCGGTATCTATTACTTTTTCATCTGCTTTTGGAAAAGGAACGTGATGAACAGAAGTTGCATTGTGCTTTCCGGTAACTGCGTTCAGGTTATTGAATACAGCATCGCTGAAGAACGGAGAAATCGGTGCAATTAATCTCACGATTGTTTCGAGACATTCGTATAAAGTTTGATAAGCGCTGATCTTATCATGTTCATATTCACCTTTCCAGAAACGGCGGCGGGAGAGACGAACATACCAGTTACTTAAATGTTCATCTAAAAATTCTTCAACAGCTCTTCCCGCAAGTGTGGGTTCGTAATCATCCATAGCCGCTATAACTTTTTTCACTAATGAATTGAGTGAAGAAAGAATCCAGCGGTCTATCTCCGGCCTTTGTTCAAGCGGAATGTATTCTTCCTTAAAAGTGAATCCGTCAACATTGGCATAAAGAACAAAGAACTGGTAACTATTATATAAGGTGCCAAAGAATTTTCGCTGCACTTCTTTAATACCGTCGATATCAAATTTTAGATTATCCCATGGAGAAGCATTTGTAATGAGATACCATCTTGTTGCATCGGCACCAAAACCATCTATTGTATCGAATGGGTTCACGACATTACCCAACCGCTTACTCATTTTATTTCCATTCTTATCCAGCACCAATCCATTTGACACAACCGATTTATAGGCTACGCTATCAAACAGCATAACACCGATGGCATGTAAAGTATAGAACCAGCCACGTGTCTGATCAACGCCTTCTGCAATAAAGTCTGCAGGAAATGCCTGCCCCTTATCAACCATTTCTTTATTCTCGAAAGGATAGTGCCACTGCGCATAAGGCATGGCCCCGGAATCGAACCAAACATCAATCAGATCGGCAACACGTTTCATTGGTTTGCCAGAAGGAGATACTAATATTATTTCATCAACATAAGGTTTGTGCAGATCGAGGATACCTTCATGTAAATAATGTTTGTTTACATCACCACCCAAAATTTCGCTGGCCTTTCTTATACCGTGATTTAATTCTTCTATTGAACCGATGCAAATTTCCTCAGTTGCATCTTCTGTTCTCCAAACTGGTAAAGGAGTTCCCCAATAACGACTGCGGCTAAGATTCCAGTCAACCATATTTTCTAACCAGTTACCGAAACGTCCTTCGCCGGTTGACTTCGGTTTCCAGTTGATCGTCTTATTTAATTCAACCATCCTGTCTTTAACGGCAGTGGTTTTTATGAACCATGCATCCAGCGGATAATAAAGAATAGGTTTATCAGTTCTCCAGCAATGCGGGTAACTGTGTTCGTATTTCTCCACTTTAAATGCCCTGTTCTCTTTTTTAAGTTTAACGCAGATGTCTACGTTAACATCAACAAATGCTTTATCGTCCTTATAATTTTTTACAAAACGATTGCTGAACTCACCTAACCCATCAACGAATTTTCCTTCACGGTCAACCATTGTAAGAATACCGATGTTGTATTTTTTTCCAACACGATAGTCATCAGCGCCAAATGCTGGAGATGTATGAACGATACCAGTACCATCTTCAGTAGTTACAAAATCGCCGATGATAACTCTAAATGGATTTGCACCGGGAGTAATTTCTTCTATTGCTGAACGGGAGTTTGCTTCGTAAGAAAGCAATTGTTCATATTCGCAATTTTCAATGTCGCTTCCTTTAAATTCAGCTAATATTTTCCACGGAAGAATTTTGTCTCCTTCTTTATAATTATCAAATTCTCCATTCTCACCTTCGGGTTTGAAATATTTAGAAAGGAGTGCTTTTGCAAGGATCACATTTGCCGGTACATGGGTATAGGGATTGAATGTTTTTACTAAAACATAATCGATGTTGGCACCAACAGTTAATCCTAAATTAGATGGGAGCGTCCATGGAGTGGTTGTCCAGGCAAGGAAGAAAATGTCATTGGTCATTAAGTCATTAGTCATTACCTGTTTCCAAAATGACTTATTATCCAATGTCTCATTGACTGCTTTAAACATCGCCACGCAACTCGTATCCTTTACTTCTTTATAACAGCCGGGCTGATTTAATTCGTGAGAGCTTAGTCCTGTTCCTGCACCGGGGGAGTAAGGCTGAATGCTAACGCTCTGGTATAAAAATCCTTTATCATATAATTGTTTAAGGATCCACCAAAGTGTTTCAATGTAATTATTTTCGAAAGTGATATAAGGATGATCAAGGTCTACCCAGTAGCCCATTTTTTCAGTAAGATCATCCCACTGATCTTTATAACGAAGTACGGCTTCGCGGCATTTCTGGTTATATTCTTCTACAGAGATGGTTTTGCCGATATCTTCTTTGGTAATGCCAAGTTCTTTTTCCACACCGAGTTCAACCGGAAGACCATGCGTATCCCAGCCGCCTTTACGTTTAACCTGGAAGCCCTGCATGGTTTTATACCGGCACTCCAGGTCTTTTTATGCCCGTGCATTTTCATGATGGATGGCTGGCATTCGGTTAGCTCTCGGGGGACCTTCATAAAAATCAAAAGGGGCCGATCCTTCTCTTAATTCAACACTTTTTTCAAATGC
>JAQBNK010000091.1 GCA_028288595.1 Chitinophagaceae bacterium
TAATAACCAATATTATGAGGACAGTTCTTTTTCTTTTTT
This sequence comes from Chitinophagaceae bacterium, assembly GCA_028288595.1. Lineage (GTDB taxonomy): Bacteria > Bacteroidota > Bacteroidia > Chitinophagales > Chitinophagaceae > JAQBNK01. Next base: position 40 of record JAQBNK010000091.1, read on the forward strand.
TCCTATGCATCACTCCACTTGTTTATTCACAGGTTCATTTTAAAATATTTAATCCTGAACAGGCAAAGCAGGATGCAGCCAAACAACATAAACTGATTTTGCTGCAGGTACGTTCTTCTGCCTGTGACGACTGTAACAGCATTGCTGATAAAAGTTTTTCGTCTCCTGAATTAAATGCCTACTTAAACGAGTACTGCATTCCTTACGTGCTTGAACAAAATGATCCGGAGAGTGCGGCCATAAAAGAAGAATATAATATCGGTGATGGTAATTATACACTGTTCTTAAATGCTGATGGCGATATTATACACCGGTATAACGGAAGCAGTAGTTTGTACACAGCCTATGTTACAGAAATTAAAACAGCAGTTCAAAAAGCTAAAACATTTTCAGGAAACCTGAAACTATCGGGCGATGAATATAATAAAGACCCAAAAAGTTTTAGCAAGCTATATGCTTTTATAAGTGCAAGAGAAATGGCAGGTCTTAAAAATGATTCACTGGTTAATGAACTGGTTAGTCTTGCGCCTGATGATTCTTTAAAATCATATTCTTTTATCCGTTTTGCCATAAGACAATCTCCTGAATTGAGGTCTGTAACTACAACCAGGTTACGCACCAACCCTGATATTTTCAAAGAAGCATGGTACCAGTTGCTGCCTGCAGAAAGAGTAAGGATCACAAATAATACATACAACAATTCAATGCGACAGGCTATCCGGAAAAAAGACATGGGATATGCTATGACAATAGCAAATTCAATATCGGCCGGATCGGCGAAACCAGCCGCCAGAAGTCGTGCTTATACCTGGCAAATGATGAAGTATTACGAAGGCACGCATGATACACTCTCTTATCTTGTACAAGCCGTAAAATATTATGATTCTTATACGGCAGAATTTCAACCGGATTCAATTAAAAGACAAGACTCTCTTAATCTTCAGCAATTAATGAAAAATGCAGGGCCGGGTACACCCCAGGTTCTTGATGCAAAGGTCCCGGTGCTAACTAGAAGAATTACGTATAGTCCAGTCACACAACGCTATTCTTCAACTTTAAATAATGGCGCTTTTAAAATCTACAAATGGAGTAAAACTGAGCTATACCGGCAAAAAGCACTTGAGTATGTAAAACGTGCGCTTGAATTTTATGTGACTCCTCAGGCTTTAGATACTTATGCCAGGTTATTGTATGTTACCGGAAATAAAGAGGAAGCAGTTAATACCATGAGAAAAGCAATTGCCTTATTAGGTGACCATGGTTTTAGTGCCACTGATTATAGAAAGACAATGGATAAGATGAAAAATAATGAACAAATAGATTAGAGGAATTAGTCCGTTTTTTCTCCATGTTCTATTGCATCGTTAAACTATAAACTGCAAAAGAAGCAAGCCAGTGTTCTCCCATATAATCGCCGCTGGCTACATGTGGTAATGCGGCTTGTAAATGCGTAATGGCTAAGTCTGCTAAAGCCTTTTTATTTTTCCCTGCATGTTTTGCAATTCCATACAAGCACCAGGCACGGCTCAAATTCAATCCGTCTAAATGAACCAGTTTCCCATCTGTTCTGTCTTTTACTTCGCCAGGAGCCAGCGAAATATTTTGTTTGAATAATGAAGGAAGAAATTGAACCACCCATTTTTTATATTCAGCTGATGGCAAGATCCGCCACATGAGGTCGGCTTCTTCAAGGCAGGGACTTAAAAAATCAGAACCGCCGGGCTCATATTCAAGAGGGCCGGCTTTATCATTTTTATAAAAACGCAGGGCTGCATCTTTAATAGCTGTTTTAAATGAATCATCTTTTACCTGCAGCGCATAATCCCATGCGAGTCTTAACCCGAATGCGAGGTTGGGGTGCTCGCCCATGCGAAGAGGATAAACCAATTTTTTTAAATATTCTTTATAGAGTTGGGTTAACTGGTCAGCAAGTGGCTTAACATTTTTCGCCAGTTGTTTTCCCAGCGGATCGTTCCAGGTGAGCAATTCATTTTCTAATTGCATGAGCCATGCCCAACCGTAAGTTCTTTCGAAACCTTTGTTATCTTTTTGCTGAAATATTTTTATTTCTGTCTGAATATTTTCCTCTGATAAATTCTGACTGAGTTTAGTTCTTATCAAAGGCTCATCCTGCATTTGTGGAAATAATTTAAGCAGTCTTACCAGCATCCAATGCCCGTGTACGCTCGAGTGCCAGTCGAAACAACCATAAAATGCAGGATGATAGGTTTTAGGACGTTGAATTAAGCTGGTATCAGAAAAAGTGATCCCTGTTTTATAAGGAAATTCCTGCTGCATACATTTTAAGGGAAGCTGGGCCAAATGCGAAGCGCCTTTTTCAGTCAGCTCATATTTGCCGTTCTTAATAATATAATGTTCCTGGCTGTAAGACATAATAGTTATTCCTGTAAATAAAAAAAACAGCAATTTATTTTTCATCGATCCGCTTATATTTTTTTCGTCTTTAAATAATTATTTTTCGTCAGCCATTGCAAAACTTTATCCCGCTGATCCCCCTGGATAATTATTTCACCATCTTTTACACTTCCCCCTGTTCCGCAAAAGTTTTTTATTTTTTTTCCAAGGTCCTCCAGATCATCTTCTTTACCTGCGAAGCCTGTAACTAATGTAACTGATTTACCCGCCCTTTGCTTTTTATCTAAAAGAATACGCAATTTCTGATCCGCCGGAGCTAAAGTAATTACATCTGCAGTTTCTTCAGGCTCAAAGCGAAAATTTGGATCGGTGCTGAAGACGAAGCCTCGGTTATCGGGTTTATTTTTTTTTGACATGAAAGCAAGTTTGAAGTTTTATTTAAGTTGGCGGATGGCAGTTGATAGTTGGCGCCAACTACCAACTGCCAACTAAATCGCTTTAAGGCTCAGGTCAAGGCTACGCGCCTGGTGTATCAATCCGCCCACACTTACATAAGTTACTCCTGTCTGCGCATAGGCCTCTATGGTGTCGAGATTAATTCCTCCGCTGGCTTCAGTTTCAAAATCATCCTTGATTATTTTCATTGCTTCAGTGATCAGTTCCGGTGAAAAATTATCTAACATAATTCTAAATACTTTCCCTTTACCAATTCTGCAAACTTTCTCTACGTCTTCCAGGCTTCTTGTTTCAACTTCTATTTTTAAACCCGGCTTTTTTTCCTGCACATACCGCCATGCTTTTTCAATGGCAGGTTCAATGCCACCGCAATAATCAATATGATTATCTTTTAGCATGATCATATCGAACAAACCAAAGCGATGATTAACCCCGCCACCAATTCTAACCGCTTCCTTTTCTAACAAACGAAAATTAGGCGTGGTCTTACGGGTGTCGAGCAGTTTTGTTTTATAATTTTTAAGCTTAGTTGTATAGGTATGGGTGAGTGTGGCGATACCACTCATTCTTTGCATGCAGTTCAGCACCAGCCTTTCGCATGTAAGAATAGTATGAACAGATGCTTCAATTTCAAAAGCTGTTTGACCATTGCGCATATCATCACCATCTTTCTTATGCGCAGAAAAAATGGAAGACGGTTCAACCTGGTGAAAAATTTTTTCAGCGACACCCACGCCGGCAAGTAATCCATCCTGTTTGATTTTCAAGACAGCTTTTCCCATTTGCTCTTTCGGAATACAGCACAGGGTTGAATGATCCCCATCACCAATATCTTCCTGTAAAGCTGCAGTTACCAAACGGGATAAATATTCATCAAAATTGATCATGGTGTACTTTTTAATTCTGAATTCCGAATTCCGAATTCTGAATTTAAACTTCTTTCGGCTTTCGTGCGAGAAACTAAAAACTCACCCTGAAACTTCCGAAAAGCCCAAAATGACTGGGCAATTGTGCCGGAAGGCTGTTAGGCGAAACCCTCCAGACAAAATCTATCCTGAAAAATTTAAAGATATTATCGATCCCCGTTCCAACCTCGGTATACAGTTTACCATCAAGGGATTTAAAAGGATAATTGTCAACAAAGTTTAATTTCTGATTGGCCGGACTTAGATCACCCATCAGTGTTTTAATGTTCCAGAACTGCCTGAATTTTAATTTTCTTGTTAAAGGAATAAAACGGAATAAGCCGTTACCAATATTGTGTTCAATGGTAGCACCTACATAACGATCGCTTACATATTCGTATCGTTTCATCAGGTTAAAAGCATAACGGTTATAATAATAATATTCATTGCCGGGATGTATTTCCAGCAATTGATAAGGCAGTGTTCCAAATATTTTTCCTGCAAAAATATTGTAGGACAGACTTCCATAGGGAGCCAGCTTCAAGTAATCAGATACAGATATATCCAGCCTGTCGTATTGATAACTGCTCTTCAAAATATTAGGAAAACCATGGGTATAATTTAATTCTACAATCGGAAGATCACTGCCGAAACTTGTTCTGAAAAAATTATCCTCAATAAATCTTTCCATGTGTGCATACCGCAATGAAAAGATGGTCTTAAAATTATTCAGCGCTTCTCCTGTACTGTTTTTAAATGCAGATTTAGATGGAAGATTTAATAAGGGATCATACTGCTGGCGGACTGCTGAAATACCAAAAGCAATTCCGGATTTCGATTCTTTGTGATAATCAATTCTTCCTTCCGTAAGTATTTGGTATTTAAGCGGAATATTCGGCTTTCGTAATAAAAAAGCAAAAATATTACTGCTGCTCAACTGGTCTGAGTTCGTTACCCCGGCATCAAAATCTTTCATGTATTGAACCTGCAGGTAACTCCATGGCTCACGGGAGAACATGTATTTTGCATTCACCTGGTATTTCCATTGTTTATCAAGAAAACCATATCCTGCATAGCCATGCAGATAAAGATTTTTGTTAAAACCGCGGTTCGTAGCCAGGTCAAAACCTAATCTTGTTCCTTCCCATGCATTCCCGCTGTACCAGTAATACCAGGGGCCGATACGAAAATTGCCAATATCTTTTGTACCTGTTGTTAAAAAGGTAAGCGTACTGCGATACCTGCGAAATGTGCGGTTATTTTCAAGTGTATCCAGCAATTCGTACACACCTTCTTCCGTCTTGGTTAATTCTTCGTGCCTGCTGTTTATCCAGAACGAATCTGTTTTTACTTCCGATCCATGCAACAAAACAATTTCTTCCGGTACTTTATTTTTTGCGATCTCTTCACTTACAACCGGATCATCCACTTTTACATTTTCATAGGTTGTTGTCTTTCGCCCTTTAAATCCTACTCTTGATTTTCCAAGCGGCGCGATATCCGCAACAAAGCGATCCTTATATTGAAACCAGGTAGTATCATTGATCAGTCTATACTCCTGGATCATCGATAATCCTTTGATAAAATTAATGTTCGCTTCTCCTGAAGGACGCATCGTTATTTTCTGCACAGCGAAGTCGCTGTCATGTATCCAGCAATCACCTTCAAAGGTATTTTCTCCTTTTCTTTTTGGAACGAAGCGTAAATGCACCAGCCTTTTACCGCTTAAATATTGTGTGTCGAGTAATTTGAAATTGTAATAATTATCGCCGTTGTTATGAAATGGCCCGATAAACTGCAGGTCGAATACAGGTATAAAATTGTTATAGATATTAATGTTTTGATAGGTGCCGCCGAGTTGCTTAACAACACTTTCATTATCCAGCCCGTTTGTTTTAGTGGCCTTAATAATTTCACGACTGCGGTAAGGACTTTTCTGGAAATAAAAATCAGAAAGCGTTTCAGTGAGATAAACCGGTAAAAAAGAAGTTTCTTCCGAGGTAGAATCAACATAGTCCAGCACAAAATCGAACTTATGAAGCAGCTTATTTTTTAAGAGCTTTTCCTTATTTACATTATTCAGATCCAGCTCAAGCTTATTATAAATTTCGTAGCTGTAACTATTATATCGCGATCTGTCGTTGCGGGGTTTATTGGATATTATTTTTTTCCAGAACCACAGCGCCCTGTTATATTTTGCTTTTACTACCGTTTCGTTCTGAGGAGGGAGAACTTCCATTTTAGCGAGAACAAAAACGGAATCCCGAGCTTCAGGTATGGGAAATAAAATAGGCTTATAACCTACCGCGGAAATAACAAGCGTATCGCCAGCTGGCCATTGAGAAAGATGTAAATAAAATTTCCCGGAGGAATCGGCCAGTGCTCCCCGGCCATTTATTTTTAAAACAGCAGCCGAAAAAGGGATAGGTTCCTCGCTCTGTTTGTCAATGACCTGCCCACCAAGCAATTTCTGCTGGGCATTAACTGAAACAAAAGATAAAAACAGGATTCCGGTAATGGATAACAATTTCTTCATACACATACTTCAGCGCTTGGATATCATGAGAGGCTAAGAAACCGTCAGGCGCTGCAAAACTAACGTAAATAAGGCCATTTTTAGTTTGGCGGCTTATAGCTCAACCGCTAATTTTGCGCAATCTTTCTACAATGAGCGAATCTATCTCTTCCAACGAATCTATCCCTTCATCGAGGAAAAAAATTATCGTTCTCGGCAGTGGCCCGAACCGGATCGGGCAGGGAATTGAATTTGATTATTGCTGCGTTCACGGTCTTCTTGCCATTAAAGAATGTGGTTATGAAGCGATTATGGTTAACTGTAATCCTGAAACCGTTTCTACAGATTTTGATGTTGCTGATAAACTGTATTTCGAACCCGTTTTCTGGGAACACCTGTGGGAGATCGTGGAACTGGAAAAGCCTGATGGAGTAATCGTTCAGCTGGGTGGGCAAACCGCATTGAAACTCGCCAGGCGTTTACACGATAAAGGAATTAAGATCATCGGTACTTCTTATGATAATATGGATATCGCCGAGGACCGCGGCCGTTTTAGTGACAGGTTAAAAGAGCTGGAAATTCCTTATCCTGAATATGGAACAGCTTTTACCGCAGATGAGGCCATTGAAGTGGCAAACCGGGTTGGTTATCCTGTTCTGGTGAGACCCAGTTATGTTTTAGGCGGACAAAGAATGCGGATTGTAATTAATGATACTGAAGTGGAAAATGCGGTTATCAGCCTGCTGAAACATATTCCCAATAATAAAATTCTGATCGATCATTTTTTGGACCGGTGCCAGGAGGCAGAGATCGATGGCATTTTTGACGGTGACGATTTTCATGTGATGGGCGTAATGGAACACATTGAACCGGCCGGTATTCATAGTGGTGATAGTAACGCTGTATTACCTGCCTTCAACCTCACCCCGCTTGAGGTAACAACGATGGAACTTTATGCTGAAAAAATTGCCAGGGCATTGGATATTCGTGGTCTCATCAATATCCAGTTCGCTATTAAGGAGGGAAAAGTATATGTGATCGAGGCTAACCCGAGAGCCTCACGAACAACTCCTTTCATTGCTAAAGCTTATGGCATTCCTTATTTAAATATTGCAACGAAAGTGATGCTGGGTGCCGCTAAGCTGAAAGATTTTACCATTACAAAAAACCTAAAAGGTTTCGCCATAAAAGAACCGGTATTCAGTTTTGATAAATTCCCCGGCGTAAATAAAGAACTGGGACCTGAAATGAAATCTACCGGTGAAGCCATCCGGTTTATAAAAGATCTGAGAGATCCTTACTTCAGGCAGCTATACAGGGAACGCAGTATGCACCTGAGTAAATAAATTATAAAAGTTCTAAATACTAAATTCTAAATGCAGCTATTTGCCTGGAGTGTTTACTGTTGGGTTAATTGCTGAATGGATCTTGATCATTGGAATACTGATAGAATGGAACTTACATTTCTCATTTTCATTTTTAGTTTTCCCGCTCCATGGATAATCGCTGATGGCGCTAACAGCAGGTGGAAAATAAGTGAATGGAAAAAAGAATGCCAGCACCTACATTTGCGCTTTCATTCAGTAGCTGAACAGGGAGCGTTTATAGCGGACCTGTAGCGCTTCAAATTTTCCTCAATGCAAAAAAAAATACAGTCAGCACTTATTTCTGTTTTTTATAAAGACGGGCTCGATATCATTGCCCGTCAGTTGCAGGCTAATGGTATAACAATTTATACTACCGGCGGAACCCAAAAATTTATTGAAGACCTCGGTGTTAAATGTGTGCCCGTTGAAACATTAACAGGTTATCCTTCTATTTTGGGTGGAAGAGTGAAAACACTGCACCCAATCGTTTTCGGCGGGATATTAGGAAGACGATATGAACAGCAGGATAGAAAAGAAATGTCTGAGTATTCCATTCCTGAAATAGATTTAGTAATTGTTGATCTCTACCCTTTTGAAGAAACCTTACGAAACACTTCTGAAGAAAAATCGATCATAGAAAAAATAGATATTGGTGGGCCTTCTATGATCCGCGGGGCCGCGAAGAATTTCAGTGATGTACTGGTGATAGCAAGCAAAAATGATTATAGCGAACTGGCTTCAATATTATCATCGGGCGCCACAACCACACTGGAACAACGCAGATCTTTCGCCGCTAAAGCTTTTGAAATAGTGATGCAATATGATATTGCTATCAGTAATTATTTCAACCCCGGAACAATAAAAACTTTGCGCTACGGCGAAAACCCTCATCAGCATGCAGCATTTAAAGGAAACCTGGAAGAAATATTCACCCAGTTAAATGGCAAAGAACTTTCTTATAATAACCTGGTGGATACAGACGCCGCAGTCCAACTCATCCGGGAATTTTCAGATACCAGTTTTGCCATCATTAAACACACTAATGTTTGCGGTATTGCATCACGACCATCTGTAAAAGAAAGCTGGGATGCAGCGCTGGCAGGAGATCCTGAAAGTGCTTTCGGAGGTGTGCTTGTAACGAATGCAGGTATTGATAAAAAAACTGCTGAAGCCATCAATGAGATTTTCTTTGAAGTGTTACTTGCTCCTTCTTTTAATGAAGATGCGCTTGAAATTTTAAAAACTAAAAAGAACCGCATCCTGCTTCAGTTAAATCAAACTGCTGAATTACCCGGCCGGCAAAACAAAAGCATTTTTAACGGAACACTTTCTCAGGATACCGATAAAGGAAATTTTACAGAGTGGAAAGAAAGCGGAGGCAGGCGGTGTAGCGAAGAGGAAAAAAATGACCTTCTCTTTGCAAACATCGTGTGCAAGCATTTGAAAAGTAACGCTATCGCTTTAGTAAAAAATAAACAACTCCTGGGCAAGGGCTGTGGACAAACCAGCCGCATCGATGCACTGAGGCAATCAATTGAGAAAGCCGGGCAATTTAATTTTGATCTTCATGGCGCCGTACTGGCTTCTGATGCTTTTTTTCCTTTTGATGATTGCGTTAAAATGTCGCATGCCGCAGGTATCACCGCATTCATTCAACCGGGCGGTTCTATCAGGGATAAAGACAGTATTGCTTATTGCGAGGAAAATAAACTGCCGATGGTGATAACGGGATTGAGGCACTTCAGGCATTAGAATAGTTGGCAGTTGGCCATGAAATGATTATGAGAAACAGTGATCAGCAATTCCCGCGGAGCAACAGGAAGAAGGTAATCCAGCCGTGGCCTTGATGTTTCGGAATAAATGAGTAACATAAATTATTTTTTACTCTTCTTATCCTTCCACATTTCATTAAAAGTTTTCTGGCTGAAGTTCAGGTCAGCCCTGTGTTTGGTCCAACCGGTGAAAAGTTTATTGACCACCTTATTTTTCAGCATGCCGTTTCCGCTATTCATCATCCAGCGATGCATAGAAGCCTGTTTCCACATCTTCCATGCGAGTCTTTCGGCCAAAGTGCTGTTGCCTTCTTTTACGGCCTCGGAACGGTTCTCCAATAATAGTTCATGAAGATTAATTCTTACGGGACAAACCTCCGTGCAATTTCCGCATAGTGATGATGCATAACTTAAATGTTTGTACTCCCCCATATTTACAAGGTGCGGGGTAATAACACTGCCTATCGGTCCGCTGTATGTTGTTTCATAACTATGGCCACCAATATTTTTATAAACAGGACAGGCATTTAAACAGGCCCCGCAGCGAATGCAGTATAAAGCTTCTCTCGCCTTTGCATTATCCAGCAAATTGGTTCTGCCATTATCAAGCAGTATCACATACATTTCTTCAGGGCCATCCGTTTCTCCAGGAAGTTTCGGACCCAGTACCAAAGTATTATAAACAGTAACTGTTTGCCCTGTTCCATATGTTGCCAGCAGCGGCCAGAATACTGCAAGATCATTTATCGATGGGATCATTTTTTCAATTGCTGCAACAACAATATGTGTTTTGGGCCATGCACAGCTTAACCTTGCATTACCTTCATTTTCTGTCACCGCAATTCCGCCCACATCTGCCACCAGGAAATTGGCACCTGTTACTCCTACTTCAGCCTGCACATATTTCTCCCGAAGCAAATCTCTTGCAACCAACGTTAATTGTTCAGGGGTAAGATCGATGGAGGTGCCAAGTTTATCTGCAAATAACCGTGCAACATCTTCTTTACTTTTATGCATTGCTGGTGTAACAATATGATAAGGCGCTTCACCATCGAGTTGCTGAATGTATTCGCCAAGATCAGTCTCCACACTTTCGATGCCCATTTTCTCCAGAAACTGATTGAGGTGAATTTCTTCTGTCACCATGCTTTTACTTTTCACTAAAGTCCTGCACGATTTTTCTTTACATATTTCGCCGATCGCATTTAAGGCCTCTTCAGCATTTTCAGCCCAGATCACTTTTGCACCACGGGCGGTAATATTTTTTTCAAACTGCAGCAGATATTCATCCAGTTTTTCAATGGCCTGCCATTTTATATTTTTCGCCAACTGCCGGGTGTGCATCAGGTTATTGAACTGTTGTTTGCCAACAGGTACAACCGCATTGTATTTACTAATGTTGAAGTTGATCTTCCGGCGGTGCTCCATATCTGCCGAGCGAACCGTACTCTTTGCAATAAATGAAGAAGCTTTCTGTTGCATTATTTTTATTTTGTAACCAGCGATATAACTTTTCTCATCGTCTGTTGTGTCCTGTCCCAATGAAATGTGCAAACCAAAACTAAAGCATCATTAACTAGAAAAACTATTTCCTATTGTCATATTCAACAGGCAAAATATCATTTCTTCTTTGCCAGTTTCATTTGCTCTGCCGTCGCACATAATGTTTCATAAAACTCCTCGCCATATTTATTAATAAGTGATTCCCTCAAAAAAATATAAACAGGAACTTTTAACTGCTTCCCCAGTTTACAAGCAGGCCGGCAAATATCTTCCCGGGGTTCATAGTTTAAGTATTCGATATCCGGGTCCTGTTTACTGAGGCTTGTACGAATCGGAAACAAATGACAACTGCTCGGTTTTTTCCAGCTCATCTTTCCATTAAGAAAAGCCTGTTCTATTCCACATTTGATAATTCCGTTCTCATCTTTTTTTCCATAAGCACAGATGTTGCCGTTAACAGTAGGTGTAACCCATCCGAATTCCCGGTCGTAAATATATTTACCCTGGCGCTCAATTTCTTTTATGCCCTCAGCTGATAAATATGGCTTGATCACTTCATAATTTTCTATCAGGTGATTTAATTCTTTTGTTTCCAATGGTGCTCCCGCATCTCCATCCTCGCAGCAACCGCCTTTGCATTTATTCAGGTCACACACAAACTGCTCCTCCACGATCTCATCACTGATGAGTTTATTGTCAATTGCTATCATAGTATAAATATGAGCAAAGGTAGTGTTCTGACTGAAAAACTTTTCCGATTCACAAATTGTTTAAATTGTTCAATTATAACAATGTTAACTGCTTTGCGATATATAATCATCCTTTACAGTTTGCTCTTTTTAAGTGCCGGTTTAAACGCCCAGAAAAAAAACAGCGCTTACGAGCTACATATTCGTAAAGCCACCTCTGTTATCACAATCGATGGAGTGATGAATGAAGCTGCATGGAGCAGCGCCGATGCCGCAACCAATTTTTTTATGGTGCTTCCAATGGATACCAGCAAGGCGAAAATTCCTACCGAAATAAGGATGACTTACGATGCGAATAATCTTTATATCATCGCTATTTGTTATTTGCCAAAGCCGGGGCCTTATACGGTTGAATCGCTGCGCCGTGATTTTGCATTTGGAAAGAATGATAATTTTATTTTCTTCATCGACCCTTTCGATGACCGTACCAACGGTTTTACATTCGGCGCAAACGCAGCAGGCGCCCAATGGGACGGAACATTATTCGAAGGCGGGTCCGCCGATCTTAGCTGGAATGGCAAATGGGTTTCAGCAGTTAAAAATTATCCTGACAAATACATTTTTGAAGCAGCCATTCCTTTTAAAACCATCCGGTATAAAAAAGGAATTACCAACTGGGGAATCAACTTCAGCCGCAACGATATTAATGTTCCTGAAAAATCTGCCTGGGCTCCTGTGCCCAGACAATTCCCTACAGCATCGCTTGCATATACAGGTACACTGGTATGGGACGAACCTCCTCCCGATCCGGGATTTAATGTTTCGCTGATCCCTTATGCTTTGGCAGGTATCACAAAAGATTATTCAAACAAAACGCCTGCGCATTTTCGCAGGGATATCGGGGCGGATGCAAAAATTGCCGTTACCTCTTCTCTTAACCTTGATCTTACAGTCAACCCTGATTTTTCGCAAGTGGAAGTCGACAACCAGGTTACCAACCTGGATCGCTATGAATTATTCTTTCCTGAGAAAAGGCAATTCTTTTTAGAGAATGCAGACCTGTTTTCCAACTTCGGTTATGCCAGTATCCGTCCTTTCTTTTCACGCAGGATAGGCCTGGGTGTACCGATAAACTTTGGCGCAAGATTAAGCGGCAGCCTGAACAAAGACTGGCGTATCGGTGTAATGGATATGCAAACAAAACCAGTGACCGCTACTGGCTTGCCAGCGCAAAACTTTGCCGTGATGGCATTGCAGAGAAGAGTTTTTTCAAGATCAAGTTTGCGATTCATTTTTGTAAATAAACAATCGGTTGATTATAGTCCTCAAAAAGATTCTTCTAAACCTGTCTACTCAGACTTCAACCGCAACATGGGTTTAGAATATAACCTTATCTCATCCAATAATTTCTGGCGGGGAAAAGCAATGTTGCTTAAATCTTTTAGCCCGGGCAAAAAAGGTGATGATATTGTGCATGCAGCAAACCTCGTTTATAACAGCAAAAAATGGTTCATTACCTGGCAGCACGAATACGCAGGAAAAAATTACAACGCAGAGGTGGGTTATGTACCAAGGAAAAATTATATAAATGTCACTCCGCAGGTGGGTTATTTGTTCTTTCCTTCAGCAGGAAAAATATTAAGTCATGGTCCCCGGTTATATTCCACTTATTATTTTAGTCATTCTTTTAAACAGACGGATCATGAAAATATAGCGTTGTATATTATTAATTTTCGCAACCAGGGTTTGTTGGATATATGGACCGGATATGATTACGTAAAATTGTTACAACCCTTCGACCCCACAAATAATAACAAAGACACTTTGGCTACAGGAAGCCAGCACCGTTGGTATGCTTACGGAACTGATTATATTTCTAAACCTCAGCAATTATTCACCTATTCATTTTCAACAAGATTCGGAGGGTATTATAATAATGGAACCCGGTTAAATCTTTCCGGTGCCGTGGGTTACAGGTTTCAACCTTATGTAAGTTTAAATTTAAATGCCAGCTATAATCATATTGATCTTCCCAAACCCTGGGGTCAAACAGATTTTTGGTTGATAGGATCACGTATCGACGTAACGTTTACCAACAAATTATACTTCACCACCTTCTTTCAATATAACAACCAGCTAAAGAACATTAACCTCAACACAAGATTGCAATGGCGCTACCAGCCAGCATCAGATTTATTTTTGGTGTACACAGATAATTATTATCCTGCACCATTTTCTATCCGTAACAGGGCCTTTGTTTTGAAAATGACTTATTGGTGGAACAAGTAATTAACAGCTTAAGCATAAATCAATAATTAATTCGTTGTTATTCAGTATAAACTTCTTCATTTAATCCAAACTAATGACAAGACATATTTTCAGTCTCATTAAATATGTCTTACTGCTTTGCCTGGTGGTCTATTTATTTTGCATTTTCTGGCCCAGAACTTACGATGTCCCTCATCTTCAAAAAAGAGCAGGTACAAAATTCTGGAACCTTTCCACCGGATCCAGGATCGGCTATACATTAATACAAGGAAAAGGAAAAAAGAAACCCTATCCCATTATTTATTTACATGGAGGGCCTGGGGGATTTGTTAGTGACAATGCTATTAAGATACTTACTCCGCTGGCTAATGATGGCTTTGATATTTACTTCTATGACCAGGTGGGTGGCGGCCAGTCTTCCAGGTTGAAGAATATTAATGAATACAGGCCCGACAGGCATGAAGAAGACCTTGAAGAGATCGCAAAACAAATTGGCGCAAAAAAATTGATATTGATCGGCCAATCCTGGGGTGCGATTTTAGCCACGCTATTTATTGCTGATAACCCAACCAAAGTTGACCGCGTTATATTTATCGGCCCGGGACCTATACCGCCGATGCATAGAGAATTAGCGAACCTTAAATCACCGGATAGTTTGCAACTAAAAGAACCTTTTTATTCTAACCGTCAGGGAAACGAAATAGCACATAACCTTAGAACAAAATTCCTGTTAACCATGATGAATTCCCTGGGCGCCAAAATAGCATCCGATAAAGAGTCGGATGATTTTGCTACTTATCTAAATAGCTTTGTGAACAGGTCAACAGTTTGTGATACTGCTAAAATTCCGCCGGCAGAAGCTGGCGGTAGTTTTCATGCACAGGTAATGACAATGAAACATTTTAACGATGTAAATGATCCCAGGCCGGCTATTAAAAAACTAAATATACCTGTTCTTGTAATGAAAGGACAATGCGATAATCAGAAATGGGGTTATACAAATGAATACCTGCAATTGTTTACCAATCATCAATTGGTTATAATACCGGGAGCAGGACATTTTATTTTTCTTGAGCAGCCGGATATTTATTTACAAACGATAAGAAATTTCCTGAACAAATAGTTGTTACTCCACACGAAGTGCTACCAGTCCTTACCCCAGATTTATTTCCTTAATGTGCGCAATGTAACAGAATAACGAATTTCTTTAACGGGAGCAATACTATGTTCCCATTCACTTCTGGATTCCCCTTGCATGATATATAAAGAACGGCGGGTTACAGGAAAGGAGATGATAGAACGACGGCTTTGTTTTGCTTTATCATGAGGGCGCAAACGAAATATACAATCTGACTGTAGCGAAATACCGGCAATCAAATCAAATGGCGGTGCATCACGGTGCCAGTTAATAACAGACCCGGCAGGATATTCAGTTATTAATAATTCAGCAAACTCATGTATGGGAACAGAAATTTTCTTCGCCACTCTTTCAATAAGAAAATTAAATGCCGGGGGTATATCTTTTCCTTTCGTCAAACTTCTTTTATCGAAACTGTAATCATAACCAAAGCTCTGCACCTTACGAAGAGCTGTAAAACCCTGGAAGTTGAGGTTATGCAATTCAATATTTGTTATGGCCTTATTTAATTCTGCTTCTTCCAGTTCAGTTATAAAATCTGGTGAGTAAACAAAACCGGGAGGGAAAACCGGGTCAGCTGGAAATAACGTGTTCATCAAGACAGAAGGGCATAAAATATGCCGGATGATAAAATACGGCAGGCCCTTTAAACAGCCCGATATATTTTTTTAAATTAAATTTTCTCAACAATAACAGCCGTTCCATAAGCAAGCACTTCAGTTATACCCTGCATTACTTCATTGGCATCATACCGCATATTAATTATAGCATTGGCCTGCATATTACCTGCATGCTCCACCATAAGCGCATGGGCATCTGCCCTGGTCTTTTCACACAGTTCTGTATAAATAGTAATGTTGCCGCCAAATAAGGATTGAAGTCCGCCGGCTATGTTTCCAAAAATGCTGCGTGATCGAACAACAAGGCCGCGAACAACGCCAAGGTGGCCAACAATTTTATATCCTTCAAGATGAGTACTGGTAGTTACAAGCATAAAAAATATTTAATAAATTAAGGTAGTAAAATACTTTGTTTATATGACAATTTTGCAAAGGGGTTATCATATTCATTAATCTGGTAACACATTCATTCCTAATAGTTTTTAAGAAACGTCTAAACGTGATGTCATTTTATTTTTTTTTATCACTGTAACATTTGTACTGCCTATGTATCTAAAGTCATTAAAGAAAAACAGCTGTACAGTCTTTTAAAAAATGCTGATAGATGTCTCCACATTATGTATGACGATAAGAAGTGGTACACCAATACTATAAATACTTTTTTGAATAATGGACTTCAATCAAATATATGCAGCCTATTCACCCCGTATATTCCGGGTATGTATGGCGTATGTAAATGATCACGAACAGGCTAAAGATCTCACGCAGGAAACTTTTATCTCGGTATGGAAAAATTTGTCTTCATTCAGAAACGAATCTGGTATCAGTACCTGGATATTTCGAATAGCAACAAACAATTGCCTGAGAGCAATTGAAAAATCTAAAAGAATAAAAAAGACAGATCTGCCTTATCATCTGCCTGTTACCCCCGATGAAAAAAAAGAAGAGAAACTGCAATTCTTATATAACTGCATCGCCGGACTGGAAGAAACAGAAAGAATAATTATCTCGCTGGTACTTGAAGATCTGCCACAGGCAGAAATAGCATCGATCATCGGGCTGAGCCATGCAAATACAAGGGTAAAAATTCACAGGATCAAAGAAAAACTCACCAATAAATTTAAGCAACATGGACAATTTGAGTGAGATAAAAAACATTTGGCTATCCGCTAATCTTACCTCTCTGCCACAAACGGGAGAAATGATGAAAACAATAAAGCGGTACCGTTTGAAGCTGGTATTAAAAAAAACGGGGATGATTTTACTTACATTAATATTAGCCGCCGTAATGATATGGGTTGTTTGTGTTTATCATTCACAATTGCTGGTTACACGCATTGGTGAGGCCTGCATTTTTATTGCCCTGGTTATACTACTGATCATCAATACGGGAACACTCGTGAGAGTATCAGCTATAAAAAATTGCACTAACAGTGAGTTTTTGGAATACTTAAAAGCTGCCAGGCGAAGGCAAACTATTTTCCAGCAGAGAACACAGGTACTCGGATTATCCTTCGCTTCAGCAGGTTTATGTTTATACTTATTCGAAGCGGTTCGAAAAGATATTCAACTTGCCATTCTTACTTATACTCTTGCAATATCCTGGCTGGCTCTTAACTGGTTTGTTTTCCGTCCACGGGTTAACAGGAAAAAGGCAAAAGAATTAAACGAAAGAATTGAAAAAATACAGAATCTCTCCAACCAGCTTTCAAACAATTAATAATATGAGAAAAGAAAAATTCATAAGGCTGCTTATTCCAATTGGACTCTTAATGGTGACTTTAGTTACAAGACGTCTTATGCATGTACCGGAATTCGTGGAAGACTTTTTTAAGGGTCTGGGCATAACATTGATGATCGGATCAATGATTCTCCAGAAAAGAAAGCAGCCGGTATCATGCAAATGATTCTATCAAAAATTATAGGGTAAGATGAGAAAGCACCATTTTCAAAAACTGATTTTAATTACAGGATTGATTTTCCTGGGTGGGACATTTATTATTAGTTATTACATCCATTTTTCAGACATCATCAATGGCTTCTTACGAGGCTTTGCTATAGGGTTGCTGTTACTGGCAGTGCTGCTACAAAAATCCAAAAAGATTTCCTGATAACTGCTATGTATAGCCCTTAGGTAACTCAAGGTTTCCTTTCAATAGTAAATTAGCTTCCCTGTCATTTCTGAAGCGCTCTCTTTCGGGGTTCCATTCAAGTGGGCGCTTTAACCAGTAAGCAATATTGGCAAGGCAGCAAACACTACTTGATCTGTGACCTGTTTCAGCGTCACAGATCGGTTGTTTACCTGAACGGATCGCATCGAGCCAATCCTGGTAATGATCATCTGTATTATACAAATGAATTTCATTCGGTTTTATTTCTGCGCTAACAATATTTGCAGGATTACTATCCAGGAAAGAACGGCTGATATCCAAAGTTCCTTTTGTACCAATGAAACGCACTGCATAGCCGCGTTTAAAATCTTCATGTTTCATCACTACGCCATTATCATAAACCATTGTAAGGGTTTTATATTGATTGCCATCAGGAGGATAAAATTTAACAGGGCCGCTGCGGTCCATTCCTAAACCCCATTGCGCAATATCGAACATGTGGGCGCCCCAGTCGCTTAATATGCCGCCCCCGTACTCTTTATACAAACGCCACATGGGATAAATATCCTGCTCAACCGGTGGCGATAAGACGGCATTAAAATCGTGATAAGGCGCCGGCCCAA
The DNA here is from genome assembly GCA_028288595.1 of Chitinophagaceae bacterium. Taxonomy (GTDB): domain Bacteria; phylum Bacteroidota; class Bacteroidia; order Chitinophagales; family Chitinophagaceae; genus JAQBNK01. The sequence continues at coordinate 18,383 of JAQBNK010000091.1, forward strand.
CCCAACGGTTCCAGTTTACATTCGGAGGTACCGGTTCGGCTTTAAGATCGCAGGGAACAGCAGCAGTACCAACGGTAACAAGTACTTCCTTTATATCGCCAACATAACCATTGCGCACAAGTTCACACGCATGCCTGAAATTTTTCCATGAGCGTTGCATACTGCCGGTTTGTAAAATGCGGTTATTCTTTTTCATAGCATTTACCATGGCCCGCCCTTCTTCAATTGTATGAGCCAGTGGTTTTTCGCAATAGACATGCTTACCTGCATGAGCAGACATGATCGTATTCATTGCGTGCCAGTGATCCGGTGTAGCGATAACAACCGCATCAATATCTTTCCTGTTAATGACTTCCCTGAAATCATTGTAAGCAGTAAATGACTTATAATCTGCCTTGCCTTTATTGGCAGCATATGCTTTTTCTGTAAGCGATTGAAACAGCGCCAGCTTTTGTGTGTCAACATCAGAACCTGCGATGATCTGTGCCTTGTCTTTAAAAGAATTTAATAAGCTGCGTGATTGTTTACCCGTCCCTATAAATCCCAAAGTAATTTTATCGCTTGGCGCCATATATCCTCTTCCTAGAACATAGCGGGGAATAATAGTAAAAGCAATAGCGGCTTTTGCCGTGTTGCTGATAAATTTTCTGCGGCCGTTGGCGGGTATTAATTCTTCCGTCTTTTTCATAAGTGCAATCGTTGAGTGGAATAATTAGACTGATAAGTTAGCAAAAAGATATTTAGATAAGAACAGCAAATTTTACACGCTCACCAACAGCCTTCGCAGCTCAATGCTGTTATGCCGTACAAGAGTGCGACGCCACTGCTGTTGAAGTGTCTACCGAAGCCGGGCCAATACTTCTATTCTGCACATTTTATGATTTACAATTATAGAAGTACTTTGCCGGATAAATGTTTTGTACATGAAAAAGATATTTTTTATTGCCTGCACAATTATTTCTATAAATACAATAGCGCAGAATCGTCTTACACCAGAACTTCTCTGGAAACTGGGCCGGGTTTCCGCCGTTGGCCTTAGTAAAGACAAACAATATGTGATCTATACAGTGAGTACGCCGAACGTAACAGAAAACAAAAGCAGTAAAAAAGGATATGCGGTTCCGGTTAACGGAGGCACACCCATTGTTATTAATAATGCCGATAGCGCAGTGCTTAATAATAAAATTTCTCCTGATGGCAAATATATTATCAGTAACGAAGAAGTGAAATTGATGAATGTGTATGGAAAAGATTTTTATCCAGACCTGCCTAAATCAAATGTTCAGATCTACACCTCTTTAAATTATCGTCACTGGGATACATGGGAAGATGGAATGTTCGATCACATATTTGTGGCACCCTATAATAATGGGGTAACCGGTGCCAAAAAAGATCTGATGCCGGGTGAACCTTATGACTCGCCGCAAAAACCTTTTGGCGGTGATGAAGATTATATATGGAACCCAGACAGCAAACACATTGTGTATGTTACAAAGAAAAAAGCAGGGACGGCTTATGCGGTTAGTACCAACACCGACTTGTATGAATATGATATCATTACCGGGCAAACCAAAAATCTTACATCATCCAATAAAGGATATGATGTAAACCCGTCTTACAGCAGCAATGGAACCCTTGCATGGCTGCAAATGAAAAGAGAAGGTTATGAATCTGATAAGCAGGACCTGGTAGCATTTACAGGTATGGGTACTGTAAACCTGACTGCCCATCGTGATGATATTCATGTTGAAGGATTTAAATGGAGTGATGATGGAAGGCAATTATTTTTCTGGGCACCTGTTAACGGAACGATTCAAGTGTTTAGTGTTGATTATACAGGCGCTACTGCTAAACTCCCGGAGATAAAACAGATCACAAAAGGAGATTTTGATGTAACCGGTATTGTTGGGCAGGCTGGTAACCGGTTGATCGTATCCCGCACCGATATGAATCATGCAACTGAACTATATAACGTAGATCTTGCAACGGGTTCTATGCAGCAACTGACGCATGTAAATGATGCTGTCTACGCAACCATTGGCATGGTTAAAACTGAACGCCGCTGGGTAAAGACAACTGATAATAAACAAATGCTGGTTTGGGTAATTTATCCGCCGGATTTTAACCCCGATAAAAAATATCCAACACTTTTATATTGCCAGGGCGGGCCTCAATCACCATTAACACAATCGTATTCTTTTCGGTGGAATTTTCAGTTAATGGCCTCGCAGGGTTATGTTATCGTTGCGCCGAATAGAAGGGGTATGCCGGGTCATGGTACAAAATGGAATGAAGAGGTGAGTAAAGATTGGGGCGGATTAGTGATGCAGGATTACCTGGTGGCAATTGATGCATTAAGCAAAGAACCATTTGTAGATAAAAACCGCCTTGGTTGTGTAGGTGCCAGTTTTGGCGGCTATTCCGTATTTGAAATGGCAGGCATGCATAACAACCGTTTTAAAACTTTCATTTCTCATGATGGCATTTTTGATTTCAGAAGTATGTATGGTACAACGGAAGAAATGTTTTTTGAAAATTGGGAAAAAGGTGGCGCCTACTGGGACGCAAATAACGCAGTTGCGCAAAGATCTTTCAGCCAGTCACCCAGTAACCTTGTTGCAAAATGGAACACGCCAATCATGATCGTCCAGGGCGGAAAAGATTTTCGTGTGCCCGTAGGCCAGGGCCAGCAAGCTTTCCAGGCTGCACAACTTCGGGGCATCAAAAGCAAATTTGTTTATTTACCAGATGAAAATCATTGGGTGCTTACAGCACAGAATGCCCTGGTTTGGCAAAGAGAATTTTATAAATGGCTTGATGAGACGCTGAAGTAAGTTGGCTGTTGACGGTTGTTAGTTGGCGATGGAAGCGAATAAAAAACATTAACTGCATAGGACTGGCCAACTGCCAAGTAACAACCGCCAACCTATTTCCATTTGAACGAATTAATAAGATGTTTCACGTCTTCAACTAAAAATTTATTTACCGGTCCTAATGAATCTTCGTTTGGTGTGGCGTCAAAATATAAAGCGCCGCGAATAAAATGATGTGTTGAGTCTGTAAGGAAAAATTGGTTAGCAGTTGCTACATCCCCCGCCACATTAAAAAAAATCCCGTGAATATTATTCGGTGTAACCATCAGCGAATCATCAATAGCGTTTGCCTTAACAGTATGCTTATTGGTGAGGTTATATGCATCATTTACCAGGCTCTCAAATTTATTGGGACCGATTTGTTTATAGCTAACATAAATATGAGCTGACATTTGTGAAAAATTAATATTGATCCACCATGGATTTTCCGGCTGATCACTGAAGAAGGTGGAATCTTTCACTACTTCTCCGTAAACAGGATATTCAAAAGAATAGGGGTAACCAGGTTCATTAAAAACCCTGTACTCTTTTTTTGGAAAAGCAGTCTTAAAATAACCTCTTGGCCTGGGAACAAAGGGGCTGTTGCAGGCATCAAATAATAACCCGCAAAAAAGGATTATGCTTAATAATTTCAGCCCCATTATGCTTCATGGATTTTAATACTTACTTTAATTCTTTGCAGGCGGTTCTTTTCTTTTTCAAGCACTGTGAAATCAAAATCTCCGGCTGTTATCACTTCATTGATCTGAGGAATCTTACCTGCTATTTCCAGTACGAGCCCGGCCATGGAATCGCTTTCACCACTTACTCCTTCGAAGGTATCAGTAGGCAGATCCATGAATTTACATGCATCATGGATCATTACTTTTCCTTCAAACAAAAAATTATTATGATCTATTTTTTTACAACCGCTGTCTTCTTCATCAAACTCATCTTTAATATCACCGATGATCTCTTCCAGGATGTCTTCAAGGGTAACAATACCACTGGTGCCACCAAACTCATCCACCACCACAGCGAAGTGAATTCGCTTGATTTGAAATTCTTTTAAAAGATCTTCAATGAATTTATATTCATGAACGAAGAACGGCTGCTTCATTAAGCCATGCCAGTTAAAATCGTGCGACTGATCAATATTCGCAAGCAGGTCTTTTGTATGCAGCATGCCAACCACTTCGTCCATATCATCTTTAAAAACAGGGAGCCTGCTATAGTGCAGTTCTTCTACTTTTTTTATCAGCTCATCGAAGGTCATGTCGTAATCTATACCGCTTACATCCATCCTTGTTTTCATGATCTGCTTAACGGTAATATTGCTGAATTTCGCAATACCCTTCAGCATATTTTTTCCTTCTTTATTATTTTCGTTGCCTGAAGTAATATCGATAGCATGGTATAACTCATCAAGGCTATAGCCGTTTTGCTTTTTGGCTAATTTTTTTTCAATAATATCTGAATATTTTACCATCCACCTGCTTAACCTGCGAAAAAGGTATTGAACAGTTTCCACCAGCCAGCTAACGTCTTTGGCAAAACGTATATTATTTTGATTCGCCAGCACTTTAGGCATCACTTCCCCGAACAGGACAAGCACAAAGGTTACTGCCACCACTTTTATCAGGAACTCCAGCCATGGTTGTACCTGCTCAAAGCTGAAAAAATTATCAAGCAATAAATTGAAAATAATAATGGTCCCGATGTTTGTTATACTATTTGCAATAAGCAGTGAGGCCAGTAATATTTTCGGATTCTGCATTAAATCTACAATCCGTTTAAACCCCGGTTGCTGTTTGGTCTTTAAAAGATTTATATCCTTATGAGTAAGAGAAAAAAATGCGACCTCCGCCCCGGACATGCAGAAAGAAATAAAAAGAAGAACTATTAAAAGGATGATCAAAACAGTACTTCCCTGCGGATCGATGGCACAAAGGGATTGAATACCAGAAATAAAAACCAAAGCCGGGTGATGATCCAAAATAGGTGGGTTTCGTTACACAATCGGCCCCGCAATACCGGGGCACAAATTTTTATAGAATCAGGAAAGATAAAAATTAAAATGGCAGGTTCTCGTTTGTATCCGCGATAGGTGGAACATCTTCGCTTGAAAAACCTTCTGCGCTATCTGCGCCACTGGCAACGTGTCCTCCATGCCCGTCTCCTCTTTTGTCCAGCATGATCAGGTTATCGCCAACAATTTCAGTAGCAAATTTTTTATTCCCCTCTTTATCTTCCCAGCTTCTGGTACGCAAACGGCCCTCAACATAAATAAGACTGCCTTTGTGCAAGTATTTTTGCGCTAATTCGGCAAGGCCTCTCCATAGTACAACAGTATGCCATTCGGTTTGAGAAACAAGTTTACCGGTTCTGTCTTTGTAAGTTTCAGTTGTTGCCAAAGGGAATTTTGCAACCGCAATATTTCCCTCGAGATACTGAACATCCGGATCCTTACCCAGGTTGCCGATAAGCATTACCCTGTTTACTCCTCTCATACAATTGGTTTTTTGTCCCTATTAAAATTAATGCTTTTGGGAAATTAATGAAAAAACTACAGATAATTTTTGATTTCTATGTTTCGCAGATTTCCCTGCCGATAAACTCGTTAATCATTCGGGGAAATGCTCTTTTTTTCATTTCGCTTAAGGTCATCCATATCCCATTTGCCGGCAATAAAATTTGTTCATTAAGTTCTACCATAATGAAGTGCCCGTGTATTCGCTGATGTGTTAACTGTTGGCGGTAACCGTTCCTGATCGCAACGGATGATACAGGCGATCCGTCAAAATGGTTTTTACAACTCTTTTTCACTGAAGCGACGGTCCATTTTGTTTCGGCATTGTGTTCATACAAATAAAATTCATGCAACTGCTGCCATATGTCTTTTGATGTTCGCTGGTAAACACCAAAATGATCTTTATGCCTGAAAATAAAATAACTGAACCATCGTTCCTTTTGCTTTGTCTTTTTTTCTTTTACGGGTAACTCCCCGGTAGCCTTTTTTATAAAAGCAAAGCACCTGGTAGATAAAGAACAATGATCGCAGTTAGGTGCAGGGGTGCAAACCGTTGCGCCAAAATCCATTATCGCCTGGTTATAATTGCCGGGATCTTTTTTATCAAGCAATGATGAAGCAAGACCCGCAAATTCTTTTTTGCCGGCTATGGAATCTATAGGTGTGAAAATACCGAAGACCCTCGACAGCACACGATATACATTACCATCAACAACTGCGTAGGGTTGATTAAATGCAAAAGAAGCAATGGCTGCAGCAGTGTAATTACCGATTCCTTTAAGTGCTAAAATCTGATCGTAAGTTGATGGAAAAGTTCCGTCAAAATCAGAAACAATAGTGCGGGCTGCAAATAAAAGATTGCGGCATCGTGAATAATACCCGAGACCCTCCCATAATTTAAAAGCCTCTTCATCTTTGGCTGCCGCCAGGGAAGAAATGGTTGGATATTTTTGAATGAATTTATGATAGTAAGCCGTGCCTTGTTCTACCCGTGTTTGCTGAAGAATAACTTCGCTCAGCCATATTTTGTACGGATCTTTTTCTCCTTTCCAGGGCATTTTCCTGTTATTTAATTCATCATTCCATTCAAGTAACAGCTGCCTGAACTTTCCTCGTTCCATAGGTGCAAATTATTGCGATTCAGCCTTTCCAGGCAAATAGTTTGGGTAAGGTTTTCCACGCCTCTATCAGGAAAAATTCATTGGAATATGGGCTATTTCAGGCATTAAATCTCTCATCTTCAAGGTGAAACAATTACAGAAAATGCTCCATTTTTACCCCTTTGGTCAGGTTTTTGTTATATTTTGATTGCATAAAGAATTGCAAATCATAATCGAATACTATGAGAAAGTCAGATTTGATCAATAATATTTCCGATAAAACGGGCATTCCTAAAGTAGACGTGTTGGTAGCCCTCGAAACAATGCTTAAGGAAATCAAAGAAAACCTCAGCAAGGGCGAGAATATCTATATCCGCGGATTTGGAAGCTTTATCACTAAAAAAAGAGCCGCAAAAATAGGTCGTAATATCAAAAAGAATATCGCCGTAGAAATACCCGAACACTACATTCCTGCTTTCAAACCTTCAAAAGAATTTGTTAATGAAGTGAAAGAAAGCCGCAAGGACCAATAACTTTGCGCCTTAAACATTCAAATTGATTAAAAGACAACAGGTTATATTATTAAGCAGCGGGATTTTGCTCCTTGCTGCTTTATTTTTTTTAGGCAATACCATCCCTCCAAAAAATAAAAAGCCTTCGCCATCCGGTGATGGCCCTCATAAAGAACCATCAGCTGTAACGACCGATCAGGTCATCACTCAATCAAAACAAAGTCTTAAACCAGAGCAGGTATCACGTCTAACAGCGCTTGAAAATGCAGTAGTTAGAGGTGATATAAAAAACCAGCAATTATCAGTTTACCACCAGCTTGCCCGTTTTTGGGGCGATACCATGAATAATCGTGTTCTGGGTGCATATTATCTTGGAGAGAGTGCCAAGTTGGAAAATTCTGAAAAAAACCTCACCTTTGCAGCCCGTTTATTGTTAGATGAGCTGATGCAGAGCGATAACCCGCCAATGCAACAGTGGCTCGGAACAGAAACGAAAAAGTTGTTTGAAAAATCGCTTGAACTGGACCCCAAAAACGATTCTGCCAGGATTGGAATAGGTGCCTGCTACATGTTTGGAAATATTTCAGACAATCCAATGCAGGGAATACTAGCCATAAGACAGATCGCAGAAAAAAACCCTCATAATTTGTATGCGCAAATGATGCTTGGTATGGGTGGTATCAGGAGCGGCCAGTATGATAAAGCAATTGAAAGATTTTTGATCGTGGTTAAAGAGCAACCAAATAACCTGGAAGCGATCTTTCATTTAGCGGAGACTTACGACCGCAAAGGCGATAAGGCAAATGCAATCAAGTGGTATAAATCCGCTGAAGAAAATATTGCAGTACCTGAAGCAAAAAAAGAAATTCAGGCAAGAATAAAAACCTTGCAGACTAATTAATTATTAAACAATAAAACTTTTTAGAAATGCCTTGTGGTAAAAAAAGAAAGCGTCATAAGATCGCGACGCACAAACGCAAAAAAAGATTAAGAAAGAATCGTCATAAAAAGAAGAATAAATAACTTCTAACCTTTGTATACAGATACCGGTGAGCATCTGCAAACCGGTATTTACCTTTTAGCCTGATTTTCTTCTCCTGCAACTTACCTTTTCCTTATCAACAACAATCAAGGCTGACGAAGTAGATTCGATGTACCTGCACTTGCCGGCAGACAGCCTGTTAATTTAAAAGTTGCGTTTTGTGAACAAAGAACTAATTATAAATGCGGCTCCTACGGGAGTCGAAATTGCTTTACTGGAAAATAAAAAACTCGTAGAGCTGCATCATGAAAAAACAGATGCGAATTTTGCCGTGGGTGATCTTTATCTTGGAAAAGTAAAGAAATTAATTCCCGGTCTGAATGCTGCATTCGTAGATGTAGGGTTTGAAAAGGATGCATTTCTTCATTATACGGACCTTAGTCCTTATGCCCGTTCTATTTTAAAGTTCACGCAGGTTGCGATGAATGATAAAGCTGAAGGCGGTTTTGATTTTGCTAAGTTCCAGGTAGAACCGGAGATCGTTAAGACGGGTAAGATAAATGAAGTCTTAAACGGTAAGCCCAATGTTCTTGTACAAATATTAAAAGAGCCAATAGCCGCTAAAGGACCACGTCTTAGCTGTGAACTTTCTTTGCCCGGAAGATTTGTGGTCCTTACTCCGTTTAATGAAATTGTCGCGGTATCAAAAAAGATACATTCATCTGATGAACGCAAGCGCTTACAAAAGATCATTGAGGCTATTCGTCCCAAAAACTTCGGTGTAATCGTTCGAACTGCTGCTGAGGGAAAGAAAACTGCAGAGCTGCATGAGGACCTTCTGGCTTTAACTGAAAGCTGGCAAATGATCCAGCGAAATTTAAAAGGCGCAGTTGCTCCTGCTAAAATTTTAAGTGAGCAGGATAAAACGACAAGTATACTTCGTGATCTGTTAACGGTCGATTTCAATAAGATCGTTACTAACGACAAAAACTTATATAACGATACCCGCACTTATATTCAAAAGATCGCACCTGATAAAACAGATATCGTCACCTTTCATAATAATGGCCTCCCGGTTTTTGATCATTACGGAATTACTAAACAGGTAAAGTCCGGATTCGGAAAAACAGTGAATCTTCCCAGCGGCGCTTATCTTATTATCGAACATACAGAAGCCTTGCATGTAATAGATGTAAACTCGGGTTATAAAAGCGTAAGTAATAACCAGGAAGAAAATGCGGTTGAAACAAACATGGAGGCTGCTGAAGAAATTGCCAGGCAGTTAAGACTAAGAGATATCGGTGGAATTATTGTTGTTGATTTTATTGACATGAAGCATCCTGATAATAAAAGAAGGTTACAGGATGCCATGGAAGGTTTTATGCGTACAGACAGGGCCAAGCATGCGGTGCTTCCTATTTCAAGATTCGGCCTGATGCAGCTTACGCGGCAGCGTATGAGACCTGAAATGAACATCAACACATCAGAAACCTGCCCTACCTGCCATGGCAGCGGGAAAGTATCTTCTACACTTTTATTGGTTGATGAAATTCAAACAAGACTGCAGTACCTCGTTAGTCATGGCCATAAAAAATTAACCCTTGCTATTCACCCGATCCTTTACTCACATCTTACCAAAGGACTGTGGTCAATTAAAAGAAAGTGGCAGTGGAAATATAAGATCCCCTTTTATATAGAATCGAACAGCGATTTCTACCTCACAGAATTCCATTTTTACGATGGTAACCTGGATGAGATAAAATTTTAAAAAAAAGTCCCGTTTCGGGACTTTTTTCATTTTTACCCTGCTTCTTTATGCTGCCTGCTTGCCGGGCGCTGGCCTTAGCTGGTTTTAAGTTCTGATTGTTTGAAGAGGCCCCTCATTATTTTAATTTGGCCAGGCTCAACTGCTGGTATTTGGCGGTGCCATGTTGCTTAAACAGAGCGGTCGCTTATTATTAAAATGAAGTAACATACTTAAATTCAACTAGTTAAACGTTAAATTGCATACTGGCCCCGTTCACCCCCTGAAAAACTAATCGTGTTTTTTCAACTTCTTAAAAAGGTTCTAAAGTTATCAACAGGATCAAAAAATAATTTTGAAATGTGTCCCATTATTGTAATTTAGTGGCAGAATTTAATGGGTTAGTAAGTAAAGGGTCAGCAGCAGTGCTGGCCCTTTTACTTTGTACTAAATCAACGTTTTAGTCCTCTTTTCCCACCCGCTTTTATGCTCCGCCTTTAAAGCTTTTATCTTTACCTGATGAGTAAACTCAAGACTGCATTCTTCTGTTCAAATTGTGGATATGAAAGTACTAAGTGGCTTGGTAAATGTCCTTCCTGCAATAACTGGAACACGTTTGTTGAAGAAGTAACAGAAAAAAATGCAAACGCAAAAGAAGAGAACTGGACGAACTATCATGAAGCCAGGAAGATCAGCGGTGCTGTTTTGCTTTCTGATGTTGAAGTGAAGGCGGAAAAAAGATTCGTTACACCTGATGTCGAATTAAATCGTGTACTTGGTGGCGGCATCGTACCCGGAAGTATTATTCTCGTTGCCGGCGAACCCGGAATTGGAAAGAGCACTTTGTTTTTACAAAATGGTTTATTGCTTGAAAATTTGAAAGTGCTTTATATCAGTGGTGAAGAAAGTGAACAACAGATAAAGATGAGAGCTGACAGGTTGAAGATATCTAACGATAACTTTTATCTTCTTACAGAAACTTCTGTTCAAAGTATATTCAAAGAAATAAGAAAACTTAAACCTGACCTGGTAATTGTTGATTCTGTTCAGACACTTCAATCAGATATTATTGATTCAGCTGCAGGAAGTATTGCACAGATAAGAGAATCAGCCGCGGCGTTTCAGCAGTTTGCAAAAACAACTGATACCCCTGTTATTTTAATTGGGCACATCAACAAAGAAGGCATCATTGCCGGGCCAAAAATATTAGAGCACATGGTTGATACCGTGCTGCAGTTTGAAGGCGACAGGCATTATGCTTATCGCATCCTGCGAACGCTGAAGAACCGCTTTGGCTCTACATCTGAGCTGGGTATCTATGAAATGACGGGTGAAGGAATGCGACAGGTTTTAAATCCCTCTGAGATACTTATTTCACAGAAAGACACTGAGCTTAGTGGCACCGCGGTAGCTGCTTCAATGGAGGGATTAAGACCACTGATGATAGAAGTACAAACGCTGGTAACGCAAAGCGTTTATGGAACACCGCAAAGAACAGTTAGTGGTTTTGATTTAAGAAGATTACAATTACTCTTAGCAGTTTTAGAAAAGAGAGGCGGCTTTCATTTTGGAATGAAAGATGTTTTTCTCAACATCGCAGGCGGCTTAAAAATTGAAGATCCCTCTATTGATCTTTCTATCATCTGCGCATTACTTTCTTCGTATGAAGATGTTGCGGTTTCCCAACATATTTGTTTTGCAGGCGAAGTGGGATTGAATGGTGAGATACGTGCAGTTAACCGCATAGAACAAAGAATTGCCGAAGCTGAAAAATTAGGATTTGAAAAAATCATTGTCTCCGGTTACAACAAAAAAGGATTTGACAAATCTGCTAAAATCGAAATACTCGCATTAAACAGGGTTGAAGAAGTTTATAAGTACCTCTTTTAAAGTATTGGTGAAAATATAGTTGCCGGTTAGCTTGCATCATGTTTGCTTTTATCAAAGAAACGGTTCGCATTTTTTCTGTTCTCTTTTATCCTGATTACTGTTTGGGATGTGATGAACCAACACCTTATCCAAATCATCTTTGCATTAACTGTTATGATAAACTTCCACGTACAATTTTTATTGATCTCCCCGGTAACCCAGTAGAAAAAACATTCTTTGGAAGCGTTAATATCAGGAAGCCGCCGCGGCTTTTATTTCACTAAAGATTCGATAATTCAGCATTTAATATTTCACCTGAAATACCGTAATTGCCCCGAAGCGGGCCTCCTCTTAGGTCGCCTGATCGGGCTGGAACTTAAAAAATCTGCCCATTTTCAGTCCGTAGACGGCATTTTACCCTGCCCCTAATGCAAAAAGAGAAAAAAAACGGGGCTACAACCAGGCTCGGCTCATTTCTGAAGGTATTATTGAAGAAAGGAGCAGGCCGGTTATCGCAGATACGATTAAAAGGCACCTCGTAACCAAAACCCAAACGGGTAAAGACCGGGTCCACCGCTGGCAGACTATGCCCGGGCGTTTTTTCTGTTTCTGATGAAAAGGCCCTGAACGGAAAACACATTTTATTAATAGATGATGTAATAACCACCGGCGCTACCCTGGAAGCATGCGCAGAAGCACTGCTGAAAATTGAAAACTGTTCAGTAAGCATTATTACTGCGGCATGGACAATTTAACCTTGTGATCCCGGCAAACCTTTCTACTTTTATAGTCGTTCTCATTAAAAAAATACAAAATGAAAATCTTATTAGCGCTGTTGATGGCCCTGAATATCCCGGCAGGACCTGCACCGATCTATTCTTACAAAGTCACTTCTTTGGATGGCAAAACAATTGACTTCTCCAAATTCAAGGGAAAGAAGATCATGATCGTCAATACTGCATCCAAGTGTGGCAATACGCCTCAGTATGCTGAACTCGAAAAATTATATGAGCAGTATAAAGACAAACTCGTGATCGTAGGCTTTCCTGCTAACAACTTCGGCCAGCAGGAGCCCGGAACTAACACCGAGATCCAGGAATTTTGTACAAAAAATTACGGCGTAACTTTTCCTATGGCAGAAAAAGTCTCTGTGAAGGGTGCAGACATTCATCCATTATTCCAATACCTGGTAGACGAGGCAAAAAAGAAAGGTATTGAAGATCCTATTAAATGGAATTTCACAAAATTTCTTTTAGATGAAAATGGTGAATTGCTCGCAGTGATCAATAACAAAACAAAACCACTAAGTGAAGAAGTAGTGAATTATTTGAAATAAAATAATTGAACTGATAAATAAAAAAATCCCGCTTAAAGCGGGATTTTTTTATTTATGAAAACTGAATAGTTTATATCGCATCGCTAATACAAAACTTCTAAGTTTAATTTCTTCAAACCTTTGCTCTCCCTTTGGTGCAGCATTATTTAATCCATGCTCATAGCTAAGCGATATTTCATATTTTTTTAGTCCCGCTCCCAAACCAGCAATCAGCCCGTTGCCATATGGAGTTAAGGTTCTTAGCTTGCTATCTGAACTGTTATTAAACTGTATCTTATCACTAATTTTTCCTGATGTTGGAAATGGAAAATTGTACCAGTTACCTTTTGCATTTCCTCCAACACCTTTTTCCAGGTAGCCACCCGCAAAAAAGTGTATTCGGAAAATGGAACTCCGCAGCTGGTAATTAAAATAAATAGGGACATGCAAATAAACCGGGGTATTCTGTGCTTCCGCAGAATAATCTGCGTAATACAGCAATTCACGATGAAAAGATCTTTGCTGCAGCTCTATACCTGTAACAAAAGAAAAGTCCTTGTCAATCCGAAGGTCGGCATCTATTCCACCCGACCATGTAAAAGATTTCTTTTGCGAATTATTTATTTGAGGGGTTTCCTTTACTTTATTCATATTATATAAAGCGCCGCCCTTTACATAAAGACTTACCTGGCAATTACAATGGATAGTAATTACAAAAATGGATATCGTAATAGCAAGCTTCCTGTACATGTGATTTATTTATTGTATGAGTGTAAATATCTGTAAAACGTTGCGTCTTTTTTTAGTTATCCTATCTTCGCCCCCGTGCAGTTTAAAGACATCATTAACCAGCAAACCATACGAACGCAGCTTGCAGAATTAGTACAGCAAAACCGCTTGAGCCATGCTTTGCTTTTTTTATCCAAAGAAGGCAGCGGTTCCTTACTTCTTGCGCTGGCTTTTGCTCAATACCTTACCTGCGAAAAAGTACAGAGGAGCTTGAACCCGGTATCCGCAGGGCCATCTTTATTTGGTGAGGAGGAAGTGCCATCTTCCAGCTTACAATTGCCAGACGATTCCTGCGGCGAATGCCCGGCTTGCCATAAAGCAAAACAATTTATTCATCCTGATATTCATTTTTCATTCCCCGTAATTCCAAAGAAAAGCGGTGAGAAATCAATAAGCAGTAATTACATTTCTGAGTGGAGAGAATTTCTTTCGCTTTATCCTTATGGAAACGTTTTCGACTGGCTGCAGTTCATCAATGCAGAAAATAAACAGGGAAATATTACGTCTGAAGAATGCAATGATATCATTCGCCAGCTAAACTTAAAAAGCTTTGAAAGCGGGTATAAGATCCTCATCATGTGGATGCCCGAATATTTAGGCAAGGAAGGAAATAAATTATTGAAGCTGATAGAAGAACCGCCGCCAAACACTTTATTTATTCTCGTGGCTGAAAATGAAGAACAGTTACTACCTACTATCATCAGCCGCTGCCAGCTGGTAAAAATCCCGAGATTAACAAGTAAGGATATAGAGCAGGCATTGATACAAAGAAATAACACAGCACCGGAAACTGCCGGCAGAGCTGCCGCCATTGCTGAGGGAAATTATCGTGAAGCACTACAGTTATTGAACCATGCCGAAGAAGACTGGCAGTCATTATTAAGAGACTGGTTAAATGCCGCTTTAAAAGGCGGGCCCGCTGTACAGGTTAAGTGGATTGATGAAGTGAGTAAACTGGGCAGGGAAAAGCAAAAACAGTTTCTGCGGTATTTTAATCACCTGCTGGAAATGAGTATCCGGCTTAAAGTTTTGGGCGATGAGCATATATCGGCTTCTGACCAGGACAAAGACTTTGCTAACCGGCTGAATAAGATCGCATCTGTTAGTCAGCAACAGGTTCTGATAGAAGAACTTGACAGGGCATCGTACCATATTGAGCGCAATGCTAACGGCAAAATGTTATTTCTGGCCCTCACCATCCGGCTGCGTCACCTTATTCAGGATAAAGCCCTAATTTTGACTACATAGCAACGAAAGTTGTAAGTTTTTTGTGAGCCCGTTTTTGAAGTGCATGAACTTTGTTACCACCGGTGGTGGAAACTTGAACTGTATATAATTTGAATTGGTTTTATAAAATATACATATCCTCTCTCCATCTTCAGCGTCTGTATGCTGAATAACGAACAGGAAGTTCAAGTGAGTGACACAACGAAGCTTCATAGTACCACAAAAGCCGGGACAACAAAAATTCTGAATGCCGAATGCTGATGCTGAATTCCAGTATTTAGACATTAAAATTTTATCACTTGTAAATGTACATAGATGGCTTGTGGATCATGTGGAACAAAACCCGGTGGCTGTAAAAGTCATGGCAGTTGCGGAACGGGCAGTTGCAACCGGATGAACGTACACGACTGGCTGATGAACCTGCCTTTCAGTGACCCGGAAAGCAATTGCAAAATTGTTGAGGTGAGCTTTAACCAGGGCAGCCGCAAAGAATTTTATCGTAACCCCACTTTGCAATATTTTGAAAAAGGTGAACTCGTAACCATTGAAGGGGTAAGCGGTTTTGATGTAGGCGAAGTGAGCCTTAGCGGAGAGCTCGTACGCATGCAGTTGAAGAAAAAAGGCGTGGATGAATTTAATCCCGAGATCAAAAAAATCCTTCGCCGCAGTACAGAAAAAGAGATCGAGTCTTTTGAAAAACAAAAAGCGAGACAAAAAGAAGCCTTGATTAAGAGCCGGGTAATTGCCCGCGGACTGAACCTGCAAATGAAATTGTCTGAGATCGAGTTCCAGGCAGATGGTAAAAAAGCAACTTTCTTTTATACGGCTGATGACCGTGTTGATTTTCGTGAACTGATACGCTTGCTTGCCGGTGAATTTAAGGTAAAAGTGGAAATGCGCCAGATCGGTATTCGCCAGGAAGCAGGAAAAATGGGTGGCATTGGCAGTTGCGGACGTGAATTGTGTTGCTCTACCTGGCTAACAGATTTCAGCAGTGTTACTACAACCGCGGCACGTTATCAAAATTTATCGATCAATCAAACAAAACTCAGCGGCCAGTGCGGACGATTGAAATGTTGTTTAAATTATGAGCTGGATACTTACCTGGATGCATTGCAAAGTTTTCCTGATAATGCCGATGGATTGCAGACAAATAAAGGCATGGCTACACTCGTAAAAAAAGATATTTTCAAAAACCTGATGTGGTACGTGTTACCGGATACCAACAAACAATATCCTTTAACGATTGCAAGAGTAAAAGAAATTATTCGACTGAATGCAAGAGGCGAAAGAGTGGAGGAACTGCAACCGGTTGATCTTACTACCAATAAAGAGCAGGAGATAGAACCTCAGTTTGTTGATGTGGTAGGACAGATAAGCCTGAGAACGCTGGAAAAAAATAATAAAAGAAGAAGGGACAACGAAAGAAATAACAATCAACGGGGAAATACTCAATCGCAGCAACGCGGAAATAATCAAAATAATCCGCAACAAAGAATGCAGGGCGGACAGCAAGGCGGGGGACAACAACAACGTCCGCAGGGACCTCAACAACAAAGGCCCCAGGGACCTCAGCGACCTAATTATCCAAATCAGCAGAGACCGCAACAAGGCGGGGGACAACAACAACGTCCGCAGGGACCTCAGCAACAAAGGCCCCAGGGACCTCAGCAACAAAGACCAAATAATCCAAACCAGCAAAGGCCACAACAGGGCGGACAACAAAGACCACCGCAAAATTTCAGGCCGCCAAACAATAATCCGCCTCCTCCGGGAAACCCAGGCGAGGAAAAGAATGAGGGCTGAAATGAGTGATGAGGAATGAGTAATGAGTTCAGATTAGCTGGTATTCATTACTCATTTTTTATTACAAGCGAACATTACAACACATCACTCATCTCGCATTACTCATCACTCATTGTTTGGCATGAAATTGGAAAACATCGCAGCAAAAAAAATGCTATGAAGAAATTAATTTTTTTGCTTGGGGCCTTTGGTATGGCAGCATTTGTAAACGCACAAACAGGAATACATCGTTCTGCAAATCCGGGCGGCGCTTATTTAAAAGGCGGGCTCAACCTTGCAAATATTTCAGTGAATAATAACGGGACAGTTGATAATGCTAATATGCTAACCAGCTTTCATATCGGCATAGCAGGTGATATATCATTGGGGGACGTTTTGTCTTTTCAACCAGGTCTGCTGGTAACAGGAAAAGGTTCTAAAACAGAGATTTATTTAAACAGTAACCAGTCTGATAATTATTATAAACTAAAAACTAACCCCATCTATCTCGAAGTTCCTGCTAACCTTGTTTTTAAAGTTCCGATGAGTGGCGATACCCGTTTCTTTTTTGGTGCGGGGCCATATGCAGCAGTTGGTATTGGGGGAAAAACAACAGGTGAAAGAAAAGTTGCCGGTTTAACAACTACTTATTCGCAGGATATTCAATTTAATAATGATGATCCTTTTACGGCAGGCCAGGAAGATGCAAGCGTTAATAAGCTTCGACGTTTTGATTATGGTTTGAACGCACTCGCTGGTTTTGAAGCTGGTAAATTTCTGATCGGTGTTAATTATGGATATGGGTTAGCTAAGATCGGGTCCGCACAAAATAATAATTCGGATGATACAAATAAGCACAGGGTCTGGAGTTTGTCTCTTGGATTAAAATTATAAACTGATAAAAAAGAGGGGGTCAGTTTTAAAACTGACCCCCTCTTTTTGTATTCATTAATTACCATTTTTAGTAACCATATTTATCCTTCCACTTTTCTTTTAAATATTTTCTTAATTCGTTTTCTCTTGCATTATCCCCCGGGTCATAAAATTTCTTTCCGCTTATTTCCGCGGGTAAATATTCCTGGTCAGCAAAGTTGCCTTCAAAACTATGTGCATATTTATATCCTTTACCGTAATCCATATTTTTCATCAGCTTTGTAGGTGCATTACGGATATGCAAAGGCACCGGCAGGTCTCCGTGCTGCTGAACGGCAGCCATCGCTTCATTAATTGCTTCGTAAGAAGCATTGCTTTTAGGAGATGAAGCAAGATAAGTAGCGCACTGGGATAAAATAATTCTTGCTTCGGGATAACCGATCTTATTTACTGCATCGAATGTCGCATTCGCAAGCAGCAGTGCATTAGGGTTTGCATTGCTGATATCTTCACTGGCAAATATTACCATTCTTCTCGCAATGAATTTTACATCTTCGCCGCCTTCTATCATTCTCGCAAGCCAGTACACGGCGCCGTTAGGATCGCTGCCGCGCATGCTTTTTATAAATGCAGAAATAATATCATAGTGCTGTTCGCCCTGTTTATCATAAAGAGCAATTCTTTTTTGTGCAACTTTCATTACATAATCATCCGTAATTTCTATTTTCTTTTTGGATGATGATGTAATCACCAGTTCAAGCAGGTTTAATAACTTTCTCGCATCACCGCCGGAAATGTTAATCAGTGCTTCCGTTTCTTTTAACGTGACCTGGTATTGTTTCATTACTTCATCCGTTGCTATAGCATGATGAAGTAATTTTTCCAGGTCATTATTATCCAAAGGCTTTAATACATAAACCTGGCAGCGGCTGAGTAAGGCGGAGTTAACTTCGAAGGAAGGATTTTCCGTGGTGGCCCCGATCAATGTGATAATACCTTTTTCTACAGCGCCTAATAATGCATCCTGTTGCCCTTTATTAAAACGATGGATCTCATCAATAAATAAAATAGCTTTTTGGGTTGATTTTGCTGTCTCTATTACTTCCCGAATATCTTTTACACCAGAGCTTATCGCACTTAATTGAAAAAAAGGAACGACCAGTGTCTCAGCGATAATATTAGCGATAGTTGTTTTACCAACTCCCGGCGGACCCCATAAGATCATGGAAGGAATATTGCCGCCTTCGATTGCTGTTCTTAAAATACTTCCGTTCCCGGTAAGGTGTTCCTGGCCAGCAAGCTCATCTAATTTGCGTGGGCGCAATCTCTCTGCCAGTGGGGCATTTGCATTCATTAAGGAAAGTTACAAATTGTTCTGTGGGAAGTTATTCCTGCGGCTCTATATAATCTTTATACTGACGAAGTAAAAGGTAGGTCCAGGTGATATGAATAAAAAGCAAGAGAGCAAAGACCAGTAACCCTATTGAAATATTCCTCATCAGGTTAGCGGGAGCAGCCACCGGCAATTGTTTCAGCACCTCATCCAGCAGATGCGGATTGCTGAGCAGGTAAATGGCATTAATGATGGCCATTATTGAAAATATAAATGCGACGATCGCATTTACCTGTAACCAGTCTTTTTGTTTTTTAGTAAAAGGCTGCTGCTTTATTATTACCGTGTGTAAAAATTTATGGGCAAACCATGCATATAACACCACTCCCAATAAAATAAAGAAGCTAATTGCAAGAGGCGGGTTGGAGAATATCATTACAAAACTGGTGAGTAAAGAGAAACCAATGATCACGCAGAATATATTAATGATGACTGATAAAATTCTATAGAGGGGTAATGCTTTCATAATTTTTCTGATCACTATTTTCTTATATCCGTTTTTATCTGCAACTCTGTTAACTGCTTATCATCAATTGTAGATGGAGAATCCATCATCACATCTCTTCCGCTGTTATTTTTAGGAAATGCTATGAAATCACGGATACTTTCACTTCCTCCTAAAATAGCACAGAGCCTGTCGAAGCCGAAAGCTATACCACCATGGGGCGGCGCACCATATTCAAAAGCGCCAAGTAAAAATCCAAACTTATGCACAGCTTCCTCATCGCTCATACCCAGTGCAGTGAACATTTTTTCCTGCAGGTCGCGTTGAAAGATACGAATAGAGCCGCCTCCGATTTCGTTTCCGTTCAACACCATATCATAAGCGTTCGCTTTTATTTCAGCATAGGGATGCTTTAAATATTCCGCTGCATTTTCAATGACAGGATTATTATCGATCATCACATTAATATGATCAGGCTTTGGCGATGTAAAAGGATGGTGCCTCGCTACCCAGCGGTTGTTTTCTTCATCATATTCGAATAATGGAAAATCAAGCACCCACAATAATTTATATTCATCTTTTTTACGAAGACCGAGTCTTTCAGCCATTTCCATCCGAAGATCACTGGTTGCCTTTCTTGTACGGTCCTCTGTTCCCGCAAGAACTAAAATAAGATCACCGGGCTTTGCATTAGCAAAACCAGCGATCGCTTTTAATTTGTCTTCAGTATAAAATTTATCAACACTGCTTTTTAAAGTTCCGTCAGTATTATATTTTATAAATACTAAACCTCTCATTCCTACCTGGGGACGCTTCACCCATTCTGTTAATTCATCTGTTTGTTTTCTCGAGTATTCACTGCAGCCGGGAACAGCAATAGCTAAAACTGTTTCCGCTTCATCGAACACTTTAAAATCTGCCCCGTTAATTAATTCACCAGTTGCTGTGATAGCGCCATTCCTGGTAAAAACAGATTTAAGGTTGGCTATTTTAATACCGAACCTGATATCAGGTTTATCATTTCCAAAATTCCACATGGCTTCCTCCCATGTCATTCTTTCAACCGTCTCTGCGTAACTGATATTTTTTACATCCTTAAAAATAGCTTTCACCATTCCTTCAAACATGTTCAGAATATCTTCCTGTTCAACAAATGCCATCTCGCAATCTATCTGCGTGAACTCCGGCTGGCGATCAGCTCTAAGATCTTCATCGCGAAAACATTTTACGATTTGATAGTAACGGTCATAACCGCTCACCATCAACAATTGTTTGAATGTTTGCGGCGATTGCGGCAATGCATAAAACTCCCCGGGATTCATTCTTGAAGGAACAACAAAATCTCTTGCACCTTCGGGAGTTGATTTGATCAGGAAGGGCGTTTCGATATCCATGAAACCATTGTTATGCAAATAGTTTCTCGCAGCACGGTTCACCGCGTAACGCAGTTCAATATTTTTCTTTACCGCATTACGTCGCAGATCCAGGTAACGGTATTTCATCCTGAGATCATCACCCCCGTCGCTATCATCCTGGATTGTAAAAGGAGGAACGGCCGATTTGTTCAATATTTTAAAAGAGGTAACTGCTATTTCAACATCGCCAGTCGAAAGATTGGGATTTTTATTGCTTCTTTCCGATACTTTCCCCACGGCCTGTAAAACAAATTCGCGGCCCAGGGGATTGGCTTCCAATTGCCCGTTCAGGTCTTCACCAAAAAGTAATTGCGTAATACCGTAGCGGTCACGCAGATCAATGAAAGTGATAGCGCCAAATTTTCTTACGGTCTGCACCCAGCCGGCCAGTGTAACTTCTTTACCGGCATCTGTGATCCTTAATTCTCCGCAGGTATGCGATCTGTACATTTTATTTTGAATGTTGAATGTTATATGCTGAATGCTTTGCCACGAAGACCCCAAGACAGAAAGTTGATACATTTTCTTTTTGCCTGTTGGTGTCTTAGTGTCTTTGTGTCAAGGGTTGCAAAGATAACTACTCAAACCGTTTACATCGTCTCTTCAGTGTGCTTATTCCGTGGTTTCCAGTACAAATAATAATAAGCGAGTATAACAACACCGGCGCCGAAGGGAATAATTGCCAGGTGCTTATAAGTAATATCACCGTAAATAATTTCAGCATCGAAGTGAAGGAACTCGCTGATCATCCAGTAAGAATTCGCCAATATCCAAACCGTGATCGCAACATTATGACACAGTTCAGACACAAAATGCCGGGTACGCCAGGCGATAATAATAGCTATTATAAGTGTTGGAAAGATCATCGCAATTCCAAGCGGTTTAAAGATCAGGCACCAGCTGATATCTTTGAACAACCAGAAAACAATATGCAGGTTTTCCATTTTCCTGTAACTGATGGGAATACTGTAAACAGCTTCTTGAGGCATGGGAGTTGTTTTATTTATATGAATTAGCGGATTAGCGGATTCACGTCTCACGTCTCTCGTTTTAAAACCTTACTGAAACGCCCGACATCAGCCAACGGATCAATGGGCTCAGCTTTCACTAAATATTTTACAAACTGGTTAGCAAAATATGGAGCGAGTGAACATCCTTTGGTTCCCATTCCATTCAATATACCTACTGAAGGATAATGCGGATGCAGCCCGACAAAAGGCCTGCGCTCCATGTTCGCGGGACGAATACCTGCGAGGTGACCCGTTATTTTAAATGGCACTCTTAAACAACCCGCTACCTGGTTCTCAGCATATTTCCTGAATGCATCTGTGGGAGCTGCGGATTCAAATTCTCTTTCATAACTGCTGCCTATCCACCATTGGTTATTATACCATGGCACCATCACCAATGAACCGATCTTATAAATATGATCCCTGGAAAGTTCCGGTACATCAGCAATGAGCGCCTCACCTTTATTATCTGCATAAGGTAAATTTTTCCAAAACGAATAGCTGAAAGCTTCAGTACCATTGCAAAAAATAATTTTTTTGGCTGTAATATCTTTGTATTGAATACAATCAGGTTCAATTTTTAATTCATTCACATCAAAAAATGTTTCTGTTAATTTATTAGCTGACTGTAAAAAATTTCTCCAGTTGTTTAGTATAGGATGAAGGTCTACGAGCCAAACTGGCGAAATACTATAACTATTGTATAAATAATTAAAACTGGGGTAATTATTTAATGCAGGCTGAATATATGAATTGTATTCTCCTATTCTTTTTTCATGCGCCTCCTTCATTTGTTGTGTAGAGGGAAAGCTGATGATCTCGTATTCTTTAATGATGTCTGCGCCGATGGTTATTCCTAATTGCTCATAGGCGTTCCAGGTAAAAGGAAGTAGGGTTTCTGCTAACCAGGTAGTGGCCAGGATACGCCCGGTGATCGGGTTAATAACGCCGCTGGCCACTTTTGAAGGAGTTGATGGAAGCGCATTATCAATTACAAGAAAATCCTGCTTACCCTGTTCTAAATACCAGCTTAAAAAGGTTCCGCAAATGCCCTGTCCGACAACCAGGTAATCTGTCTTCATTACTTTTCCTTTTGTTCCACCCGTAAGATAAACCCGGGATCAAAAGATGCCGTAAAAGAACCTGATTTTATTATTACCGGGGCAAAACTAAACCGTCCTGCATGCTCTGCAATTACGGTATAGACAAAACTATAAGCGCCTTTCTTTAATTCGGGAACAGAAAAACTAATATCTGTATCGGTAAATTTATAGGAAGTCCGGAGCACCTTCATGGTAGCGGCTAAAGGATCTGTTACGGATACATCCTTGTATAATTTATCGCTGGTAATTGTGAGTTTCACCAGGAGTGTATCACCGGAAAAAATATCAGTTGCGCCGGTAAGAGGAATATTGAATCTCCCTGATCTTTTAAAAAGAGTTTTCTTAACATCGAGTAACTCTTTGGATATGGCTTTATTATGGTCGTTATAAATTACCGGTAAAGTTTTTTGTAAACTATCAGACATTAATCCGCTGCTTGATATGATATGAATCAGGGCGACTGTTTTAAAACTATCAGGAACAGTTAACAGAAAATGAAGTTTACCTGGTGCCATTGAAGAAGCAGTAAAATATTGTACGGGAAAAACATTATTGAACCATCCGTCCACTGAAGTTTTCTTAACGGCGTCGGTTAATTGCAGCGTTGTTTGGCCGCTCACATCTACTGCAAGATTGGTTTTTATAGTGACCGGTATTTGTATGTTATCACCGTTGCGTAAGAATTTTGGGAGTGCGGCAGTCACCATTAATGATCTGCTGTTTTGCGCCATGCCCGAAAAGGAAAGAAGCAGAAATGCAAGGGTCCGGAGAATTTTCATAGCGAGGAATGAACCCGCAAAATAATCAAAGAAAAATAGCAGGAGAATAAATGTGGGGGATTTGGTAATAAAAAAAGCCGCTGAAAATTCAGCGGCTCCAACTCATTACTCATTCTAATATCCAAACAATTCCTTCAACTCTAATTTCTTTACGTTACCATATTTTTTCAGGTCATCTAAATTTATTTTCTTTTCAGATGCCACCACACTATAAGTATAAGACTGTTTTGCTAACTGCTCGTCATGATATTTAACAAGATCATTCAATGTTAATCCTGCCAGTTGTCCATACTCATCTTTTCTTATGTCGTGATCAAGCCCTTTCTTTTTAGCAGCAAGATAAGAGAAGATGATACCGTCTTTTGTAATACGGCCGGTCTCAATATCTTTCAGCATGCTTAGTCTTGCATTATCAAAGTTCTGCTGGGCAGCAGGAAGATTATTCAGCAGCTCATTCATACCGTTCATCGCATCATTCATCTTATCAGCCTGGCTACCTACGTAAGCAGTGAAAGTATAAGGGTCTTCTTTCTTCGAAGGCGTCTGTACAATAGCCCAGGTAGAATAAGCCAGTGCTTTAGATTCGCGAATGGTCTGGAAAACGATTGAGCCCATTCCACCACCGAAATAATTATTGAACAATGAAGTGATAGCTTCCTGTTTAGGGTCATAAGTCTGCATATTCTTCGTCCAGTAAACTTCAGCCTGCACCGCATCATATTCAGAGAATAAAACCTGGTTGCCATTCAATTTTGTCCTGTCGAATTTTATTGCAGCAGGACCAGCCGCCCATGACGCAGGCATTCTATGCAGCTTCTGTACGCTGGCACTTAATACCGGTAAAGACGACGGACCATAATATAATACTGAATGTTTATAATTTGGTAATGAATGTACGAGACTTACTAAATCTTCAGCTTTCAGATTTTTGATATCATCATCACTCAATACATAGTTGAAAGGATTTACAGCACCATACAAAGCATAGCTTCGTAAGGCCGCAGAGATAGCCGCTTTGTTCAGCTTGCTGTTGGCACGTGCTTTCAATAAACGTCCTTTCAAGGCTTCAAGTGCAGCAGCATCCGGTTTACAATTGCTGATCAGTTCTTCAAATAAGCTAACCGCTTTATCAAAGTTTTCCTGCAGACCACTTACAGAAAGATTCGTTTCTTCAGCACCAGCATTCGCACTGAAGTTTGCAGCCAGGTTATAAAACTGTTTGCTGATATCCTCTGAACTGTATTTATCGGTTCCCAGGAATTGTAAATACTGCAATGCGATCGGCAACAATTTATTGTTGTAGCTGCCCATATCGAAATGATAATACATTCTGAACAGGCCATTCTCTTTGTTCTGAACATAGAGCACATCTGCATTGCCGGTTTTACCCTGCTGCAGATCTTTATTAAAATCTAACCACACCGGTTTAATAGCAGGCAATGGTGAACCCGTAATCGCAGCAACAAAAGGAGATTGTTTACCACCGTTTGTTTCAACCGGTGTAATCGGTGGCTTGTCTACTTTCACAATTGATTTGTCTTCCCCTTTTCTTTTGTAGATCACTGCATAATTATCGCTTCCAAAGAAACGGTTCGCAAATTCAACCACTTCTTTCTTTGTTACTTTGCTCATTTCATCCAGTTGTCCAACATTTTTGTTCCACTCTTCACCCCGGTTCTTAATGAACTCGTCAGTAATATCTACGGCACGTGCCGTGTTATTTTCCAGTTGCTGTAACCTGCCTAATTTATAGTTGGCCACGATTGCTTTCAGCAGCGATTCATCAAAATTTCCTTTACGTAAAATATCAACCTGCTCTAATAACAGGTCCTTAGCCTGCTCCAGTGTTTGCCCCTGTTTAGGAGAAGCCGATAACACCACGAAGCCGTAGTCTTTATATTGCTGATTGCTGGCGCCTGAACTTTGGATCTTTTGCGCTTTGTTCAGATTAAGGTCGAACAAACCTGCTTTACCATTCGCTAAAATGGAAGAAACAAGATCGGCCATTAACGCGTCTTTAGAACTTGCAGGGCCCACGCGATAAACGATACGCATTGTTTCTGCAGAAGGGCCATATATTTCTTTCACGATAGGGCCATGAACAGGTGCTTCTTTCGGACCATTATAGGGCTGCACCGGATGTGGCTTCATATACGCAAAAGCAGCATCGATCTTTTTGATCAATTGGTCAGGATCAAAATCTCCTGCCATTACTACGGCCATATTATTCGGCACATAGTACTTGTAATAATAATTCCTGATCGCTTTCAAAGAAGGATTCTTCAGGTGTTCGATCGTACCGATCGTAGACTGCTGTCCATAATTATGTGTCGGGAACATCAGGTAATGTTCTGCATCCTGGATCTTCCACTGATCGTTATCTAAACTGCGGTTTTTCTCTTCATAAACTGCTTCCAGCTCTGTATGAAAAATACGGAAGATAGGATTGCGGAAACGCTCTGCCTGTATTGTAAGAAATTTATCGATCGCATTAGATGGAACATCTTCTTCGTACACGGTCTCTTCTACCCAGGTATGGGCGTTAGAACCTTGTGAACCGATTGATGCCATCATTTTATCATACTCATTAGCAATAGAGTAATGAGACGCTAAACCAGATACACTGTCGATCTGGTGATAGATTGTTTTTCTTTTAGCAGCATCGGTAGTGGAGTTATACAACTCGTATAAATTATCGATCTGGTCCAGGTAAGGTTTTTCCTTCGCCCAGTCCAGCGAACCATATTTATCGGTTCCTTTAAAAAGTAAATGCTCCAGGTAGTGAGCGAGCCCTGTATGATCGCTGGGATCGTTATTACTTCCCGTCCTCACAGGTATACGCACCGTAACACGGGGCTCTTTGTGATTGGGAGAAAGAATTACTGTAAGACCGTTTTTCAAAGTATAGAAACGGGTATTCATCGGGTCGCCCGTTACATACTTATAAGTGTAGCCGGCCGACGCAGCCTGTTTCCACTCATTTTTTTGTGCAGTGGCCGCAACAGTTACAGCCAGCATACCTGCCAGCAGCAAGTGTCTAAGTTTCATAAATTGATTTTTTGTAATGAAAGGCATAGAAGCTATACCAGGGTTGACGTTAAGAGCTGGAAAATAGGTAAAAGACGCAATTCGGCAGGAAAGGATTTGTTAAACGGTAAAAACACACTCAAAAACGTGTTGATTTACAGTGAAAGAAGTTTTTTAGAGCCCGGCTGCATAACCCTGACCGTGACTTTAGTTGCGTCGGACTTTTTCAGGGTCCGGTTGGGAATTGAGCTTTTCTGCCACGAAGGCACAAAGACAGAAAGAAACACAAAGACTTAGCGAATCTTTTTTGCCTTCGTGGCTTTGTGGCAAGACTCTCCACAACTAATTCTTTCCCCGCCTTACCTTTGCCGCACAAACGATAACCATGGACTACCGCACAGAGAAAGACACGATGGGCGAAGTAAAAGTTCCTTCGCATGTATACTGGGGTGCCCAGACCCAGCGCAGTATCGACAATTTTAAAATTGCGCAGGATATCAATAGAATGCCCAAAGAGATCATCGCAGCTTTTGCCTATTTAAAAAAAGCGGCGGCACTCACTAATCTCGATGCGGGTGTATTAGCCAAAGAGAAATCTGATTTAATCGGGCAGGTTGCAGATGAAATACTGGAAGGAAAACTGAACGATCAGTTCCCGCTGGTAGTTTGGCAAACCGGTAGCGGTACGCAGAGCAATATGAATGTGAATGAAGTGATCGCTTACCGGGGACATGTGATTAAAGGTGGTCAGCTTACTGACAAAGAAAAATTCCTTCATCCGAATGATGATGTAAATAAATCGCAGTCCTCCAATGATACTTTTCCAACAGCAATGCATATTGCGGCTTATAAAATCTTAGTGGAGACTACCATTCCCGGAATTGAAAAACTAAGGAATACACTGGCTGCTAAAAGCAAAGCATTCATGAACGTGGTGAAGATCGGGCGAACCCATTTTATGGATGCCACACCATTAACGCTGGGACAGGAATTTAGTGGTTACGTTTCCCAGCTTGATCATGGACTAAGGGCCATTAAAAACACGCTTGCTCATTTAAGTGAACTCGCCCTGGGTGGTACCGCGGTAGGCACCGGCATCAACACCCCAAAAAATTATTCAGAAAATGTAGCAAAACACATCGCGGATTTAACCGGACTTCCCTTCATCACTGCTGAAAATAAATTTGAGGCCTTAGCGGCACATGATGCAATCGTTGAAGCGCATGGAGCCTTAAAAACAGTGGCGGTAAGCTTAATGAAGATCGCCAATGATATTCGCATTTTATCATCCGGACCACGTTCCGGTATCGGGGAAATTTTTATTCCTGATAATGAACCTGGTTCTTCCATCATGCCGGGAAAAGTAAACCCTACGCAGTCTGAGGCCTTAACGATGATCGCTGCACAGGTAATGGGTAATGATGTAACGATCGGTATTGGCGGTGCTACCGGTCATTTTGAACTGAATGTTTTTAAACCTGTGATGATCTATAACTTTCTTCACAGTGCAAGATTAATCGGAGATGGATGTGTAAGTTTCAATGATAAATGCGCAGAAGGAATTGAGCCTATCGAAGCGAATATTAAAAAGCATGTTGATAATAGTTTAATGCTGGTTACTGCGCTAAATACTAAGATCGGTTATTACAAAGCAGCCGAGATCGCACAAAAAGCACATAAAGAAAGAACTACTTTAAAAGAGATGGCCGTAAAACTCGGCTATGTAACACCACAGGAATTTGATGAGTGGGTAGATCCTGCGAAGATGGTGGGAGACTTATAAAATTATGTTGAATGCTAAATGTTGAATTAAAGAGCCCATCATTCAACATTTAGCATTCAACAGGAATTAAAATACCTGGTAATTTTTTATCGATAAACTATTGCCTGCATTGTCTGATGTGTAAATCAGGCCGATATCTTTTGCATAATCACTTTCATAGACCTGGTCATCTTTATATGCGGCACCGCTGGTACTCACCTGCGATCGCCAGATCACTTTAATAACGTTGGTATACTTTACATTATTAACCGTCATTGTACCGTTAACTCCTGTAACATTGAAAAGATATTTATACTTCGTAGGTACATTATTAACTGTTCCGCTGTATTCCTGCGATGCCCAGGAAGTACCAAGAGAAACGGTCTTTAGCAGGAAGGTTATTTCTGCAGGCTGAAACTGGTCGAAATCAGCGGTTGTGTATGCGTTTACAGAATTGATCTCTATATAATCTCCATTCGTTTCCCTGCGGTAAAACAATGAATCCACATCCTTCGCCCTGAATTGCCACCTGAAAAGGCGGTAAGAATTAGGGTAGCCCGGTATATTAAATAGTTTGTCGCTTAAGATTTTAAGTGTGTCGGCTGCAGCAGCATTGGGAATAGTATAGCTCCACCAGGAGTTTTGTGTAAGCGGAAAATAATCGCCGTCTACTGCAACAGGAGGTACTGTTCCTCCACCACCACCGGTACCACCGCCGCCACCGGCTGTTGTACCCTCCTGCGGTGGAATACCACAGGCGTTATGTCTTCCTATATAAGCTTTAATTTTCCCGGCCGTAATTACAATGGTTTTCCCGCTTACATTATTGGTAAGGCTTGCTGAGAATTCAGCATCGATCACTGAATCATTAACGTTTATTACATTTAAATCCAGGTAATCAGACGAGGCGCTTAAAGAATAAATATCTACTCCCCGGCTGGTGTATTCCATTGACGCAGTAAGGTTGGCAGAACTATAATTGCCTGCCGAAATGATTCCTGTTGGAGAAATTAGGCCGATATAAATTGCATTTCCTATGTTATTTCCGCCTTCTATTGTAAGACTCTTGCCGCCTGCAAAATCAGCATAATAAGCGGTGTCTATACAACCCTGCTTCAATGTATCGGCGGCTTTTAAGGACCAGCCGAGACCAACCACTTTATCCGCATCCCCGGATTCATAGCTGTAATCTTTTTTACAGGACCATAAAAACGAAACCGCTATTAAGGAGAGGAATAAATAATAAGATCTTTTCATGAAAGGATTTTTATTGCTGAGCCTGCACGGGTTCGTCTGTTTCAGCGCCTGCCCTATCTGTTTGATTCACTACAGGGGTGTTATGCTGCTTAAAGAAACGCTTTTGAAAAATTAAAATTGTGATAACCCCAACAGAAATAGAAGCATCTGCCAGGTTAAAAACAGGCCTGAAAAACTCGAAATCCTCACCACCCCATACCGGTATCCATAACGGATATTTAGCATCTGTTATAATGGGAAAGTAAAACATATCCACCACCTTCCCATGAAGAAAGCCGGCGTAGCCCTGTTTTGGAAAAATATGGGCTACGTTCTGAAGAAAAGGATTGCTGTTCTCGAATATCAAACCATAGAACATGCTATCCAGCAAATTACCCAGAGCACCTGCATAGATCAGTGCGGCGCAAACCAAAAATCCCCTGTGAAGATTTTTACCTATAACCGATCTCAGGTAAAATGTTCCTGCCACTACAGCCGCAAGCCGGAAGAGTGTGAGGGCTATTTTTCCAAAGTTCCCTTCACTGAATTTCCAGCCCCAGGCCATTCCTTCATTCTCAACGAAATGTAACCTGAACCAGTTACCAGCTACTTTATGTTCTTCACCAATATAATAATGCGTTTTGATGAATAATTTCAGGGCCTGGTCAGCTACCAGGACAAGTATAATAATAAATGCAATTTGTCTTCCTTTCACGCCGGTAAATTTATAGAGTTTCAAAGATAACAGATAGAATCATTCCTGCAGGTAAACCCTTTTAACACGTTGGCCCACTCCCGTTAAAATTTCGTAAGAAATAGTATTTGCCCATGCGGCTAACTGCTGTACCGGCAGGTTAGATCCGAATATTTCAACCGTATCATTTTCTTTTACACCGGGAACATCAGTAACATCTATCATGGTCATATCCATGCATACATTTCCAATAACAGGTGCTAAGTGAGCATTCACCCAAACCTTTCCTGCTCCGTTTCCTAAAATACGCCTGAACCCATCAGCATAACCAATCCTTATCGTCGCTATCAATGAATCTTTCAACACTTTTCCCTTCCTGTTATACCCAACGGTATCTCCCTCTTTCACTTCGCGGATCTGTGCGATCGTTGTTTTTAAAGTGGCCGCCGGAATCAAATGCAGGCTATCCTCTCCAATTCCATATAACCCGATTCCCAAACGAACCATATCAAGCTGCATATTACTATGCCGGCTGATAGCGGCCGAATTTCCGATATGCCGCATAAATTTATAAGTCAGTGAATGTTGCAGTTTATTACAGCACTCCTGGAATAAATCAAATTGTTGCCGGGTAAAAACGTCTTCATGCCCATCTTCACTGGCAACCAAATGAGAAAAAACTGATTTCACGGTGATGTGATCCGATGAAATGAGTAACCCAAGTTTATCCATATCATCCCCCGAAAACCCAAGCCGGTGCATCCCTGTATCCAGTTTGATATGAACAGGGTAGTTTTTGATTCCCTGCGATTTTAGATACTGGATAAAAGAGGAAAGAATACCGAATGAAAATAATTCCGGCTCAAGATTATATTCAATAAGGTTATGAAAGGTGGCTTCATCTGAATTTAAAATCATGATTGGTAAATTAATACCGCTTTTCCGCAGATCAATTCCTTCATCAGCATAGGCAACGGCTAAATAATCTACCTGGTGAAACTGCAGAAGACTGGCGAGCTCGCTGCTTCCGCTGCCATAGCCAAAAGCCTTTACCATCGCCATTAACTTTGTTCCCGGTTTTAGTTTTGATTTATGCTGGTTAAGATTATGAATGATGGCAGACAGGTTTATTTCCATTACTGTCTGGTGTGTCTTGCTGATCAGCAGCGATACGATCCTTTCAAACCCAAATTTCCTTGCTCCCTTAATAAGTATCAGTTCTTTATGAAGTGATGACAAAGGAAAACCTTCAACAAATTCGTCGAGATTTTTAAAACTATATAGTTTGAAGTTTTCATCAACGAGTTCACTCCGGTGCTGCCATTGTTTTCCTATAGTTATCAATTTTGAAATACCGCCTTTATGCAAGAGTGTAATCACTTTCTGATACTGTTCATCAGTCGCATCACCCGGTATATCCGAAACAATAATGGTGCGCTGGGTATATTGCTTTTGTTGTTTTAAAAAATCTAAAGCGATCTCTAATGAATTAAGATCAAAACTGTAACTATCATCTATCACTGCACAGTCATTTATTCCAGCCTGCAATTGCAGCCGCATTTCAACAGCTTGTAATAAAAGCATTCGTTCCTGTATTACTTCAGCCGGTATTTTAAATACCAGCATCAGGCACCAGCAGGTAATTGCATTTTGAACAGATGCCTCATCCGTAAACGGAATCGTGATTAGAATATTTTGATCCTGAAAAATCGCCGAAATTTTCGCACCCGCCTTTTCTTTATCGACAGAAATGATCTTTAAATCAGCGTGGTCCTTTTTTCCCCAGGAAAATAACCTCGCAGAAAGTTCTCTTGCAGCCTTATCAACTATTTTATCATCGCTATTATAAATAACAAGATCTGAATCACTAAATAATTTCAGCTTCTCTTTTGCTTTCTGTTCTTTACTATCAAATCCTTCGTCATGTGCCTGCAGCACGTTTGTAAGAATTCCGATCGTTGGATGAATAATTTTTTCAAGTCGTTTCATTTCCTTCACAGTAGAAATTCCTGCTTCAAAAATGGCGAGATCATGTTCGGGACTCATTTGCCAGGCACTCAGGGGCACTCCTACCTGCGAATTATAACTTTTAGGACTACGGACTAT
The DNA here is from genome assembly GCA_028288595.1 of Chitinophagaceae bacterium. Lineage (GTDB taxonomy): Bacteria > Bacteroidota > Bacteroidia > Chitinophagales > Chitinophagaceae > JAQBNK01. The sequence continues at coordinate 50,931 of JAQBNK010000091.1, forward strand.
GTTATGATCTGCTTCAAGCAATTGATTCAGCCATTCTTTAACGATCGTTTTTCCATTGCTTCCTGTAATACCAATTACAGGGTAATTAAATTGCGCGCGGTGATATGCAGCCAGCATTTGCAATGCCTGCAAACCATCCTTAACACGAACGCTATTTATGTTTAAGGGAATATCTGCCACCGGTTCACTCACTACAAAATTGGTGACGCCTGCTTTAATAAGATCATGAATAAAAATATGAGCGTTGCGATGCGTAGTAACCAATGCAAAGAATAAGGTGCGTTCAGGAAAAAGAATTCGCCTGCTGTCAATAGCGATGTACCGGATCGTTGTTTCGGGGTTTGCCGTTTGCAAATCTCCGCCGGTAATACTGGCAATATCTTTAATGCTATACTCCATTTTATTACTGCACGGTTATATCTTCTTCCGAAGTTTCTTTTTTCTTTACATAAACCGAGAACAGCATCGATCCAAAGATGGCAACAATAATTACCATCAGTGAAATGTAGATCGATATCTCGATATTGAAAAACTCGACCAGCATTTTCAAACCAATAAAAACGAGTACTACAGCAATGCCCTGCTGCAGGTAATCGAATTTAGCAACAGCGCCTTTTAAAAGAAAATAAAGGCTGCGAAGACCAAGCACAGCGAAAATATTGCTGGAATAAATCACCATTATTTCATCCTGCGTAAATGGAATGTTAGCAGATTGCCGAACAAGTGAGACCACGGTAGGAATACTGTCAACGGCAAAAACAATATCGGTAGCGGCGAGCATCAGCACTACCATGGAAAGTTCAGTAAGGTAGATGCCCCGTTTCTTTTTTACGAAATATCGCCCGGGCTTATGCTCTCTTGTTACACGAAATATTTTAGTGGCCCATTGGTAAAGTTTACTCTCGCCGGGATTATATTCTTCCTCTTCTTTTTTTATAAAAAGTTTGATACCGGTATACAAAAGAAAAAAGCCAAACACATATAACAACCAGTGAAATCTTTCGATAAGCCCAATCCCCAATGCGATAAAAATAATTCGGAGTACAATGGCAAGTAAAATTCCAATCAGCAGGGCCCGGCCCTGGTCCATCTGGTTAATTCTGAAAAAACTGAAAATAAGAATGAACACAAAAATATTATCGATGCTCAGGCTCCATTCCATCAGGTACGCGGAAATGTACCGCGTTGCGAGACCGTCGGTTTTTTGTATCCAGATAAAAATCCAAAAAGCAAGTGACAGGCCCACCCAGAAAACAGTTTGCCAAAGCGCTTTCTTAATGGTGACCTTCGAATTTCTCTTGCTCATCATACCCAGGTCGAATACCAATGCGAGCAGCAGAACAATTCCGAAAATGAGATAAATAAATGTGTTGTTCTTCAAGATGAGCCATGTTTAGCATAATGAATCAAACGCCATATTGCTGCTTTCTTCTCCAAAGGAATATCATACCAAAAATAAGCACCACCGCAACAGGCCCGGCAACATTGATGAATTGCCATTTTGTTTTTTCTTCTTCCACTTTTGCCTTATCAAGCAGGCGTAAGGTAAATTCTTTATTACGTGTCTGAAAAATGCCGGAGTTTCCTACCAGGTAATCTATACAATTAAGAAAAAACTCCCTATTGCCAAACCGGTAGTTTTCAAAAGGGATCATTCCCATAGGTAACGGGCCCTGTGTTTCAGAAACTGCATTAGTTACAAGGTCGGCATCCGAAGCAACAATTTGCTGCGTTTCTTTAGAAGAAGAAGCAAACGGCACACCTGATAACTTTAAACTATCCTGCAGATCTGTAGTTAACCGGTTTGCAAAAAGCGAGTTGAATTTTCCTTCCAGCAAAACTGCGACAGGAAAATGACTCCTGTTGAACGTTTGAAAATCGGCTTCATCTTTTACGCCGCCGTTTACTGTTACCATGGCCGGCGAACTTAAACTGCGGCTGTTGGTATCGGTTGCGAGTAATATGGTTTTTTTAATGCCCGGCGCTTTTACTGTATCAATTGATGAGGGAAATATCGGCAACACTCTCTCCAGGTTTTTTGCAATTCCATTATTATTCGGCGCTGATACAAAAGGATAATAGCGCCAGGGGTGTCTTTGCATTTTAGGACTTCCGTCGGGGTTCTTACCATACACCAAAGGAATTTTAGCGCAGTTAAGATCCTGTAAAAGATCCCCGTTGATTCTTACGCCATATTTAAAAAGCAGATCGTCCAGGTTCAGGTTACGGTCAAAGGCAACAAAACCATTTTGATTATGCATCAGGCTGTCCAGCTCGGCATATAATTTATCAACGAACCATAAAATCTTACCCCCATGCATTACATACTGATCGATCTTTAATTTATCCTGTTGTGTAAATGGTTGTGTCGGCTTTACTATCAGCATTGCGTTCACCTGCGACGGATTTGGAAATGCCTGCTTCAGATCAAAAATTCCCAGCCGGTAATCATTACGCAAACTTTCTACCAGGTCGGTAACGGTTTGATATCCGGGTTCACCATTACCAATTAAATAAGCAATGGTGGGAACGCTTTTGCGTGACAATTTTTCTATAGCATTCGCGAATTTATATTCCAGTAAAGCCTCTGCTGCATTCCTGGTGGCTTCAACATCTTCCTGCGGTTCTAATTGATTGATAACATTGAAAGGTTTAAATATTTTCCGGCTGCTGCGCAGGTCAATCACCATTGGCCTCAGGTTTTTATAATAAACCAGCGCTGAAGGAAAGATCATTTGTGAAGTCGCTTTGTCTTTTGCAGATGAAATGGCTTCACTGTTTTCAATTACAACGCCCATCCTTGCGAGACTATCGAGCAATTGATCCCGGCTGGTATCAGCTAAACCCTCACCTGGTTTTTCAAATACGTATCTCACATTATTGCCGCTAAGGTCCCGCATTTGCCGGAGCAGGTCCTCTGTAGCCGTACTTAGTTTTTTGTAATCTGATGGCAGATCGCCGGTAAGAAAAACATGAACAGTAACCGGTGTATCGAGGTTGTTTAAAAGATCGATAGTTGGATTGGAAAGACTGAATCTTTTCTCTTTTGTAAGATCGATCCTGTAAGTAAACAAAGAAGATACATAAGCAATGCCTGCAAATGCAATGACCAAAAACAACCACCAGGATTTATGCTGAAGTATCTTTTGCATAATTAACGCCTGCTTATATTTCTTTGAGTGATTAATAAAAAGATCGCTATCACACCGGTGAAATAAATAATGTCTCTCAGGTCTATAACACCTCTGCTGATACTGTTATAATGAAAATTAAGTCCAAGCATTTCAATGTAATAACCGTTTCCCGATTTAAAAACAGGAAACTTACTCAACGCATCAAAACCTTTGTAAAACAGAAAACACATGAACGCTCCGGCTATAAAAGCGATCACCGTATTAGAAGTAAAACTGCTTGTACATATTCCTATTGCTGTAAAAACGGCTGCCAGTAATAAAAGGCCAATATAACTTCCTGCGGTTGCGCCAATATCAATACCGCCAACAGCACTTAGCTGTTGCATACTGATCGCATAAATAATGGTAGGAACCAAACAAAGAGCTACTATCATTAAACATCCCGAGAACTTGCCCCATACCAGGGCCGCTGGTTTAAGCGGTGATGTTTTCAATAATTCAAAAGTGCCGGTACGATATTCTTCTGCAATACTTCGCATGGTTATCGTTGGAACAAGAAATAATAATATCCAGGGCTCAAGCGAAAAAAAGCCCTGCAAACTGGCATATCCAAAGTCTAATAAATTGGTATCAGGAAATACAAAAAGGAATAAACCATTCAGCAGTAAAAAAATAACAAGCGCTATGTAGCCGGTGAGACTGTTGAAGAAATGCAGCCATTCTTTTTTGGCAATGATCCACATGGTTTCAAAACTACTGCATATTCATTACAGTAAAACAGGGGGAGAGGTTTTGGAAAAACTTTAACCGCAAAGGGATTTAACCGCAGAGGGCGCAAAGAACGCAGAGAAGAAACGCAAAGGAAAGTTTTTATGAACAACATTAAAAAGGTAAGCGGTTATGAAAAATGTTATGAAAGTCCTCTGCATTCCTTTTCTGCGGTTAAAAAAAAGGTCTGCGTAAGCAGACCCTCTATCAAACAAAAAATATCTAATAATTTAAACTGCGAAGCTTTCTCCGCAACCACAGCTTCTCGATGCATTCGGATTATCAAAATAAAATCCTTTACCATTTAACCCGTCAGAGAATTCAAGTCTTGTATTCACGAGATAAAGAAAACTCTTCAGGTCGGTTACTACTTTCAAACCGTTGTCTTCAAATACCTGGTCCATTGGTTTCTGCTCGTTATCGAAATCCATTTTATAACTCAGTCCCGAACATCCGCCGCCAACCACAGAGACACGCAGGAAATAAGAAGGATCATTTCCCACACCGGCTTCTTCAAAAAGTTTCCTCACCTTATCCCGGGCCTTATCGCTCACATATATTCCGTTATCTGTTGCAACCATAAGTCAAAATTCAAAATTCAAAATTCAAAAAGACATGATCTCTTTTGACTTTTCAATTTTTACTTTTAATTTCTAATGTATTCTTTCTTCAAAAACAATCTGCTCCAGTCCGTTCTTTTTACGGTAATCATTGATCGCTGCTTTAATAGCATCTTCTGCTAATACCGAGCAGTGAATTTTCACCGGTGGGAGATTCAGCTCTTCAACGATCTCCATGTTATCGATCTTCAGCGCATCGTCAACTGATTTACCTTTCAGCCACTCAGTTGCCAGGGAAGAAGAAGCGATAGCAGAACCGCAACCAAAGGTTTTAAACTTGGCGTCTTTAATAACGCCTGTCGCATCGTCTACCTCAATCTGCAGGCGCATAACGTCGCCGCACTCAGGGGCGCCTACGAGTCCTGTTCCAACGTTTTTTGCACTTTTGTCAAGCGTTCCAACGTTTTTAGGATTGTTATAATGGTCGATTACTTTATCTGAATATGCCATGGTTGTTTATTTTGAATTTTGTATGTTAAATGTTGAATGAAAAAATCACTCAACACTATTTTTCGTTTCTAAAATGCTAATGCCTTTCATTCAAAATTCAACATTAAGCATTCAAAATTATTAATGCGCCGCCCACTCAATCTTATCCATATCCACTCCTTCCTTAAACATTTCCCACAACGGGCTCATCTCTCTTAATTTATTTACGGTGGTGGTTATTTGTTCAACCGTATAATCTATCTGCTCTTCTGTTGTAAATCTTCCTAAGCCAAACCGTAACGAACTATGTGCCAGATCGTCGCCTAAACCTAATGCTTTTAAAACATAAGAAGGTTCAAGAGAAGCCGAGGTACAAGCCGATCCGGATGAAAGCGCAATGTTCTTATTAAAGCCCATCAATAAGCCTTCTCCTTCGACATATTTGAACGAAATATTCGACACATGCGGAAGACGGCTTTCTTTATTACCATTTAGATAAGATTCTTCTATTTGTAATAAAGCGTTTTCCAGTTTATCTCTCAATGCTTTAATGCGTTTTGTATCTTCTTCCATATCCAGCCTGCAAATTTCACAAGCTTTACCAAAGCCCACAATACCGGGTACATTCAGCGTACCGCTTCTCATTCCTCTTTCATGACCGCCGCCATCCATTTGCGCAGTAACTTTTACTCTTGGGTTTTTACGGCGAACATATAAGGCACCCACACCTTTTGGTCCGTACATTTTATGACCCGTAAATGCCATGACATCAATCCCGTCTTTATTTACATCAACAGGAACTTTACCAACAGCCTGCGTTGCATCAGTAAAAAATAAAATGCCTCTTTTCTTAGCAAGCGCACTGATCTCTCTTACCGGCTGAATAACACCGATCTCATTATTGGCATACATAATAGCGATGAGAATCGTTGTTGGCTTTATCGCCGCTTCCAGTTCTCCGAGATCAATTAACCCATCAGGTTTTACCTGCAGGTAGGTTACTTCACCACCCAATTTTTCGATGTGCTTACAGGTATCTAAAACAGCTTTATGCTCTGTAGTGCAAGTGATAATGTGATTTCCTTTGCTGGCATACATTTCAAAAACACCTTTGATCGCCAGGTTATCGCCTTCGGTTGCGCCAGATGTAAAGATGATCTCTTTAGGATCGGCACCTACCAGTTTTGCTACTTGTTCACGTGCATAATCAACAGCCTCTTCAGCTTCCCAGCCAAAAGGGTGATTACGGCTGGCGGCATTACCAAAATGTTCGGTAAAATATGGGATCATCGCTTCCAGCACCCGCGGGTCCATGGGTGTAGTTGCATTATTATCAAGGTAAACGGGTAATTTCAACATAATATCTAAACAAATTTTTACTTTCTTTCTATCCGCAAAAATACGTCAAAGCGTTGTATTTTGTGGTTAAGAAAAACCTGTCATGATCAAAATTCCTTCTTTCGTAAGGTATTTATAAGTCCCTCATCCTCAATTATTTTAATGCTTAAAGTTGAACACATCGGGATTGCTGTAAAAGACCTTGCAAACGCAGTTCCCCTGTTTGAGCGTTTATTGAACACCAACTGTTATAAAACCGAAGAGGTGTTATCTGAAAGGGTAAAAACCGCTTTTTTCCAAAAAGGGGACACCAAAATAGAATTACTTGAATCGATAGAGGCGGACGGAGTAATTGCCAGATTTATTGAGAAGAAAGGGGAAGGCATCCATCATATCGCTTTGGAAGTAGAGGATATAAAAAAGGAAATGCTTCGGCTCGAAAAAGCAGGATTCATTATATTGAATACTGAACCCAAATTAGGGGCTGATAATAAACTGGTTTGCTTCCTTCATCCAAAATCCACTAACGGAGTTTTAATCGAACTCTGTCAATCCATCCAATAAAAATTTTCTATGAGACCTAAATCTTTTTACCCTCTTGTGTTATTCGTGGTTTGCATAACCCTGTCCTGTAATTCGTCAAAAGAAAAAACAGCAGATACATCATCCATTACTCCACAAAAACCTTTTACCAAATTCGATCTTGCGAAAATTAAACTCCCCGAAGGTTTTAGTATATCTGTTTACGCAGAAGTGCCTAATGCACGCAGTATGTGCTGGGGCGCAAACGGAACCTTGTTCGTAGGCAACCGCGATGAGGACAATGTATATGCAGTCGTTGATAATAATAAAGATGGTGTTGCAGATAAAGTGTATAAGATCGCTTCCGGGTTAAACACGCCGAATGGTGTTGCCTTCAGGAACGGTAGCTTATACATTGCAGAAATCAACCGCATTTCCAGGATCGATAATATCGAATCGCACCTGGATAATCCTTCAAAACCAGTAACGGTTTTTGATAAGTATCCTGATAAAACACACCATGGATGGAAATTCATCGCATTTGGACCCGATGGAAAATTATATGTACCCGTGGGTGCACCCTGTAATGTTTGTAATGAATCAGATTCCATCTTCGCGACAATTACAAGAATAAATCCTGATGGAACAGGGCTTGAAATATTTTCGAAAGGAATTCGCAACAGTGTCGGCTTTACCTGGCACCCGGTAACAAAAGAATTATGGTTTACTGATAATGGAAGAGATATGTTAGGCGACGATAAACCTTTTTGTGAATTGAATTATGCGCCTAAAAAGGGAATGCATTTCGGTTTTCCTTTTTGTCATCAAGGAGATATCCTGGACCCCGATTTTGGTAAAGGAAAAAACTGCGCTGACTTCACTCCTCCTGCAAGAAAATTAGGGCCGCATGTTGCGCCACTCGGTTTACGATTTTATACTGGAAAACAATTTCCCGAAGGTTATACAAATCAAATATTCATTGCTGAACATGGAAGCTGGAATCGTACAAAACCCATTGGCTACAGGATAGGTATTGCGACATTAAATGGTAATACGGTTACAGATTATAAACCTTTCGCTGAAGGCTGGCTGGATGCAGATGGAAAAGTTTTGGGAAGACCTGTTGATGTTGAGATCGCACCCGATGGCGCTTTGTTAGTAAGTGATGATTTCGCAGGAGTGATCTATCGGATCAGCTATAAAAAATAAAAAATATAACCCTAATTCGTCAATCCGCTTATTCACTAATTATTTCATTTGCTAATTAACACATTTGCTAATGATCCTACAGTCCTAATTTCTCAATCGCCTGTTGTGCCGCAATCTGGCTCGCATCTTTTTTATTATATCCTTTTCCTTTTGCGACCTGTTCGCCATCTAAGACCGCGGCGATGGTAAAAACTCTTCTGCCACCTTCCATCTTTTCTTCGACGGTTTCGAATTCAAGCACACGTCCATTTTTACTTGCCCAGCCGATCAGTTTATTTTTTAGATTGATGTCTACCAGTTCAAGATCATCTACAAATAAATACGGAACGATAATGCTTTTAAGCACCCAGCCCTTGGTGTATTTATATCCTTTATCAAGATACACTGCGCCAACAAGCGCTTCTAAAGTATTACCAAATATCTGGCTTGCTTTTAATGCATTATCGAACTTGTTATAGAGCGTCAGTTTTTTCAAACCCATCTTCACTGCAATATCGTTCAGCTTCTGGCGGTTCACCATTTTACTGCGCATCTCAGTTAAAAAACCTTCACCCTTATATGGATAGCGTTTAAATAAATAATCGGCAATAATGGCGCTGAGTATCGCATCACCTAAATATTCCAGTCTTTCGTTATTCTCCTGTGCGCTTTCTTTAACGGAACGATGGCTGAGTGCCACATAATAAAGCGGAAGCTTACCGGGTTTTATGCCCAGCACATTTTTTAACTGGCTTTCAAAAGATGAACTTTTCTTCTTTAAAATTCTTCGTAGGAACTGCACGGTTTAAGCTACGTATTTTTTTACGATCAGCGAAGCATTGTGCCCGCCAAATCCGAAAGTGTTGCTTAGGGCTGCATTCACTTTTCTTTCCTGGGGTTTCCAGAAAGTAAGATTGAGATCATTATCCAAACCCGGATCATCTGTAAAATGATTGATCGTTGGCGGAACTTTATCATGTACTACACTTAACACGCAGGCAATCGCTTCAATTACACCGGCAGCGCCAAGTAAATGTCCCGTCATTGATTTAGTGGAGCTGATATTTATTTTATAAGCATGTTGGCCGAACACCTGCTGTATGGCTTTTACTTCAGCGATATCGCCAAGCGGAGTAGATGTTCCGTGAACATTAATGTAATCGATGTCTTCTGCTTTCAGGCCTGCATCTTCCAGTGCTGCATTCATAACGCTCTTAGCTCCGAGCCCGTCCGGGTGCGGCGCGGTAATATGATGCGCATCGGCAGTAGCGCCTGCTCCTGCAACCTCGCAATATATATGAGCGCCACGTGCAACCGCATGTTCGAGTGATTCTAAAACTAACATACCTGCGCCTTCTCCCATTACAAAACCATCGCGGTCCTTATCAAAAGGACGGGATGCAGTTGCCGGATCATCATTTCTTTCACTCAAAGCTTTCATCGCATTAAAACCTGCAACACCTGCCTGGCTGATCACACTTTCACTTCCCCCCGCAAGCATGATGTCTGCTTTACCCAGGCGTATGAGGTTGAACGCATCCATCAGCGCATGAGTAGAGGATGCGCATGCAGATACAACAGCATAGTTAGGCCCACGAAGATTATGTCTCATCGAGATCTGTCCTGCTGCTATATCCAATATCATTTTAGGAATGAAGTAAGGATTGAAACGAGGCGTTCCATCTCCTTTAGCAAACTCCATCACTTCATTTTGAAAAGTGATGAGCCCGCCAATACCGCTGGAGAAAATAACACCGATCCTGTCGGGGTTCATTACCTCTTTATCAATACCAGCATTTAACATCGCCTGGTCGCTGACGATCAGGGCAGTTTGAGTAAAGCGATCAATTTTACGGGCTTCTTTTTTATCGAGATAATCAGTGGCTTCAAAATCTTTTAGTTCACAGGCGAATTTTGTTTTGAACTTGCTGCAGTCAAATTGTTTAATGTAATCAGCACCTGAAACACCATTCATAAGACCGTTCCAGTATTCATCCACGGTATTACCGATGGGTGTAATGGCACCGATACCTGTAACTACAACTCGTTTTAATTCGATTAACATAAAATAAGCCCGGTGTTTAAGTTATAAATCCGCCTCAGGTAGCAAAAATATGCGGCCCGGGGCGGATTATAAAATATTACAGTTACTGCAAACGGTTTATTTTGCGTGCTCTTCAAGGTAAGCAACTGCCTGGCCTACAGTAGTAATTGTTTCGGCTTGTTCGTCGGGGATAGAAATATTGAATTCTTTCTCAAATTCCATAATTAATTCTACAGTGTCCAAAGAATCGGCACCCAAATCATTAGTAAAAGAAGCATCGTTCGTCACCTCAGCTTCATCAACACCTAATTTGTCAACAATGATCTTTTTAACTCTTGTTGCAATGTCTGACATTTTGAAAAGTTTTTGTTACAGGCGCAAAAATATAATTTTTGGCAAATCAGCAACGTTTTTATAATTATTTGTTTTCACACGCAAATTAAAGCTAATACCAGTAAAAAAGATTAATATCCGGCACTCGCCTTCTGAGGGTATAATTCAAAAATGATGCTTATTTTCATTTCTCTATAAACACTGCTATGGCGATCCGGATAATAGATCATGGAAGTAAAGAATACAAACAGATGGTTGAACTCAGGAAATTTATCCTGAGAAAGCCGCTGGGACTGGATTTCACTGCCGAAGAACTGGAGCGTGAAAAATCAGATATCCTCATAGGATGCTTTGATGATGATAAGATGGAAGGCTGCTGCATGCTTACAGATGAAGGCAATAAAACCACCCGTTTAAGGCAAATGGCCATACTTGCAGGCCTGCAGGGAAAAGGAATGGGAAGAGTATTGATGCAGTTTGCTGAAAATATTGCCCGCGACCGCGGATATAAAAAATTAACCATGCATGCCAGGCAATCAGCCGCCGGCTTTTATGAAAAACTCGGTTATAAAAAAGTAGGTGGCCCTTTTATGGAGGTTACTATTCTGCATTATTTAATGGAAAAGGAATTGTGATAATCGTGAAACGTGAATGTAAGGATTCATCATTCACGTTACCCTCCGATCTTCCTCCCCAGCATCCCCCTCAATTCATGTCTTTCATCCTGCGAAATATTTTCTTTCGGCAATAAAAAAAAAGCACGAGATGAAAAATATAAATGAAAAAATTCCGGTGTTTCAAAATAATGCGTGAATTGTTTCCATTGCCAGTTAACTCCTCCTCTTTCATTTTCCAGCCTCACCCCGTCTTCATTGAACATGATTTTAAACTTGTCTTTAAATGTGTGCGACTTTCTATAAATAGAATAAGGCAACAGGTACCAAATTGCAACCAGCATAAATATCCAGATCAGTGAGCCAAGTAAAAAAGGCTCGGGTCTTATTTTCTTCAGGGCAAATAAGATCGCGGAAGTAATAGCGAAGACATTTACAATGATAACCATCAGCCTTATTTCTTTCCTGCTTAAGAAATGACGGCGAAGACCCTGTATTACTTTTGATTTTTCGTATGAGAAGTTGAACTGCATAGGACCAAAAGTCAAATTCAAATTTCAAAAGGCAAAATTTAAAGCTGAATAACCCTGGCCGATCAATGGCCCGCTATTTTTACGCTCTTTCTCAATCTAAAAACAAATTGATGAAATCGTTCCGCTCTATTTACCTGTTGCCTTTCGTGCTGCAGAGTCGACAACTACTTATTATTTTGAAAAAAACAGTCACAGGGATCATGGCTACATCGTTATCGGCAGGGGAAAAGGCCTTCGCAATTATGCTCATTTATTTATGACGAGCCTTTATCAAAACTAAAACGAAATCGATGTTTATACTGATGCCCGGACTTTTTCTCTAAATATTAATGATAAACTGGAAGGTTGTAAAAATAAAAAAGATGATGAGCAAAAACCCGGGGTCTACCATAGGAGTCAGATCAACTCTCATAGAAATTGTTTAATTCTTAAAATCAGGGAAATGATTACCCTATTTTATTATCCCTGAAATAAGGCTGTAGCGCAGCAGGAATTTTTATTCCATTTTCTGTTTGATGATTTTCTAAAAGACATGCTACAATTCTTGGAAGTGCTAAAGAACTTCCGTTTAAACTGTGCGCTAATTGTGTTTTTCCATTCTCATCTTTATACCGGCATTTTAAGCGGTTGGTTTGAAAACTTTCAAAGTTGCTGACGCTGCTTACTTCAAGCCAGCGTTCCTGTGCTGCGCTGTACACTTCAAAATCGTAGGTCATAGCACTGGTGAAACCCATATCGCCGCCGCACAAGCGCAAAATCCGGTAAGGAAGCTCTAAACTCTGCACCAGTTTTTCAACATGATTTACCATTTCTTCCAGCACATCATAACTTTCCACAGGCTTTACAATTTGTATGATCTCTACTTTCTCAAACTGGTGCAACCTGTTTAAACCGCGAACATCTTTCCCATAGCTTCCTGCTTCTCTTCTGAAACAAGGAGAGTATGCCGTCATTTTTACAGGAAGCTCGCTCTGTTTCAAAATAACATCACGATAAATATTTGTTACCGGCACTTCAGATGTAGGGATCAAATAAAACTGATCCTCATTTACAAAATACATTTGTCCTTCTTTATCCGGCAACTGCCCCGTAGCATAAGCGGAATCTGCATTCACCATAAAAGGGGGAATAATTTCAGTGTAACCAGCTTCAGCATTATAATTTAGAAAATATTCAATTAATGCTCTTTGCAAACGTGCGCCCTTACCTGTATATACAGGAAAGCCACTGCCGGTTATTTTTGTTCCGAGTTCGAAATCGATGAGTTTATATTTCGTGGTTAATTCCCAATGTGGCAGCGCTTTTTCATGCAACGGCGGCGTAACTCCTCCCTCTCTTACCACAACATTCTCTTCACCAGATTTACCGGCCACTACTTTTTCATTAGGCAGGTTCGGAAGCAGTACTAACTCATCCTGTAACTTTTTTTCAGCAAGCAACATTTTTTCTTTCAGCGGCTCCAGTTGTGTTTTCAGATCAGCTACTTCTGTTTTCAAAGATTCTGCCTGTTCTTTATTTCCCTGCGCCATCCACTTGCCAATATCTTTAGATGTACTATTTATCCGGGCCTGGATATTATCAAATTCAGCCTGCAATCTTTTTCTTTCATCATCGGTTTCAATAATGGAGTCAACCAGGCCGGGTTGTTTAAAATTGCGCACCGCCAGTCTCTCTTTCACCCATGCACTGTTCTGCCTTAAGACACTTGCTTGTAACATAGAATTAATTCAAAAGTCAAAAATCAGTTATAAGAGGGCAAAGATAGCTTTTGGGGCAACAATCTTAACTTTGCACGATGATGAATGTGAATGATGATCTGCAGCAGCGATGGTGGAACCTGGAAGCCAGCCTGGTGGAACGTTTTGGTAAAAAACCCGATATGGAAGCGGTCCTTTTTTTAATAGGCATGCAGGAAACAGGGTTTATAAAAGATAAGATCACTAAAGAAGAAAAACAGGATCTTATGCACGTTGCCATTTGCACCGTTTTAAGCAGCAGTGGCTTTTATGTGCTGGAGAAAAAAGATGAAGAAGGTTGGCCGCATTTTAAACAGCTGAAAGAAATTCCGGTGATGCCTTTAATAGAACAGGAAAATTTTCTGAAAGATCATATTTTGCTTTACTTCGAAGCGCAGGAAAAATAAGTTGGCCGCTTTGCTAACCTCAATCAACAAAAATTATCTGCATGAAAAAAATAACGCTCCTTATTGCTATTATCTCTTTTGCTTTTTCAGTTCAGGCGCAACAGAAAAAAACGGCTGCGAAACCGCCGGCGAAAACGGCTGCGAAAGTAAAGAAAGAAACGATGGTTGAGATCTGGACCGATTATGGTACCGTGGTTGCCAGGTTGTATGACTCCACGCCACTTCACAGGGATAATTTTATCAAACTCGTTCAGCAAAAATTTTTTGACAGCCTTTTGTTCCACCGCGTTATTGACGGTTTTATGATCCAGGGTGGAGATCCCAATAGTAAAAATGCTGCCCCCGGTATCGCATTAGGAGATGGTTCAGCTCCCGGGGACCGTATCCCCGCAGAGTTTAAAAACAATATCATTCATAAGAAAGGCGCACTGGCGGCTGCAAGAGATAATAACCCTGAAAAGGCCAGCAGCAATTGCCAATTTTATATTGTACAGGGAAAGCCGTTAGATGATATATCGTTGAACAGCATCGAGTGCCAGCGGGTAAGAACGGCTAATCCTGCATTCGCATATACGGATGCACAGCGCAAAGCGTACAAAACAACAGGCGGTACACCTTTTCTTGATCAGAACTATACTGTGTTTGGTGAAGTAGTAAAGGGTCTTGATGTAATAGATAAAATTGCGCAAGCCCAAAAGGATGAGCGTGACCGCCCGGTAAAAGACATCAGGATGAAAATCCGCATTCTGAAATAGAAGATTTTAAACCATATTTGCAGCGAATAAAAATAGAATTGTATGAATTTCCCTTCTGATGTCCGATATACAAAAGACCATGAGTGGATCAAACTAACTGATGGTAACACTGCCCTGGTAGGAGTAACTGATTTTGCGCAGCATGAATTGGGAGACATAGTTTATGTTGATATTAATACGATCGGTAAAACTCTTGCGGCAGAGGAAATTTTCGGAACAGTTGAGGCTGTTAAAACGGTGAGTGATCTTTTTCTCCCCGTTGCTGCAACTATTGAGGCAATAAATCCCGAGCTGGAAAAGCAACCGGAACTGGT
>JAQBNK010000103.1 GCA_028288595.1 Chitinophagaceae bacterium
CAATAAAAACCGGAGTGGCTCTCTGATAGGCGATGGGATTTGCAGATGCTGAAAAAGTTAGTGATTGGCAAAATACAAAGTCACCAGGCCCCACATTCAATAATATCAAGGCCAAATGAAGAGCAGATGTTCCTGAAACAACTGCGAGTGCTTCCATACCCGTAATCCTACTCAACTCTTTCTCAAATGCATCAACGTTTGGACCGAGAGGCACAATCCAGTTCGATTCAAAAGCTTCATTTACATACTTTTGCTCAAAACCACTCATATGAGGTGCTGATAATAATATCCTTTCGCTATTCATTTCTACTTTTTATAATTTTTGCAGGATTTCCAACTACAGTGCAATAAGCCGGTATATTATGTATAACAACAGCTCCCGCGCCTATAATTGCATTCTGTCCTATGCTTAAATTCGGGGCAACAACCGCACCTGCACCGACAAGAACTCCCTCTCCCACTACTATTGAACCACACAAAGTCACATTTGGTGCTATATGTGAAAAGTCACCTATTTTACAATGGTGGTCTATTGAACAAGAGGAATTAATAATAACATGTTTACCAATAATTGCTTCTGTCTGAATCGTGCAGTTGGGCATTACAATGGACCCTTCTCCCAGTACCGCCGAAGGGGAAACGTAAGCGCTTGGATGAATTAAAACTGACGCAAAATTATAGTGATTACTCGCCGCTAATTGCCTTCTAGTCTTATTATTACCAATTCCCAATATAACAGTCTCTGAATTAATTGGCCCTTTCCAAGTAAGTTGACCATTACCTTCAAATTTTTCATCTATGAAATAAATTTCTTTAAATCCTAATTGTATGGCAACTTCCTTAATCACGCGACCGTGCCCCCCTGCACCTATTATTATTAATATTCCCATCTTCAATTCAATCCAATGTAAAAATTCAGTAATGCCTTATGCACAATATCTTGACTATACCTTTGTTTTACGAACTCAAACATCTTTTCGGAATCAAACTTAACTATTCCTGTTGCAACTTGTAACATGGCAGTGTATAGAGCATTAATATCTTCAATAGGAATCATTAAACCGTTAAACTCTCGAATATAATCAGTAGCACCATTAACATTAGAGACTATAACGGGCAGCGTCATCGCTCCTGCTTGTAAGATGACGGTAGGAAAGCCCTCTCGCTTACTCGGAAGCACTAAGCAAGAACTCATCGCCATAAACTCTCGCACACTGTCGGAGTATCCGACATATTGGATACTTTTGTAAGTCCCGGTCATCTTCTTAAAGAAAGAAAGGAACTCATCGTCAGTTTCTTCTAAGTTTCCAACAATAATCAACTTAACATTTTGCAACTCGCTACTTAGGCGTGTAAATGCAGATAATAGCTCTTTAACTCCTTTATCCTTCACAACACGACCTACAAACAAGAAGACAAAATCGTTGCATTTGATATTATATTCGGTTTTGAAAAAGTTGACTTGTTGTTCTGAAACATTTGATAAACTCCAACAATTTAAATCGACACCGTTAATATTGCCGTTTGCCAGAAATCTTACCTTAGCATTGGCAATTTTTTCGCGTTTTAAAATATCCAATACGCCTGAACTTTCTGCAATCACTGCCGAGGCGAAGAAGCAAGTGACTTTCTCAAAAAAAATCAATAACTTTCTCTGGACTCCGCTTTCGGTTTCAAATCGCAATCCCGATACTGTATAAACCCGGTTTGGTATTTTGCATAGTGCACCAGCAATGGCAGCAAGTAAACTTGCCTTTGGAGTATTGAAATGGATTATGTGTGGCTTTTCTTTTAGAAAAAGTCTTAACAACTTTATAAATGAGTAAAAATCGTTAAATACAGAAATATTTCTTTTCATTTTTACTGATGCAAACTTTACACCTTCCCTTTTTGCTACCTTTTCAAGTAAATCCGACGGGCTGGAGACCAGTGTAACATCAAAATAGGTACTTAAAAATTTAGGTTGGTTTGGCAACAACAAATCTAAACTCATAGGCACAGTTGTAATTCTAAATAGCTTTTTCATCGTCATTTGTTTGCCAAACCGCATAATATGAATCAATCATTTTTTCTATCGAAAAAAGATTAACAATTCTTTGTCGAGACTTTTCCTTGATATCTTTCCAGATGTCAAAATTTTCCCTTTTTCCTAAAGCATCGCTAATTGCGCCTGCTAATGCCACAGCATTTTGAGAAGGAACGATCCAACCTGTGTCTCCAAGAATTTCTGTAACATCACCGACATTAGTTGCAACATTAGGAATTCCACATAGCATTGATTCAGCAACAACATTAGGAAATGCCTCACCACGGCTCGGCAATACATGTAGGTCTAGCATGCTAAAAAAAGCACTTGTATTTTGGATTGGACCAAGTAGCCTGATTTTTTCCAAAGGAACACAATATCTTTCTAAAATTAAATTGAGTTCAGCATTATCATAACCGATTCCCGGTCCCGCCAATATTAATACAGCATTAGGATAGTTACTATGTAATATTGAAAACGCCTTGATTAAATTTTCATGATCCTTCTGGATATCCCATCTTGCAAGAAAGCCTATAATTATGCTTGTTTCGTGTAAATGTAATTCACTTCTTAATGCTGTTCTGCCTTCCGAGTCAAATTGAATATCATTTTGATCATAGCCTAACGGAATATGTACAACCTTTGATTTTGGGTATCCAAAGTTCACATGTTTCACAGCAGAATGACTAGAACAGAACACAACTTTTGTGGGGATCAAATAAGCTAGTTTTGCTAAGCATTTAATTATAACTAATGTTATTAACTTATTAGCACTTGGATAAAGATTGAAATGATGAACACTCCAAAATATCCTTTTAACACCTACAATCCTTCCTATTATACCCCCATATAAGTCTGCATGATACATCCAAGTTTGAATTACGTCAGGATGTATTCTCAAAATAGTTTTGTATAAAAAAATGGATTTTTTTAAAACTCCAAAAAAAGATTTATTTCTCTTTAGGTTAACGTAAGTCACTTCAATTTCGTGCTTATCAAAAAGAGGCCCATAATGTCCTTCATCCATTAAGGATATTATTGAAAACTGAACCTCGGGATTCTTTGACTGCGTTACAAGCCGAAACAATGCGCTCTCGGCACCGCCTTGATTTAAGCCAGTAATAATATGTAAAACTTTCATATGCGGATGCGACGTGTATACAACAACGAAAACAAATATGCACTTACGTGGAAAATCATATAGATCTTAAAACATGTAGCAAAATCTATTCTATTCCAGTTCAAAACGATTGGTATCAAAAATCCAGCGCAGGCAAGAGACCAAGCATTATATTGTCGATATAAATATAAATAATACCTACAAAGAATTATTGTAAATAGAAAAAACACTGGCATAATTCCTATATAACCAAAGTTCATTACCGCCTCTACTAGGGGCGAAAATCCCAAGCCATACGGCAAATCAATCACATTTTTGACACCGTAATAATCCATAGACATTTGAATTGCCGGGCCTTGGGGCCTTTCTGGCCATAAGTTTATCGGAATAAGATTTACAAACGGAGTAATGAAATAAGTATAACCAAAATAAGAATGTTGCCTATCACGACTTTCATACCAAGTACTGAACACAGAAGCCCCCGTTCCGAATTCTTGTGTGTTAGGATCAAACATCTGATAAGAGTATTCGATATTGCTAATTTTCGCAAATCCTACACTCCTTACTACACCTATTGCGTAAACAGAGAAATATATAAGCAGTATGCCTAATACAAGTTTACGTATAGAAAACTCTTTTCCAAGAAAGAATGAATATGCAATAGGGGCCATCATCATTCCAGCTATGTTACGAGAACCTCTTATTAACATTATGACTGCAAATAAAATCCCTATCAAACATGTAAAAAACTTCAAAACTTTCTTTTTATTTTTCTGTGCAAGACTAAATCCCACATTTACAGCGGCAATTAATACAATCTCAATGGTACTTTCAGCTGAAGACATCTCTTTGCCATTTCCAAGTTGCGCTTCATAGCCGTAAGGCATAAAAAAAGCCGCAAAGTTCCAGTCAAGATTCCTAAATATTTTGTACAGTTGAAATGCAAAAAGCAAACTTATTACCAGAAAAATAATAAGCGTATTTGTATTCTCCACTAAATCTTTTTTATAATTGTAGGCTGTCGGTTTAAAGTCTTTTATTTTATAAAATAAATAGAGCCCTATTATAACGCCTAAAAAGGCAAGAGAGTTTAATAAAATAAATTCGTCATCTGACTTAATATTCGTTGAACGAAAAAAAATCCTCGATATCGGCAAAGAAATTGAATAAAGGAAAAAGGCCACAACTAGCACTAAGAAAGGGGTTAACGTAAAGGCCTTATGTCTAAGTAATCTTTCTATTTTCAAAACTACCAACAATGAAATAGTCGAGCCGATTATTAAAAAGAATAAATAAACCCACATCAAGATTAGTTTACTTTAGATATGAAATGAATTTATTTGTCCGGACTTGCCAAGCCCAGTCTGCTTTTATAAAAGATGCGGCAAGCCCCCCCAATTTCATTCTATCTTCATGATTTGAAGCATAATGGAAAATATTTGCGATAAAATCAGAGACCGAAGTACATCGAACGATACCATGTGGTGTTACAGCAAATGCGTCTGCCGCAATCTTACTGGCTAACACCGGTAATCCGCAAGCCATGGCCTCTAGAATCTTTATTTTTATCCCAGCAGCCGAAACCATCGGTGCCAAGTAAAGATCTGCGTTGTCATACTCCGTCTTCATATCGTCAACTTCGCCCGTAACTACTAAGTTTGGGTAGCGTTTCTTTGCCTCTATAATTGCTTGAGTAGGGTTTCGCCCGGCAATACGAACTTCAAAGTCTACAGGAATTTGGGGAAGTATTTGGGAAATTATAAACTTTGAGGCGTCTTCATTCGGCTTATAAGATAAGTTTCCAGAAAACAAAAGTACAAACCTATTTCTTTTTTGCCGTTCTACAGGAAAATACATATGTATATCTATCCCGATTGGCAGCAAAACAACCCGCATTTTCATTTCGGCTGGGGCCAAGCCCTTTGCCAATAAATAATCCTCATGAGAAACATATATGAATTTATGATACTTGGTTTTCAATACCTGCTTTTCTCTCAATTTTGCTATTAGTATCCTAGTATTGAAAATTTTTTTTCTTCTCTGTTCAAATAAAAAAATACTATCACTTATGTGAAAGAGAACAGGGACCCGACTATATTTAGGTAGGTAGGTAGAAATGGGGTCATATGGGCTCCCTAGCCATATTACATATTGGAAATTTGGAGTTATCTCCTCGATTTTGTGCAAAAAAAGTTGTTCTTCGACAACCAATTTACTAGTGAACGTTGCGCGTAAAATATTAAAAGAAGTAAGAGGTGCCAGTTGACTTTCAAAAACTACTTGTTTAATATTGCCTTTAAAAAAAGTCGCTTTTTCACTCTTGTCAACAGTATTATTTCTAAAAACCATTACTTCTGCCGTAATATGATCAGGCAAAGTGTTTAGCGTATTATTCAAAATGTATCCTGGACCAGTTGAATAGTCACCCAACAACGCAGGACCTACAAATAGTAATTTCATAGTTGTTTCCCAAGTACTTTCAAAGCCAGATTGGCAAAATCTTCTCCTATTTCTCCCCATTCAAATTTCCCCAACATCTCGTTACTTAATCTTGACTTCGCAATTTCTGCAACCACCTTATATTTCGAAATATGGTTTTGCAGAATCTCGAAAGCGTTATCGCGTTGGCTATCTATATATATTACTCCTTCAAACTGACTCAAAAGTTTATAAGTAGGATCTTTATCAGGCTGAATTTGCGAAAAATAAATTATAGGTTTCCCTGTGCTCAAATAATTATAAACTTTGCCAGGAATCTGGTATTCTGAAATATTTCCATAAAGTAATAAAAAGTCAAGGTTCTGCATTAACGAAATTGACTCAAAGTAGCCGACCCACCCCTTTAAAGTAACATTTCTAATTTCGTTTTGCTCAATAAATACTTTAAAGCCAGAACTATATGATCCAACTATTAGGAAAGATAGTTCCGGCTCGGATGTATCCTGAAGTTTCTTAAAAATTTCCATGAAACTTCGCAAGTCTCGAGACCCAGAATATGCTGTCCCGACATAGCCTATGCAAATCCCTCTAAAATGGGTTTTGTGAAGAGTCGATGAATGATCCACCTTAGTGTAACCACAGGGAATTACAGAGATGGGAATATTAAAACCAACCAAATTTTGTTCGAAATAAACTTTGGTTTCATTTGTGGTTACGGTAATATAGCTACAGTATTTTAGAGTTCTTTTTTCAATTAAACCATTAATTGTCCTCAGATACCACAATGAGGCAGGTTTTAATACACTAAAAGACCATGGGTCACCATAATCTGCAATCCATTTAATGTTGTATTTTCTTGCAATATTGGCCGCTGCTATATTGGCAGAAAAGCTACCGGCAGAAGAAATTATTAAATCTGGTTGAAAATTATTTTCTTTAAAATATTGGATTGACGCTTTTCTAGCCTTACGGGACCAATCTCCCCTATAGTCAGGAATTCCTATACGCCCAAAGAATACAGCTAAGAATGACTTAGAAAAGTTCCTAACTTTTGGAGCCGGAATTCTGTCCAGTAAGGAATTTATAGTATCATAAATCGTTGGCTCGGTCGTTATTATTTTTACTTTTTGAGGAAGTTCATCAGTCATAAACTTTCCTTGTTTTGAGGGTATGGTAACGACTACCACCTCAGAACTGTATCTCGCAAGGGACCTTAAAAAATAGACATTTCGAATGGTGTGTGAATCTGCTACAGGCGGGATACTTGTGCTTAAAAACAAAATTTTCATTACAGATGATCTATTGTGAATCTATGTAAAAGTAGGTCTCGCGGAATCTCACCCATCAAATTCAGTCCGTGCGACTAAGACTGCCTATCACTATAAAACTTGCATTGTCAATAACTGTATAAAGCCTACTGCAATATCATTCGAACCCCGACTACCTACCATTTCGCCGGCTTTAACTTTGCAAACAGGATTGGTCGACAATTAACTAATACAACAAGTAAAGATAGCAGCAGCCGCTACCAGCGGAAAAAAATTAGCGTGCTGGCAATTGTTTTCCAAGATATTTCTTTAGTAAGAAAAAATGCTAGGATTGAGGTCTATTGCGAAAACCTTAACAGTATCAACAGCTATTTGAGGCCTTTCCAATGTAATTAAAACATCTTTACATTGATTTTAATTTGATCTGTTGGTCCAGGAATCAACAATTTCTTTAATGGTTTGATTCAAGGTTTTTGTTATATTCCAAGAAGGATAATGTGCCCTCATTTTTGAAAGATTACTATAATAACATATGTGGTCACCAATTCTATTTTGATCAATGTAAGAAAAGACTTGTTTTTTGCCTGTAATTTCTTCCACCATCTCAAAAGCCTCAATGATTGAACATGAATTATTTTTACCTCCCCCAAGATTGTAAACTTCGGCGATCCTTGGATTTTGTATGAAGTTATTCATGAATACAGCGACATCATAGGAATGTATGTTATCCCTGACTTGCTTTCCCTTATAACCATAAACTTTATACTCTATACCCTCCAAATTACACTTTATTAAATAGCTAAGAAATCCGTGCAATTCCACACCGGTGTGATTCGGCCCTGTCAAACACCCACCTCTCAAGCAGCATGTCGGCATATTGAAATATCTTCCGTATTCTTGTACGAGGATATCAGAAGCAACTTTTGAAGCGCCAAAAAGTGAATGCTTAGACTGATCAATTGAAAAATCCTCAGCAATGCCATCTTGGTACGTTTCATCATCGTAGTCCCACCTTTTATCAAGTTCCTTTAATGGAATAAGGTTAGGCCTATCTCCGTAAACCTTATTAGTTGACATATGTATAAAAGGGGAGTCGGGGCAAAATTGTCTAGCTGCTTCCAAGAGATTTAAAGTGCCTACAGCGTTTGTGTCAAAATCATCAAATGGAATAGCCGCTGCTCGATCATGGGAAGGCTGCGCTGCAGTATGCACTATTACATCGGGGCGTAAATTCTTTATAAGTAAAAGAACCGCTTGTCTTTCCCTTACGTCAATTTCATTGTGTTGATAATTTTTAATAGTTCTAACTAATCTTTCTTGATTCCAGCGTGTATCTCCCTGTGGCCCGAAAAAAACAGCTCGTTGATTATTATCTAGTCCATATACCTCATAACCGAGATTATAGAAAAAGATACAAACTTCTGAGCCTATTAAACCAGAAGACCCTGTAACCAAAATTTTTTTCATTGAATTTATTTTTAAAGTTTTTTTAAAATGGAGATGATTCGTGTTGCAGCAAAGCCATCGCCATAGGGATTATCTTTAATTATTGTGCACTTGTTGTCTTCTAACAGCATTTTAGCAGTATTATAAATCCTTTGTACATCTGTTCCTACTAGAATCGCAGTGCCCGCTTCCACTGCTTCAGGCCTTTCAGTATTTTCTCTCATAACCAATACCGGTTTGTTTAGTGAAGGAGCTTCCTCTTGAACACCGCCTGAATCAGTTAATACAATTGTACATTTGTTAAGTAGAAAAACGAAGTCTAAATAGTCTAATGGTTCTAATAAAACTATATTTTTTTGAGTGCCTAATTTAGAGCTGACAACGGAATAAATGTTAGGATTTAAATGTACTGGATATACTATTTGCACATCATCCAAATTACTAATCTTAATTAGGGCGTCGCAAATATTAATTATGCCTTCCCCAAAATTCTCTCGACGGTGTCCTGTAACTAAAACAATTTTTTTAGAAAAATCTAATTGCGAGTATTTCTGAATAAGACTATTATTGAGTTGTTCGCTTGTTTCTAAGAGGGACAATGACAGTTTGAGGGCATCAATTACTGTATTTCCCGTTACAAATACTTTATCGCTGCGAACATTTTCTTTTAGTAGGCTTTGCCTATTTCTTTCCGTCGGTGCGAAATGATAGTTGGTTAAAACTGAAGTTAACCGTCTATTAGCTTCTTCGGGATACGGGGACATAATATTATTAGCGCGAAGGCCCGCTTCGATATGCGCGATCGGAATTTTGTTATAGAAAGCTGACAAACTAGCAGCAAGAGTAGTAGTTGTATCACCATGAACAAGAACAAGATCAGGCTGCCACTCTTCAAAAACCTCATCCAGACCTTTTAAAACGGCTGTGGTAATTTGAGATAATGTTTGGTTAGGCTTCATGATGGCTAAGTCATAGTCCGGTTCAATTCCAAAAAAAGTCAAAACAGAATTCAACATTGTACTGTGCTGGCCAGTGACACATATTTTAGTTGAAAAAAAACTATCACTAGTAGTTAATGTTATGAGTGGTGCTAACTTAATTGCTTCGGGCCTAGTACCAAAAATGTATAATAACTTCATTAAAACAACTTATTTGCTAACATTAAATCCGCAAGTCTATAGAAATCGATTTCTGGCTTCCAACCTAGACCGAACAAAGTAGCGGGGTCGCTAACTAAAATAGCCTCCCGGCCTGTTGAGTGTATGTCCTGTACTACATAATCTTCCCAGTTAAGCTTAACTGACTTAAAACAATAATCAACCCAGTCCTTAATGGCATAAGCTATACCGCTTCCGATGACCATTTCGAATGTTTTATCCTGATTCACGAACATCCATATCGCTTTCACTATATCTCCAGCGAAGTTAAATTCCTTCTTGTAATGTAAATTATTGATAAGTAGCTTGGATGTTTGCTGATTTGATTGCAGATTGTTGACAAAATGAATCACCTTTTGATTAATATGCTTGGAACTACGTAAGGCGCTGTCGTGATTAAACAAAAAGCCATAATAAATTTTAATTCCAAATTTATCGCGATAATATCGGGTCAAAAACGTACTATGATTTCGCGCAATTGAATATGGGTTGCTATAATCAAAATTACACAGCTCATTTATCGGCAAATTTTGATTTTTAAACTGCAAAGCACTTCCGGCTATGAAAACTTTAGTCTTGGGAGAAAATTCCTTAGTTCCCTCTAGAATATTCACTGTTCCAATGTTTATGGCTTTCTCATTTTCCAATATGGCGTCATGAGCAATAGTGGAATTTGCAGCGAAATGAAATATATACGTAGGCTTATATTTATGAATAGTTCGCTTCACGAAATCTGTATCTGCGATGTCGCCTATAATCCCATTTTTAGTGCTCGTTCTAGAAATACCGACACTCCTCACTTTCATTTTCGAAAGAAATTGTGAAAGATAAAACCCATCTTGTCCATTATGGCCAAATATTAAAACGCTACCCATTAGATAATTTCAATTACAGGAAGCGGGAAAATAAATTTTCCTCCTTGGAGCAAAAATTCTTCTTCTCGGCGTAGAATCGAATCTTTGAAATGCCAAGGCAAAACCAAAAAAAAATCGGGACGCATTTGCTTTGCTTCACCTTCTGATACAATTGGAATTTTTGTACCAGGGGTAAATTTGCCAAATTTATCTGAATTAATTTCTGCAATACATGAAATCTCATTGCTACTAAATCCACAATATTGTAATAGCACATTTCCCTTCGTACTAGCACCATAACCAAATATTTTTTTACCATCAGACACCAAAGAAGAGATGAGGCCTCTTAGTTTTTTTCTGTGGTTATTAACTCTAGCCGCAAACTCTAAGTAAGGTTTGGGAGTATCTAAACCCATTTCTCTTTCTTCTTCCAATAACCAATTTATAATAGGCCAATTTGATCTATAGGAGGCTTCCTTTTTGCAGGCGGTAACTGCAAAGCTGCCTCCGTTAATAGAGTTCATCTGAACATCTAAAATTCTTAGTCCACACCCTTCCAACATGTTCTTAATGACCTCTAGTGAATAAAATTCCAAATGTTCATGGCAAATGGTGTCATAACTATCAGCCCTAAGCATTGAGGGCATATAGCTTTGCTCAAAGTGCCAAATTCCTTCATCACATAGGCAAGCTTCAATATCCTTAACAAAAGCAATTGGATTTTCAAGGTCGTAAAACATTGCAATGGAGGTGATAATATTTGCTTTTTGACCTTTAGAAGTTGATAAAAATTTATCCGCAGAAAAAAAATCAATTATGAGATCAGTATCAGCATTGTAAAACTCTTTAAATTTTTCAGCAGAAGG
Organism: Chitinophagaceae bacterium; assembly: GCA_028288595.1. Classification (GTDB taxonomy): domain Bacteria; phylum Bacteroidota; class Bacteroidia; order Chitinophagales; family Chitinophagaceae; genus JAQBNK01. Next base: position 11,177 of record JAQBNK010000103.1, read on the forward strand.
ATCCATCCCAATTTTTTTTACTGATTTAGAATAAGCTTTAAGAGATGTGGCATCGTTACTGCCTATATCTAATACTAAATCACCATCTTTCAAATTAGCGACTACTTCAAGAGCTCTGATTTTTTTTACTAAATGTTCTACCATTGAGGAATTTAAACCCGATCTATACCCATAATTTTCGCCATACATTTCGGTTAAACTATAAGACTGCTTTAATTGAAGCAGCTTACTTTCTGGACACCAAACTAAATCAAGTGGACCATCTGTGAGGTTTTCATTATTATCTCTTGGAAAAACACCAGTTAATGATTGGTTTCCGAGCGATAAGACATGGACTAAATTTGTACTGCCGCTTATTCGACATTTAGTAATTTCTTTATACATATTTGCATTTTTAATGTCTCTTGACATCTATTAAATCTGATATAACCATTTCTGCTATTAATTCCTTTAGCGTGATCGCAGGTTCCCAGTTAAGAGTTTTCTTTGCTTTGCTATAGTCGCCAATTAATAGGTCTACCTCAGTCGGCCGAAAATATTTAGGGTCGACTTTAATTAATATTTCGTCTTTCTTAAATTTATATTCCCCATTACAATAGGCAACTCTACCAATCTCGCTTTCCCCTTCTCCACTAAACTCTATCCCTACTCCTATGTGCAAAAAGGATAATTTTATAAATTCTCGCACCGTTGTAGTAATGCCTGTAGCTAAAACAAAATCATCGGGGCAATCATGTTGTAGAATAGACCACATCCCCCTTACATAATCTTTTGCATGCCCCCAGTCTCTCTGTGCATTCAAATTACCTACATATAAGATATTTTGAATGCCTAAGGCAATACGTGCTACAGCCCTGGTTATTTTCCTGGAAATAAAGGTTTCACCTCTTAATGGAGACTCATGATTAAATAAAATACCATTGCTAGCAAACATACCATAAGCTTCTCGGTAATTCACCGTTATCCAGTAAGCATACAGCTTTGCTACGCCATAGGGAGATCTTGGGTAGAAAGGCGTGGTTTCATTTTGTGGAACCGATTGGACCAAGCCATATAATTCGGAGGTAGACGCTTGGTAGATTCTAGTTTTGGTAATCAATCCCAAACATTTCACTGCCTCAAGAATCCGAAGGGTCCCCAAACCGTCAGCATTGGCCGTATATTCAGGCATTTCAAAACTCACATGAACGTGACTCATGGCAGCTAAGTTATAAATCTCATCCGGCTGGACTTCCTGGATTATTCGTAGCAAATTGGTACTGTCTGTCATGTCGCCATGATGCAGGTAGAAATTATTATCTACATCGTGCCAATCTCTAATTAAATGGTCTATTCTTTGGGTATTAAATATTGAAGCCCGCCTTCTCACACCATGAACTTCATAGCCTTTATTTAGCAAGAGTTCCGATAGGTAGGCACCATCTTGTCCATTTACTCCGGTTATCAATGCTTTTTTCATTATCTAGTTTATCTTATTTGTTGCAAATGGAGCTCAAAATGTTCATCACACCTTATTCTTAAACTATTTGATCTTTTTAAGTGACTGAGTTGCATTTAATCCAGTATTACCAGAACTCGATTCTCAGATTTCTTGTTCCTTAGTATATTCTCGCAGTTCTGAATAGACCTTAAGTGCAAAAATTATAACAATAGAAGCAAGAAGGCTAATTATCATAGAACCAATAATCACCTTGGTTTTGCTCACTGTAATAGCTCTTAAGGGTAAACTTGGGTTATCAACGATTTCTAAAAGTGGGGTTTCCTTTTGCAAGGTAATCTTTGCTAACTCAACATTTTTAACAACCTCGGAATAAGCAGAGGCTAATGCAGCAGACTGAGACTGAAATTTTTGAATTGGTGCGCGATGGATTTGATACGCAGGGTTCAATCCAAATGTCTGATCAACAACAGCAGCTCCAGATGAAATTGTATTTCCTAAAAGTGTTTTTAAACTATCGGATTCCCCCTGCAACATTTTTAGATTTTGCCTAGCAAGCTTAGTTTTAGTCTCTATGTAAAATTCAGTAGTAACTCGCACTAAATTTTGATTGAGTAGGAAAGAGAACATTTGATCGTTCGATGAAGTTCTAACCTCATAGAAGGAAGCTTTTTTGTCAATTTTATTTACCGACAAATTATTATTTATTATTACATCATACACCTCTCTTGCTAAACTATCTTGTAAGTTATTAAGGTGATCGGCATTATCAGGTAATGGAATTGCCTTTTCTAGTCTAGGATTTTTACCCCATTTTTCAAAAAGCTTGCTTCTAGAACAGTAATAATTGAGCAAAGAAGATCTAGTGTTGGGTATAACCTGAAATAATGCCCTTTGTAAAAGGGCTCGTGATCTAAATAAAAGGATAATATTTTCCCCAGTAAAAACATCACCTCCACCGCTATTTACATCAATTCCAAATTGACTAGCCAGTCCCATAATTCCGGAAGACTTAGTATCAGATGCAAGTACAAATGTTGTTACTCCTTCATAAATAGGAGATTGCTTCTTTAAATACAAGTATCCAATGCAAAAGCCCAATACACAGCAAAAAAAAGTTATGTACCATTTTTTTAGAAAATATCGCAAGGAAGACTGGATCTTTAAAAAGAAATCCCTCAAACTTATTTCTCCTCTTGTGTAGGGCATTTGGATATAAATTTAAATAAAGCTATCGCTATCTGAATCACAGGTATTGCCTCGTAGTACAATTAAATGCGGGCGAAAATATACTGTATCCCGCATTGCGCCAAAAAATAAAGTTAACAAGTACCATCCTTTACATTTTCTTTAAACGTTGCTCGCATTATTATTCTCTTGCGCCCCTGCACATTAGCATTGTAGCAAATAATTCTTTTAATATTTTTTTGAAATGTACTCGCCCATACCACTATTAATGTCGCGACCTGCTAAGACCACTTTTGCATGTAGCCTAAACGAGAAGTCTTGTAAGATAAGTAATAGGGATCAACAGCAATACAGTGGACTCATACCAACCAAGAGCAAATTTCATCAGAGCATTGTTAAAATTCGTTGGGTATTTTCTATAAACTTTTTCCCCTGCTGCTACTTTAATAGATGAACCCTTGCAAAGATAATAGCTAGTTTCATGAAGAAATTTGCGCGAGTCGTCCTAAA
>JAQBNK010000116.1 GCA_028288595.1 Chitinophagaceae bacterium
AATTTGACACTTAAAGTGATTACACACTATGGAGAATTTAAAGAATATAAGATCAGAAATTTTCGTAAGCTGATCGGAAAGGATATTATCATTGCCCATCAACTTTTAAAAAATAATATTTCTAATCATGAATATTGGTTAATAACAAATAGTGTAGTGGAAAACACTCCCAACATAATCAGGCCAGGGATGCAATGGAACAAGGGAATCAAACAGGTAAATCAAACGGAGATCTCTTTTCATTTTGTACAACTGGGGACTTTAAAGAAGAAATGATATATTCTCAAATTTTATAGAAATAAATTTGTTTTCAATGGTCGAACAGGCCTACTGCACATTTTTTTGTTTTTTCAATACCAAGCTTTTTTCATACGGGAATTCAATGTTGATACGTTCATATCTAACTAAGTGAATATGATAGTAAAAGCGAGTAAAACAATACTATCAGCAACAAAAAAGAATAAGCTGTTATTTCCCGATGCAAAATTTTGAGAAGATATAATCCAGCTGATCTTCGTTTGTAATTGTACCGGTTATCTCTCCAAGAAAATGGAGGCACCGGCGAATATCAAGTGCCAATAAATCTCCGGGTACACTGTTATCCAAACCTGCTTTTATCTCTGAAATAGATTCCTGCACTTTGTTTAACGCGTCTACATGCCGGGCATTGGTAATAATTACATCATTACCAAGAAGGGAATTTTCTACAGACATCTCAAATAATGATTGCTTTAATTCATTGATATTTTCTCCACGGCTTGCTGAAATAAACACCACGGGGAAGTTTTTCCAGGAAGCATGTTCTTCCGCTGATAACCGATCTGTTTTATTTGCCACAAGCAAATATTTACTTCCTGCCTTTTTAAATTGCTTTATGGCCGAATGAATTTCTTCGCTGGTAATTGTACTGATATCAAAAAGATAAATTACAATATCCGCATGTTTCATTTTCTCCATGCTTCTTTCAACACCAAGCGCTTCAATAACATCATCGGTGTGTTCCCTGATTCCGGCGGTATCTACCAGCCTGAATAATATTCCATTAATATTCAGTTGCTCTTCGATGGTATCCCTTGTAGTCCCCGCGATATCACTTACAATGGCCCGGTCTTCATTAAGTAAAGCATTTAGCAAAGTAGATTTACCAGCATTAGGCTTGCCTACTATGGCTACCTGCACACCATTTTTGATAACGTTTCCTAATTTAAAAGAATAGAGAAGATGCTGCACTTTCTCTTCGGCGGTTTTCAGCAATTCGTAAAAACGGGTACGGTCGGCAAATTCAACATCCTCCTGGGAAAAATCCAGTTCAAGTTCTATTAGTGCCGAGAAGCTCAGCATTTCATCTCTCACCTGCTGCAGTGCATTAGAAAATCCGCCCCTCAAATTCTGGATCGCAGTTCTTCGACTTGCTTCTGTATTACTGGCAATAAGATCTGCAACCGCTTCTGCCTGCGCAAGATCCATTTTGCCATTCAAAAAAGCTCTTAAGGTGAATTCCCCCGGCTTTGCTATTCGAATGCCTTTGCTGGTTAATATGTTTAGAATTTGCTGTTGTATAAAAAAGGAGCCGTGACAAGAAATTTCAATCACATCTTCACCTGTATATGATTTTGGTCCGCGAAAAATGGCAAGTACAACTTCATCAATCACTTCATTATCTTCTTTTAAATGGCCCACATGAAGCGTATGCGATGGCACTTCTTCTAAATCTTTTGAAGGGAAAAGCTGGTTGATGACTGGAAAACTATCTTTTCCGGACACCCTTATAACTCCTATAGCGCCAACTCCCGGTGGTGTAGCAAGTGCAGCGATAGTATCTTTCCAGCCTGTTTGCATAGTGATCAAAATTAGGGTAACAGTATATCCATCATAAAAAAAGTTCCGTAGCGAACTACGGAACTTTTATAATAGGGATTGAAAATTCTTATTCTTCTGCCACCTGGAAGGTGATACTTTGTTTCTGACGGTAAATTACGTTTCTTCCGTTTTGTACAGCAGGCTGCCATTTGGGCCCTCTTTTAATAACCCTTACCGCTTCTTCAGCAGTGCCATGACCCGGGTTATTCTCTGCACGAACTTCAGAAATATTTCCATCTTTATCCACAAGGAAAGAGACGATAACTGTGTAGTTACCTGCCGGTGCACCATTATCTACAGGCACATTACTATTCAGGTTTCTTTCAAGAAATTTTCTCCACTCACCTTGTCCGCCCGGAAACTTAGCTTCTATCTGTACAGTTTTAAATTCTTTGTCGTAATCTTCTTCCTGTTGTTTTGGAGCTTCCACAACACCCGTACCTTTTGCTTCAACCGGCGGCGCAACGATATCTGTTTTTACACCTTCCTGGTTGATGGTACCGATTTTTGTGTCTTCCAGTTTTTCTGTTTCCTTGATCTGCTCTTCTGGTTTAACTTCCTGATCGGGAACGATCTTAGGAGGTGTAAACTTTGCGATCTCCACTTTAGGCGGCTCCTGCTTTGGCGGAGGTGGCGGAGGTGGCGGCTCATCTTTTTTCTTCTCCTGCACATCTTCCAGCTTTACTTCGGAAACAAGAATTTTGGTATTGTTTTTTTGGCTGGGCTGAATGAGTGAACCAAGAAGGATAATAAGACACAGGCCCGCCATTATTCCCAGGGCGGTAAAAATACGACGCCTGTAAGTCTTCCGCAGTTCATAAGCTCCATATTCCTTGTTTCTTCCTTCGAAGATGATATCAAGAAAATCAGCCGTTAAAATTTTACTACTTTCCATTGTTTGGAACTGTTTTTAATTAGATGAAAAAAACACCAGATTCCATAATCACCTGCCCTCGGTTTTGGCGATCAATATCGACTCGATAGGAGATATATCCACGAGTGCATATCTCTTAGCCACATTGATCTTCATTTCATCGAGGATGTCTACCAGGTTTTTATAATTTGATGTTTCACCGGGTTTTAAGATCACTACAAAATCCGATTCCGGTGTAGACTTTTTCTTATTCAGGATTACATTCCTGATCTCTTTAAAATTGGTTGATTGCCAGTTAGTAGCATTCGGAGCTAACTGACCTTCATAATAGAATACATTATTATTTGTACCTAATAAGATCGTCAATACGCCCGACTCTTTGGCTTTGTTCTGCTCTTCAGGATTATCTGTATCCTTTGGCATTACCAGTTGCATTGCAGTCGGCTGGCTCATCGTTGTAGTGAAAATAAAAAAAGTGATAAGAAGAAAACCAAGGTCAACCATGGGAGTTAAATCCACACGGGTAGAAAGTTTTTTACTTTTCTTGACGCCCGGCCCTTTCTTGTGCCCGCCACCTGAGGTATCCATTTCTGCCATGACACAAAGTTTTTTTAATTATTAAATGTTATTGCGAAATCTGTTTTCCACCCAGTGATAGCCTGTAAAGCTCTGATCCTCTCGGAACGTTTTCAGGATTGGTAACCATCTGGAAGGTCATGAAATCGTATTTTTTAAATGCTGCAACCACATATTTAAATGTGGGGTACTTAGCTTCATTATCACCTTTAACCAGCAGGTTAGGCTTCTTTTGTCCCTGGTATACGTTACTCACGGCACTAACCCAGTACATCATTTCATTATTGATACTGTCTCTGGCCGGTATACCCGGGGAGGTACTTCCTTTTAATTGCTCAGAAGGAAGACTCGCCTGCTGTTTTAACTGGGCGATAGGGAAACCGATAAAAGGCTGATCAACGAGTGCCTTCATTTCTCCACCTGATAACCCGAGATTCCTGGTAACATTAACCGTATTAAGAACGGCTCGTTTTTTTTCTTTATCATCCATTGAAAGGAAAACTTTCCCTTCCTTATTAAAAGAAATCAGGATCACGTCTTTTTCAGGAGCGATTTTAGAAGACACCGAAGTAGGCGTATTAATAGGCACCGCTTCGCTGGGTTTGAATTTTGTTGTCAGGATAAAAAATGATAACAACAGAAAAGCCACGTCGCACATCGCCGTCATATCTATGGTCGTACTCTTACGCGGTAATTTGGGTCTTGCCATTTTATTTTTTTTGAATCTTTACAATGAGATGTAATTAAACACCTGTTTCCACAAATATCCGGGGCTTATTTATAGTTAGCCGCGAAAGACTGTGTTAAAGTAAAGCCAGACTCATCAATACCATAAGTGATAGCATCGATCTTAGTTGTAAAGATGTTATAACAAATGATGGCAATTGCTGAGGTACCGATACCTAAAGCCGTATTATAAAGGGCCTCAGAGATACCTTGTGATAATTTTTGAGCCGCTTCACCACCACCTGCATCACCAAGAGCAGAGAATGAACGGATCATTCCTATTACCGTTCCTAACAATCCTAACAAGGTTGCTACAGAAGCGATAGTAGAAAGAAATACCAGGTTCTTTTCAAGCATAGGAAGCTCAAGTGCTGTAGCTTCTTCTACTTCTTTTTGAATATTTAAGACTTTCTGATCGGTAGCCAGTTCAGTGTTACCAATCATTTCTTTGTATTTGCGAAGACCGGCTTTCATTACGTTACCAACTGAACCTCTTTGCTTATCGCATTCGATCAGGGCTTTGTCCACGTCTCTGTTAGCCAGGTGATATTGAACCTTACGGATGAATTCCGCAATATTTCCTTTTCCTGAAGCCTTGGAAACGGTCAATAATCTTTCAATAACAAAAGTTACTACAGTTAAAAAACAACCAATGAGGAGGGGCACGATAATTCCTCCGAGGTACATTCTTGAAAATCCACTCTTGGGTCCCTCATGCGCTGGCCAGAAACCGCCTGCTTTATCGGGCCTGGTGAAGTTATCATCGGCACCGATCACAAAGCGCCAGATTACATATCCAAGGACAAGGCATGCCACCGGAGCGATCCATGCAATAGCGTTACTGCTCTTTTTAGGTTGTACGGAAGTTGTTGTTTGTTTCGCTGCAGACGATGTTGCAGTTGGTTTAGTTTCAGCCATGATGCAATTGATTTTTTTGTTTTAAAATCTGATATGTAAAAATTTGAGTTCGCAATTCTACTGAAAAATGTTTTTAAAAAAACAAGTTAGCTTTAATAAATTCTAAATGGGAGACACAAATTATATATTTTATACTCCTCAAACAACAATGAGAATGAGTATTTAGCCGTATTTGCACAAATACAATGCCCCATATTTACATCTTTATAGACGATTACAGCCACTTGATCTACGATTTAAAATGATTCATCAAACAACTTACCCCCGTACTTAATTAACTTTTATATTCACTCCTCTTAAAAAAACCCTGAGATTTTGTTTATGAAAAAAATGATCCCCTTCGTACTCCTTGCAATAACAACAAGCGTACATGCACAGAGACCCACGGTACCCGGTGGCGGAACTCCGCCTGGTACGCCCCAGCAAACTGCTCCCGCAGCAGGCGGCCCGGGTGGATTTGGCCAGCGTGTTTCAACCGCCCCTAAACCTTATGCAGAGGTAATAACGGATAAAGCTATTACCAAAAGAGGATTGGTAACAGTTCACCGTGTCGACGACAAATGGTATTTTGAAATACCTGCCAACGTTTTTAATAAAGAGATCATGGCGATCACCCGTTTTAGCAAAGTAGCCGGCGGCGGTGGTGTTTATGGCGGAGAAGTAGCCAACCAGCAAACCATCAAATGGGAAAGAGGACCTTCAAATACTATATTTCTAAGAGATGTTACGAGTATCAGCGTTGCAGATTCTACGAGTGATATCTACAAAGCAGTTACCAACTCTTATCTTAATCCAATTGCCGCTGCATTTCCTGTTGCTGCTTATAATAAAGACAGTAACAGTGTGGTAATTGAAGTGACTGACTTTTTTAAAGGAGATAATCAGGTAGTCAGTATCAGCCCGGCATCTAAAAGAAGGCTGAATTTATCTGCACTCGCAAGCGACAGATCGTATATACAGGATATCACAACTTATCCTATCAACACAGAAATAAAAACAGTAAAAACTTTTACTTCCACCCCAACGCAAGGTTTTGGAGGAGCGCCTTCACCCATTCCACAGGCGAACCTTCCGGCAGCTAATGCTGCAGGAGCTGTAACGGTAGAAATGAATACTTCTATGATCCTGCTACCGTCTGCACCAATGGCGAGACGTTTCTTCGATCCGAGAGTTGGATTCTTTGCTGAAAACTATACCGTGTATGGTGATGAGCAGCAAAAAGTAGGTGAGGAAACTTTCATCACCCGGTGGAGACTTGAACCAAAAGATGCGGATGTTGAAAAATGGAAAAGAGGTGAACTGGTAGAACCAAAAAAACAAATCGTTTACTATATAGATCCTGCCACTCCCAAAAAATGGAGACCCTATCTTATTGCAGGCGTGAACGACTGGCAGAAAGCATTTGAGCAGGCTGGTTTTAAAAATGCCATCGTTGCTAAAGAATGGCCGAACGATCCTAATATGAGTCTTGAAGATGCACGTTTTTCTGTGATCCGCTATTTTGCGTCTGACATTGAAAACGCTTATGGTCCGAATGTTCACGACCCACGCAGCGGCGAAATACTGGAGAGCCATATTGGCTGGTATCATAATGTAATGAAATTGGTTCATGACTGGTATATGATACAGGCTGCAGCTATAGACCCCCGTGCACGTAAAATGGAATATGATGATGAACTGATGGGCAACCTTATCCGTTTTGTTTCATCTCATGAAGTAGGACATACTTTAGGACTTCGCCACAATTGGGGAAGCAGCAGCAAAACGCCGGTAGAAAATCTTCGTAATAAAGCATGGGTTGAGGCCAATGGCCACACTGCTTCTATTATGGACTATGCACGTTTTAACTATATAGCTCAGCCAGAAGATAATATCAGCGAGACAGGAATATTCCCACGCATAGGCGATTATGACAAATGGGCGATTGAGTGGGGCTATAAACCAACCAATGCTGTAACGCCTAAAGAAGATGCAAAGATCACCAACAAATGGATCATTGACAGGCTGGGTAAAAATCCGCGTTTATGGTTTGGTACCGAGCAGCATCCGACTGATCCCCGTTCTCAAAATGAGGACCTGGGCGATAATGCGATGAGGGCTAGTGAATATGGGATTAAGAACCTGAAAAGAATACTTGTAAGCCTTCCTGAATGGACGAAAGAAGAAGGTAACAAATACGATAACCTTGAAAACATGTACGGACAGCTTACGGGGCAATTTAACCGGTATATGGGTCATGTTTTGAAAAATGTTGGCGGTATATATGAAACTCCGAAAAGTATTGAGCAAACAGGAGACGTGTACGAACCAACTCCAAAAGCAATGCAGAAAGATGCCGTTGCTTTTTTAAACAAGCAATTGTTTGAAACACCAACATGGCTGATAGATAAAAATATCACCAACAAATTCAGCAACCCTGCTTCTGCAGATGCAATAGGAACCATTCAAACCAACACTTTGAATAATCTTTTATCTGCGCAAAGATTGAACAGGATTGTTTCCAGCACCAACCGTTTTGGAAGCAGTACATATTCAGTTGATGAATTACTCGATGATACCAGGAACGGTGTCTGGAGCGAGTTGAAAACTAAAAAAACAATTGAGGGCAATCGTCGTAATCTTCAGAAGGCTTATGTAGAGGCTCTTGATAGAATTCTAAACCCACCAGCTGCGGGTCAAACTGTGGTTGTACAGGGTGGTCGCGGCGGCGCATCAGGCGGTTCTTCGAATGCGGAAATGACGGATGTGTCTTCTGTAGTAAGAGCACACCTGATTCAGCTTCGTTCTGAAATTAATGCAGCTATTCCTGGTACAACAGATAAAATGAGTAAATATCATTTGATGGATGTGTCTGAAAGAATAAAAAGAATCTTAGATCCTAAAGCATAACATAATTATCATCAATAAAAAAGCTGCTGAAAATTCAGCGGCTTTTTTATTGATGTAAGAATTACAATTGCTTATATGGTAATGAAAAATTAAATGTGGACCCAATGCCCAGCTGGCTGTCTACCCAGATTTTTCCATGGTGCCTTTCAATAATTTCATAGCAGATAAATAAACCAATACCCAGGCCTGAAATATTAGCAGCCAATCCTTCAACGCGGTAAAACCTGGAAAAGATTTTTTGCGCCTGGTCATCACTGATGCCGAAGCCATAATCCTGCACACTAACTATTACACCATCACTTTCACGTTTTACTGAAACAATCACCTTTTCGGAATGAGGTGAATATTTTACCGCATTGGTTAGCAGGTTAATCAGCACTTGTTCGATGCGCTGCCTGTCGGCCATAATAGTTACGGGTTGTTCCTCATCATCAAAAATTATAGTGTGCGACCTGGTAATGTGCTGAACAATTTCTATTGTTTCTTTTATAAGAATATTTATATCAAACTCAGAATAGGTTAATTGCAATTTTCCCGATTCTATTTTAGAAACATCAAGCAGGTCTCCCACCAGGTTAGTTAATTTATTTACATGCTGTAAAGCTTTATCAGCAAACTTTTTATTCTTGTCATCTTTCAGATTTCTTTCCAGTAACTGCAGGTAAGCAGTGATACTGGTAAGGGGCGTTTTCAATTCATGACTGGCCATTCCTATGAATTCATCTTTGTGCCTGTTAAGCTTTTGAAGCTGCTCAGTAAAATCTTTTAGCTTAGCCTCGATCTCTATACGCTCACTAATATCTCTTGCAATTTTAGAAGCCCCGATAACTTCACCTTTAGAATTTTTTATGGGCGATACTGTTAGCGAAATATGCAGGCGGTGCCCATCTTTTGCGACACGTACTGTTTCGAAATGTTCTATTCTTTCGCCCTTTCTTATTTTACCTATGATCACGTTTTCTTCGGAGATGCGTTCCGGTGGCAGAAGAATTAAAATGCTCTTACCCAGAACTTCTGCTTCTGTATATCCGAATATCTTTTGAGCGCCGAAGTTCCAGCTTGTAATTATCCCGTTAAGTGTTTTACTGATTATCGCATCGTCAGAAGAATCGACGATAGCAGCAAGCATTGCCTGTTTAGACTCGTCTTCTAGAATAGGGTCTATTATTTTCAAAGGGGAATTTTCCATTCAGCCCCAAAAATACCTCATAAAGATTTTGGAATAACGGATCAATTAAATTTTAAGGGTCAATGCATGTTAAAATCCGGAGAACAAAACGAAATAGCTGTATACCATTCGCCCTACTCATAACGTAGCGCTACAATAGGATCCAGCTTTGCAGCTTTAACAGCAGGCCATAATCCCGCTGCCAGACCAACAATTGTACAAATAAGAATGCCGATGCAAACCCACATCCAGGGAACTACAAAGCCGGTACTTAATACCATCGCGAAAACATTCCCAACCAATACTCCCAGCACGATTCCGAAGATGGCGCCGATAAGACTGATAATAGTTGATTCGAATAAAAACTGCTGCCGGATATGTTTCTTTTTCCCACCGATGGCTTTAATCAGCCCTACTTCCTTTGTCCTTTCATTTACGGCGACAAGCATGATATTCATAAGCCCAATGGCCGCACCAATTAATGTAATGAGACCTATGGCACCGGCGGCACCCTGTATACTTCCAAGGAGGCTGATAAATTGTTCGGCCAGTTTATCACTTTTCTCTATGAAAAAATTATCATCTTCTTTAGGATGTAATTTTCTTATTGCTCTGAATAATGAACTGGCTTCAGAGATGGCAGGTTCCACTTCTGAAATATCGTTTGCCGCTATACCGATCATATACGAAGAACCCGAATTGGGTAATCGTCGCACATTATTATAAGTGGTGATGATCACATTATCAGCCCTCATTAATGCGCTGCTTCCTTTGGTCTTTAATACGCCTATTACACGGTAAGGAATACTCCCGACTTTTATAATTTTATCAACTCCCCTGGCTGTATTCGCACCAAATATTTTTGAAGCGACATCGCTTCCTACTAAACATACACTACGGCCGGTCTGCACATCCAGCTTATTAAAATTTCTGCCATTTTCAATTGTGAAGCCATTTACGGCGAGATAATTTTCATCCCCTCCTCTTATCCCCACATTGGGACTTGTTTTCTTTTCCTTATAGTGAATTTCGTTAGCGCCGGGGCCGCCAAGTGTAAGACAAACAAGTGCAGGATATTTATATGATTGCTTAAATAATTCTGCTTCGTATTTTTTGACAGGCTTATCCAGATTTGATTTCTTTTGGATCTTGCCTCTTTTTTGGACGCCGTTGTCCCTGTTGTTATTGAACCTGAATCTTTCTTTATATGTAATGGAGAATCCATTTGCCCCCATTGTAGAAAAACTATTTTTCAAACTTTGGTTCATTGCTTCTATCGCAGTGATGATACCTATCAGCGCCATAATTCCAAATGCAATAATAGCTACAGTAATACCTGTACGCAGTTTATTGCTTTTAACGGTTCTGAATGCAAGGGAAAAGGAATCGCCGAGAGTCATAATAGAACATGGTTAAAATCCATGCGGAATAAAGATAATAGAAAACTTGTGGAATGAAACAGAGATGGATGAACGGGAAGAAAAATTCAAAAGTAAAAATTCAAAAATAAAAACAGGGGGCCTTTTGAATTTTGAGTTAGAAATACAGGAAATTAATAATAAGATTTGGCGCAACTCCTAAAAGGATAATGATTACAGTTAAAATGATGAGGCCTGTTTTAAAGCCCGGATGAATGTTTTCAGTTTCCCCTTCTCCTGTTTTAAAATACATAGCCTGTATAACCCGGAAATAATAATAAACACTAACTGCGGCAAATAAAACCGCTACTATCACCATCCATAAATAATGACCGGTCTGGATAACCGAAGCAAGCATAAAATATTTCGCGAAAAACCCAGCCGTTAAAGGAATACCCGCGAGTGATAACAGAAACACGGTATTCGCAAAAGCAAGTACGGGTTGAGATTTAGCGAGGCCATTATATCCTTCAAAAGTGAAGTCCTTCATTTTCAATAGCACGGCAAATACACCAATTGTCGCAAGGCTATAGGAAACTGCATAAAATATAATTCCTTCTTTCGCCATTTCATTCATACTAAATACAGCGAATAACATAAAGCCTGCCTGTGCAATACTGGAATACGCAAGCATTCGTTTTACACTTTGCTGAAAAACCGCAGTGATATTACCGATCAATAATGTTGCGATGATCAAAATGCATAGCAACATTTTCCAGTCAACCACAGCAGATGAATAACTCATGCGTGCATCAAATAATTTCACGAACGCAATAAAGGCTGCAGCTTTTACAACCGTAGCCATAAAAGATGTGAATACTCCAGGAGCGCCGTCGTATACATCAGGAGTCCAGAAATGAAAAGGCGCTGCAGATACTTTAAAAGCCATAGAAACAAGCAGGAACAACATACCTGTAATCTCCAGGAAAGACACACCCTGGGCTATGGCAGGATTATTAAGGACTTCAATAGAAAAAGATCCGGTGGCTCCGTAAATAAGAGTAATTCCCATTAGCATTAAGCCTGTAGAAAAAGCCCCCATTAAAAAATATTTCAGAGAGGCTTCATTACTTTTTAAATTTCGTTTATCACTGCCTGTAAGGATATATAAAGGAATAGACATGATCTCAATTCCAAGAAATAACATGAGCAGTGAAGTATATACAGAAATAATTGTGATACCAGTTAGAACAAAAAATATGAGTGTATAATATTCAGCTGCATATTTTCCAACCCTGTTAATATCGCTTCCGCTTAATGCGACAAAAATGAAAGTTGAACCTATTGCAACACTATTGAAGAGTAAACCAAACCGGTCGAAGTACAACATGTTATGCACGTTCACATTCCATATGCGGTACCCATACATTTCTGCAATATTGCTGATAAGCAGCACAAGCAAGCCTGCCAGCGCTATCCATCGGAGCGTAGCTTTATTGTTCACCCATATTCCGCTGAACATCATTATTACACCTAAGATCGCCGAAAGTATGATTGCATTCATTGTGCCTTGAAACCTTTAAAGTTGAATTTGTGTTATCAAATGATCAACCGTGTCTTTAGTTAAATTAATGACCGGCTGCGGATATACACCCAGTATAATAATTCCGATCGCCAATATGATAAGTACCCAGCGAATATTGCTATTTGCTTCTATTGAATTTTCAGTAGCGGTATTTACGCTCCCGTAAAAAACTTTCTGTATCATTCCCAATGTATAAACAGCAGCAAGTATTACACTGGTCCCTGCAGTAAAAGCCATCCATGGATTATAGCGGAACAAACCATTAAACATTAAGAACTCGCCTACAAACGAGTTGGTTAACGGCAGTGCAATATTTGCAAAAGCCATCAGCACTAATAATATGGCAAGTCCTGGTGCTTTCTGCGCTAATCCTCCGAGCTGACTGAATTTTCTTGTACCGGTTTGTCTTTCGATTGCATCAGCCACTATCCATAGCCCGATCACAACAATACCATGATTGAACATTTGCACCATCACACCTTCGATCCCGATTCTTTGTTGAGAAAAAATCGCGGCGCTCATCAAACCAAGATGGGCGATTGAAGAATAAGCGATCAATCGTTTCAGATCGTCCTGTTTGATTGCGATTAACGAAGCATATAAAATTCCTATGATGCTGAATATAATAATGACGTTGCTAAACTTAGAAACTGCATCCGGAAATATTGGCAGTAACCATCTCAACACACCAAACACCCCCATCTTTACCATGATACCGCTCAGCACCATTGTAACTGCTGTTGGTGATTGCTCATACGTATCAGGCTGCCAGGTATGAAAAGGGAAAATCGGCATCTTGATAGCAAATGCAATAAAGAACATCCAGAAACCAAAGTTCTGTTGTGATGCAGACAATTTTAGTTTGTAGAATGATGATAAAGCGAATGAATGATCCGGCGTTAAATTATAGAGATATAAAATCCCCACCAGCATTAATAATGATCCGGCGAAAGTGTAAATGAAAAATTTAAATGTTGCAGCAATTCTTTTTTCGCCGCCCCATATGGAACAAAGAAAATAAACCGGTATTAGCGCAAGCTCCCAGAAGAAATAAAATACTAAACAATCAACCGCCATGAATACACCCATTAAACCGGCTTGCGATAAAAGCATTAATGCATAAAACTTTCCAGGATTGGTGTAAGTGTTTTTATAAGTGGCGATAAATATTAATGGAAATGCAACAGCAGTTAGCAGGCAAAGCATCTTACTCATTCCATCCAGGTTCAATGCGAAACGACTACCGAGTTGAGGAAGCCATGTGGTATCTACACCCAATTGTTTTCCCTGTGCCATTGTAACACCATATATCATTACAGCAAGTGTAATAACAGATGATAAAACCGCCCAGTTTCTCGATCCTCTTTCACGGTTTATTGCAAACCCCGCAAGCCCGGTTAACAATGGAATTAATATGAGTAAAACTGCAATCATTTTATATTAAAATATCTTTTCTAAAAAATGTGCTATCTGCGGCTGGTTCCAGAACACAAGGAACAGCACGACAATAGACAGCACCATGAATAAAATATAATTTCCAACCTGCCCGCTCTGTAATAATCTTAATTGTCTCGATGAATAATGAACGAATCTTCCAACACCGTTTACCGCACCATCAATCCCCGCCTTCTCAACCACATTTTTTAATACACTTCCCAGCCCTGTTACCGGTCTTACAATTACATTATCATAGAGTTCATCAACATACCATTTGTTTTCGAGTGTTCTGGCAATTCCATGAGAAGCAACAAACTGTTCGGTGCGACTGTACTTTCTCCACGCGATAATAATTACAACAATTATTAAAACAGAAACACCGCCCATCATCATCCATTCTGTACTACGATCTAAATGATGCAGTTCTTTGATTGAATCAGATTGTGCAAATATGGGATGAAGAAATTTTTCAAGCATATGAGCATCAGGCGCAAAGATTTCCGGTATACCAATAAATCCGCCGACAACGGAAAGAATTGCGAGAACAATCAGCGGTATCGTCATTGCAGAAGGTGATTCATGCAAATGATGATGCTGTTCTTCTGTTCCGCGAAATTTTCCTAAGAAAGTCAGCGCATATAAACGGAACATATAGAAGGCCGTCATTAAAGCTCCAATCGCTCCCAAATAATAGAAAATCGGATTCTTTAAATACGCAGCAGCTAAAATTTCATCTTTAGAAAAGAAACCGGAGAAAGGTGGAACACCAGAGATCGCTAAACAGGCAAGTAAAAAACTAATGTGAGTAATGGGCAAGTGCTTTTTCAATCCGCCCATATTTCGAATATCCTGTTCGTGATGCATTGCATGGATTACAGAGCCCGCACCCAGGAATAATAATGCTTTAAAAAATGCATGCGTCATCACATGAAAAACTGCACCAGTGTATGCGCCTGCACCGAGTCCCAAAAACATATAACCCAGTTGACTAACGGTTGAATAAGCCAGCACTTTTTTAATATCGTTTTGCTTTAATGCAATGGTTGCTGCAAATAATGCTGTTGCTAATCCAATAATTGCGACCACAGTTTGCGTGAATGGAGCCATTGTATACAACACGTTGCTGCGTGCTATCATATAAATACCCGCAGTTACCATCGTAGCTGCGTGGATGAGTGCTGATACTGGCGTTGGGCCAGCCATCGCATCTGGCAACCATGTATATAAAGGTATCTGCGCACTTTTTCCGCAGGCACCTACAAAAAGTAATAAAGTAATTCCGGTAATATCAGAAGCAGAAAACTTCACCGTTGAAGCGAAAACTTCGCCATAGTTAACTGTACCAAGTTTTGCTAATATCCAGAAAACTGCAAGTAAAAAACCAAGGTCGCCAATGCGGTTCATTACAAACGCTTTCTTGGCGGCATAGTTATAAGTATTATTCTTGAACCAGAATCCGATGAGTAAGTAAGAGCATAATCCAACTCCTTCCCATCCTATGAACATGATCACATAATTCGCTCCCATCACCAGTAAAAGCATAGAGAAAACGAAGAGATTCAAATAAGAAAAATATCGTCCGAAGTGTTCATTGGTTTCATCATTCATGTAGGCTGTTGAGTAAACATGAATAAGAAAACCAATTCCGGTAATGATCAATAAAAAGATAACGGAGAGCTGATCAATTTGAAAAGCAAAAGGAATTTTAAAAGCTTCAATATCCAGCAGGTTGAAATAAGAAACGATCATTGAGCCATTTGTCCTTACATCATTGAACAAAATAATACTCACTATAAATGAAGCGAGAATAGCGCCACTTCCAATAATCCCAATCAAAGATTTACTCAACGACTTACGGAATAAACCATTGATCAAAAAACCAAGCAAAGGAAATAATGGTACTAAGTAAATTAGGTTCATAATTAAAAGTCAAAAGTCTCCCGCACAAGTGCGGGATTAATTTTTCAGTCTGTTCAAATAGTTCACATCCACCGAATGCGTATTTCTATACATCATTACAATTATTGCCAGTCCCACACTTACCTCTGCTGCTGCCACAACCATAATAAAGAAAACAAAAAGCTGAGCGTCTGATCCTGCTGTTGTATTGGCATTCCTTATAAAAGCAGTAGCATAATGCATTTTTGAAAACGCAACGAGCAACAGGTTTACAGCATTCAGCATTAACTCGATACACATAAAAATGATGATTGCATTCCTGCGGATAAGCACACCGGTTATGCCAATGCAAAACAACGTCGCTGCTAACCCTATGTAATACTGTATCGGCATATCAATTCAACAATTAAACAATTTGACAATTCGGCAATTACGTCACTTCTCAGGTTCTCATTACTCATCACTCATCAATCCTTCTTCCCTATCACCACCGCACCAACCATCGCACTTAAAAATAAAACACTGCTTATTTCAAATGGAACAACATATTCACTGAATAATGCTTTTCCAAGATTACTGATCAACCCAATATTTCCTTCACCCACCTGCGCCGTTCTGCCTGTCATATCAGTGGCAGAGCGAATTACAGAAACTAATATCAGCAATAAACTTCCGCCCGAAATTGCACCCGCTAATTTTAGCCAGGTGTTTTTCTGTGGTTCAGTTTCTGCATTTAAATTCATTAACATAATTACGAACAGGAACAGTACCATAATGGCACCAGCGTAAACAATCAGGTTTACAATTGCCAGGAACTGTGCGTTCAATAAAATATAATGTCCGGAGATAGCGAAGAAAACAACGATCAGCCACAACACACTGTGTACCGGGTTCTTACTTAACAGCACCATGATGGCACTTAGCAAAGCCAGCGCAGTTAAGAACCAAAATAAGACGACAGTTATACTCATTACAATTAGCAATTAAACAATTGAACAATTGTTACATTGTTCAATTTCTGACCAGAATTATTTCTTGCTACCTCTTGCTTTCGCATATCCTTCAGGATCTGTATTCTTGTCAGGAATCAGCAGATCCTCTTTTTTATAAATAAATCCTTTCCTGTTAAAATCTGACGGTGCAAAAGTTTCACTCAAATAAATAGCGTCTTTCGGACAAGCCTCTTCACACAAACCACAAAAGATACAGCGCAGCATATTGATCTCATATTTTGCTGCATACTTCTCTTCGCGGTATAAATTTTCTTCACCCGGCATTCTTTCAGCGCCTTCCATTGTTATCGCTTCTGCAGGACATGCAACAGCGCAAAGTCCGCATGCAGTACAATTCTCACGTCCTTCTTCATCCCTGTTTAAAACATGCAGTCCGCGAAATACAGGACTGAACTCTCTTTTTTGTTCAGGGTAATGAATAGTGGGTTTCTTTTTAAACAAGTGACTAAAAGTAATCGCCATGCCTTTGAAGATACCAGGTAAATACAGGCTCTCCCAAAACGACATGGGTTTCCGTTCAACCTCTTTTCCTCTATTTGTTAATGCTTGCATTTTTATGTTCCTTATTCCGCTTCCTGGTATCAATCAGGTCGCAAAAGTATTTTTCTAAAATGTTGTTACCAACTTTATCTCTCCCTTCAGCTTCATAGGCGTCGCACTCTTGTACTTCAGTCCTTTGCTGAGCTAAGTCAAAAGTAAAAATTCAAAAGTCAAAACCTTTACTTCATAAACGGCTCTTTTTTGACTTTTTACTTTTGAATTTTGACTTCCCTATTTCTTCAGCCACAAAATCACCGCCCCTGTAACCACCATATTCGCCAGCGCCAGAGGAATTAATTTCTTCCATCCAAGATCCATCAGTTGATCATAACGAAATCTTGGAACGGTCCATCTCACCCACATAAATAAAAATATAAAGAAGACCACTTTTAAAAATAGTGCTGCACCACCGAGGAGGGCTGCCACATTAGGATTCAAAGTGCTCTCATCTAAAAAAGGAATATCATAACCACCAAAAAACAATGTCGCCATAATTACACTGCTGATGAACATATTAATGTATTCAGCAAAAAGATAAAAGCCCAGTTTCATAGACGAATATTCCTGGTGATATCCGAAGTTCAATTCGTTCTCTGCTTCAGGCAGATCAAATGGTGTACGGTTACATTCTGCAAATGCACAGACAAGAAATATTAAAAATCCTAAAGGCTGGTAAACGATGTTCCATAAATGACCAGGCGCCATTTGCTGATCAACGATCGTTCTTAAACTTAAAGAACCCGTCAGCATTAATAATGCGATCAGTGATAATCCCATTGCCAGTTCATAACTAATTACTTGTGAGGCACCACGAAGTGCAGCTATCAAAGAAAATTTATTGTTAGATGCCCAGCCACCGATCATGATTCCGTAAACGCCCATACTCACAACACCAAACACGTAAAGAATCCCAATGTTGATATCAGCAATTTGCAGATCAATATGTCTTCCGAATAATTCCAAATGACTTCCCCATGGAATTACGGCACAAGTCATCATAGCCGTTAACATAGCTAGACAAGGCCCGAGTATAAATAAAAATTTGTTCGATGTATTTGGAATGATCTCTTCTTTCATGAAAAGTTTCAACCCATCAGCAAGCGGTTGTAACATTCCAAAAGGGCCTGCACGGTTTGGTCCCGGCCTGTCCTGTAAAAAAGCCGCGACTTTTCTTTCAGCATAAGTTTCGTACATAGCAATTACCAGCGACACAGAAACGATGATCGCAATCAGTACAAATTTTTCAATTAATAATATCCAGTCGAAAGCCAGTAAGGTCATGTTGATCAATTATGCTGGTTTGTTATTATCGAAATTATCAGAATGTGCGGGTCCAGGAATTTCAGACAAATGAATTTCTGGTTTGTTCACATCACTCACTTCATGAATATCCATTAACAGTTTCGGATTTCTCCCGTGCATCACGTCCTGTATGGTTTCTTTCGGAACTTCCAGTGTATTATAATGTCCCGCGGAAATCACAGAGTGCCTGTTCACATGACGCACACCTTCAATCACCCAATCTTTTGTTTCTTTCTTTTCAAAGCGGCACACGTTACAGATCCATCCGGGTTTACCATCTGGCGTATCTTCCACTTCCCCCCACTCATCTTTTCTTGCAGTAACACGAAACACTTCATCACCGCGATACCACAACGTTACACGACCGCAGCATTTACCACAATCACGATGCGCTTCAACAGGTTTCAAAAACCAAACACGATTTTTAAAGCGAAAAGTTCTGTCTGTTAATGCGCCAACAGGGCAAACATCAATTACATTTCCTATAAAATCATTATCGAGTGCTTTATGAATGTAAGTAGCGATTTCAGAATGATCACCACGATCCAATATTCCGTGTTCTCTTTTATTTGTTAGCTGGTCTGCCACATACACGCAACGATAACACAGGATACACCGTGTCATGTGCAGTTGGATATACGGCCCTATATCATGTTTCGGAAACGTTCTTCTTTGAAATTCATAGCGTGTAGATTCTGCGCCATGTTCATAGCTGAGATCCTGGAGATGACATTCTCCTGCCTGGTCGCAGATTGGACAATCAAGCGGATGATTGATCAATAAAAATTCAACCACACCTTTTCTTGCATCCAACACTTTTTCAGAAGTGATGCTTTTCACGATCATGCCATCCATCACATTCGTTCTGCAACTAGCCACCAGCTTCGGCATTGGCCTTGGATCAGCGGTAGAACCTGCTGCCACTTCAACAAGACAGGTACGGCATTTACCACCCGAACCCTGCAGCTTGCTGTAGTAGCACATCGCAGGCGGAGTAACCTCGCCACCAATCTTTCTTGCGGCATTCAAAATAGAAGTACCCGCCGGAACTTCTACCGTTATATTGTCAATTGTTACTTTAAATAATGTTTGAGCTTCACTCATTTTTTCGATCCTTTACAGAAATAATCTGCGTTTTAAATTATTAAACAGTTGGAACATGAATAGGATCAGCATAATGCGCCAATCCAAAATTCCTTGTTTGCGATTCTTCCGGATTCAATACGTGCCATTCAAACTCATCCCTGAAATGTCTTATCGCTGCAGCCACGGGCCACGCCGCTGCATCACCTAAAGGACAAATCGTATTTCCTTCGATCTTTCTTTGAATATCCCAAAGCAGATCGATGTCACTCATCTTGCCTTTTCCTTTCTCTAAACTCAATAGGATTTTTTCCATCCATCCTGTTCCTTCACGGCAGGGCGAACATTGTCCGCAACTTTCATGTCGGTAAAATCTTGCTAAAGTATAAGTATGACGAACTACGCACTGGTCCTCATCCAAAACAATAAATCCACCAGAACCCATCATTGATCCAGTAGCAAAACCGCCATCAGCTAAACTTTCATAGTTCATGTAACGGGTTTCACCTTTTGCGGTTTTCAATAATAAATTAGCAGGAAGAATTGGAACGGATGATCCACCAGGAATACAAGCTTTTAATTTCTTACCATTAGGAATGCCGCCACAGTATTCATCAGAATAAATAAATTCTTCAACGCTAATCGTCATATCAATTTCATAAACACCAGCCTTATTAATATTTCCGCAAGCAGAGATGAGTTTTGTTCCTGTAGATTTTCCAACACCAATCTTTGCATATTCTTCAGCACCCATATTCATAATCGGAACGATGGCCATTAATGTTTCAACATTATTTACCACTGTTGGAGAGTCCCACAAGCCTTTAATTGCCGGGAACGGTGGCTTAATTCTCGGGTTGCCTCTTTTACCTTCAAGCGATTCAAGCAAAGCAGTTTCTTCGCCACATATATAAGCTCCTGCTCCGCGATGAACATAAATTTCACAATCGAAACCGCTGCCTAAAATATTCGTTCCGAGAAAACCATTTGCTTTTGCTTCAGCAATTGCATGTTCTAAAATATCAACGATCCATGCATATTCGCCACGGATGTATATGTATGTTCTGTTTGAACCCAAAGCAAAAGAAGAAACAATTAATCCTTCGATCAGCAGGTGAGGAAGAAACTCCATCAGGTACCTGTCTTTAAAAGTGCCTGGCTCAGATTCATCTGCATTGCAAACAAGATAACGCGGCACACCTTCCGGCTTTGCCAAAAAGCTCCACTTCATTCCCGTAGGAAAACCTGCACCGCCACGACCGCGGAGACCGCTTTTCTTTACTTCTTCAACTATATCATTCGGCGACATCTTCAAAGCTTTCTCCACGCTGCGATATCCACCTTCGCGGCGATATGCATCGTAAAAACGAATGCCTTCAACATGTGCTTTGTCTAATAATAATTTTATTCCCATCGTATAAGTCAAAATTCAAAAGTAAAAATTCAAAAAAGCGAACTCCTGTTTTACTTTTGACTTTTTAATTTTTAATTATTCGTTGCAGCATTGTTCCTGCATTCTTCAATTAATTGATCCACTCTTTCTTTTGTCAAATGCTCACGATAATTTTTTCCAAATTGCATTATAGGCGCATAACCACAGGCGCCTAAGCATTCCACAGTTTTTAAAGTAAATAAACCATCAGCAGTTGTTTCACCAACTCCGATGTTTAGTTTTTGTTTTATATAATCTATGATGTTATCACTACCATTCAGCATACACGGACCTGTCTGGCAAACTTCAAAAATGAATTTACCAACCGGTTTTAAATTATACATGCTATAGAACGTAGCCACTTCATACACTTCAATCGCTTCAATGTTTAATATTTCAGCCACATAATCCATTGCTTCAACACTTAACCATCCGCCAAAATTCTCCTGCGCTAAATGCAATAAAGGAAGTAATGCACTTTTATGCTTTCCCATGGGATAGCGTGCAATTATTTCTTTTGCCTTAGCCAGTTTATCATCTGTAAATTTCACCATAACAATTTATCAGTTTAACAATTAAACACTTATTGCATTGTTTAATTGTTTTATGCGTCCATCTCTCCCGCAATCAGATTCAAACTACTCATTGTAATAATTGCATCACTTAACATGGCGCCTTGTGTTAATTCAGAATAAGCCTGGTAATAAATAAAACAAGGCCTTCTGAAATGCAAACGAAACGGCGCTCGTCCTCCGTCACTGATCAGGTAAAAACCCAACTCACCATTACCACCTTCCACCGATTGGTACACTTCACCTGCCGGTATATCAATCTCACCCATGATGATTTTAAAATGCCAGATCAGCGCTTCCATTTTTGTATAAACATCTTTCTTTTCAGGAAGATAATATTCAGGAACATCGGCATGAAACACTTCCGCTTCAGCGCCTTTAAACTCCTGCACTTTTCTATAAGCTTGTTCAATAATTTTTAGTGACTCCCACATTTCCTGGCTGCGAACCATCCAGCGGTCATAATTATCACCCGTTTTTCCAACAGGAATATTGAATTCCAAATCTTCGTAGCTGCTGTAAGGCGAATGAACACGAACATCGTAATCAACTCCTGCTGCTCTTAAATTCGGACCAGTAAAACCATAATTCAAAGCCCTTTCTGCAGAGATAGCACCGGTACCAATTGTTCGGTCCATAAATATCCTGTTACGCAGGAAAAGGTTTTCCAACTCTTTTAAAACAGCCGGATATTCTTTCAAAAACTTTTCAAGTTTATTAAAAGCTGTTGCATTAAAGTTTCTTTCAAATCCGCCGATGCGGCCAATGTTAGTCGTTAAACGGGAACCGCAGATCTCTTCATAAATTTCATAGATCAGTTCGCGGTACTGCATCACGTAAAGGAAACCAGTATAAGCACCGGCATCCACGCCCACGATCGAATTACAGATCAGGTGATCCGAAATTCTTGCAAGCTCCATAATAATGATGCGGAGATAATCAACACGTTTTGGTATTTGAACCTTCAGTAATTTCTCGCAGGTTATATGCCAGCCCATATTATTGATCGGGCTCGAACAATAATTTAACCGGTCTGTAAGCGGAGTGATCTGGTATAAAGGTCTGCGTTCTGCAAGCTTTTCAAATGCACGATGAATGTATCCAACAGTTTGTTCCGCAGATACAATTCGCTCACCATCCAGTTCAATAATATTTTGAAAAACGCCGTGTGTAGCCGGGTGCGTTGGACCCAGGTTCAGCGTTGTAGTTTGTTTTTCTATGGAGCCTTCCGGCAGAATTATATGATGTTGCTCAGCCATTTTGTATTAAGTCAAAAGTAAAAATTCAAAAGCCAAAACTTAAAAGCGTCCCTTTTTTGAATTTTGACTTTTAAATTTTGAATTTATTTTTTGAGTCAAGCGATATATCTTTCTTCACCTTCTGTTGTGTCACACCCTTCAGCGTTCTGTTCTCTATTCAACTTCACCTCACTAAATCACAATTTCCTCATTTGCTAATTTGCTAATCAACTCATTTGCTAATCAGCGTTCCGCCTCTCCCAAACATATCATCATCCTTATCAACCCTTGTCTGGTCTTCTAAAGGAAATTCTTTTCTCATTGGGAAATAATCCATCTCATCCACATTTAAAATTCTTTTCAGATTAGGATGACCAACGAAATTCACTCCATAAAAATCGAATGTTTCTCTCTCCATCCAGTTAGCTGCTTCAAATAATTTGGTAGCAGTAAATACATCAGGCTGACTGATGTCTGTAAAAACTTTAAAACGAATACGGAGATTATCTACAAGATTGTGTAAGTGGTAAACGACAGAAAGTTCCTTCCCTTTATTGTCAGGATTATGAACAGCGCACAGATCCGTCAGGAAACGAAATTTCAAATCTTCATCTTCATAAAGAAACTGAAGCACTTTTAAGTTCATTTCTTTATCCGCTTCAAAAGTCAGCATACCATAAGGCTCGCTAAAGTTGCGAACCTGTTCACCGAATTTTTCTGTTAGCTTATGCTTTACTATTTCGTTCGTCATCGACATCTTAAAATTCTAAATTCTAATATCTAAATTCTAAACGCTAAGCCACCCATTAGAATTTAGAACTTAGAGTTTTATTATTGTATACCGTAACTTTCTAATAAACCTTTATACTGTTCGCTTCCTCTTCTTCTCAAACTTTCTTTCCCAACCAGTTCCTGTAT
The DNA here is from genome assembly GCA_028288595.1 of Chitinophagaceae bacterium. GTDB lineage: Bacteria > Bacteroidota > Bacteroidia > Chitinophagales > Chitinophagaceae > JAQBNK01. The sequence continues at coordinate 23,389 of JAQBNK010000116.1, forward strand.
TCTCATAAAACCATCAAGAATTGCTTCTGGTCTTGGAGGGCAACCCGGAACATAAACATCAACCGGAACAACCTGGTCAATTCCCTGAAGCACGCTATAGGTATCAAAAATTCCACCTGAACACGCACACGCACCAACAGCCATCACCCAACGGGGTTCGGCCATTTGCAGGTAAACCTGTTTAACAACCGGGGCCATCTTTTTAGCGATGGTTCCCATCACCATTAAAAGATCGCATTGGCGGGGAGAAAAGCCAACTCTTTCAGCACCAAACCTTGCAAAGTCGTAATGCGAGCCCATCGTTGCCATGAACTCAATACCACAGCATGAGGTAGCAAACGGCAGCGGCCAAAGCGAGTTTTTACGGGCAAGCCCAACAACACTCGCCAGGTTTGTAGTAAAGAAACCTTCGCCAGGATAACCGGCAGGCGCTTCCGACATGCTTACTGCAGCATTTATATCGGCTTGCTTGGGATGTATATTAAATCGTACGGGACGTGACATAAACTTCTTTTTTAATTAGACACATTTCATTCTCACTGGTTTATCTAACCTTTTAGTTAATAAACGCTTCTGAAAAGATTTGCAAAAATAGTGCACCACAGTTAATTTCTGGTCCTTAATTGAAAGCTTCACAATTAATTTGGCGAAGATTTTAACAGGCATAAAAAAAGCAGGAGTTACCTGCTTTTCAAATTATTAATCTTCCCAGGTTAAGGCACCTTTTTTTATAATATAGATAAATCCGGCAAGAAAAAAAGCAACGAACATTAGTACTGCACCAAATCCTTCCCAGCCGAGCGATCTGAAGTTGACGGCATAGGGATAAAAAAAGATCACTTCCACATCAAATAAAACAAATAAAATGGCCACAAGAAAGTACTTTATTGCCATCGGCTGCCTCGCATCTCCATGTGTTTCAATACCGCTGGCGAAATTTTCCAGTTTATCTGCTGTTTTTCTCTTCGGACCCAGAAAATGAGTAACAAACATCATGGTTACTACAAAACCAATTGCAAAAAATAGCTGGAGACCTATAGGAAAATAATTCGATGCGTTACTGGTGGCAGACGCATCTAGTAAAATATTCAGCAACTGCATAGTTTAAATTGAAGTGCAAATGTAAGGCATGAAAAAAGAAAAACTCCCTTACGGGAGTTTTCTAAAAATGAAATCATTACTATTATTTAGTACCCTTTGTAGTTTTTGTTCCGCTCGAAGAACGGGCAGGAGCCGCCGGCCTGCTAAGCGCTTTTTTAAGTTGCTCAGAGACTGTTAAACCATAACTGTTCTCAGGATCAATTGCCAAGATACCTTCAACATCTTTTAATGCGGCAGCATAATCTTTTTGTTTAGTCGCATGGAAATAAACTAGATAACTATAATTAGTAATAATTGTCTGCTTATATTTTTGCGCATCGATTCTCTTTAGTGCATCGATATATTCCAATACTGCCGGTACTGCACTTCCAGTTGTAGTGTCTTTATCCCTTGCAATTGCAACACGTGCTAAGCCTGCATATCCATAAACCTGGTCAGGATATTTTTGTTTGTAGAGATTAAACATCGTATCTGCAAGGTTATAGTTTCCTGCTTTAAAAGCCACATCACCAAAATTATATATCTGTGTGTTTGTAGGATTTGGGGTCATTCTAAAAACCATACCGAGAGTTTGCAGTCGTTCAGCTTGTTTTCCTTGCAAGCCATAGAGGTAAGCCATCGTATCCAAGTATTGCATTCTGTTCGCCCTAATTGTATCAACATCTAATGCCTTTTGAAGGAAACCGATTGCAGTTTGCTCGCTGCCTCTAAATCTTCTTTCCAAGGATGCTGCAAACAAGTAGTTGTCAGGATCAATCTGGTCTGGTGTCGCCTTTGCATAATACGGGCTCGCGAAAAATTTCTCAATTTGAGTTTTCGCCTGAACAGTATCACCCAGCCTATTATAGTTGTAAGCATATAACAAAGGAATTTTACCATAATCCCGGCAGCTTCCATTTTCCATTTCTCTCGTCTTGTTTAAAGACTCCTGGTATTTACCAGCACGATAGAGGTAGTCGGCATAGAAATAATCTGTTTCGCAGCTTTTATCTGTATTAGCAATATATTTTTCAACGTATTCTTTTGCGGCATTTACGTCGCGGTCCTTATACCAGTTGAAGAATGCAAGATAAGCAGGCGCAAACGCAGGGTCAGTGGCTATTGCCTGCCCAAACCAGGTCTGCATTGACTCTTTGTTCTGCTGGGAAACATAAATTTTGCCAATCCTGTACATAGCAGTTGCTTTTGTTGTAGGATCTGTACTGCGGCTGATTGCTTCGCGAAATGCTTCCACTGCATTTCCACCATTCTCACTACCAAGTTTCAAATAGTTTACGCCCAGGTTCATATAAATGTCTGCGTTTTTCTTATCTATCTCGCCGGCCCTTTTTAATTTTTCAATTGCATAAGCAGGGTCTCCAACTTTGCTGCTGCCAGCCGCCATAGCACGACCAATTGCATTTAAAATATTAGGGTCTTCCTGGTTTCTTTTCTTGGTAGCCGTAATAGCTTGTTCAAACCGCTGTTTAGCAGAATTAATATTGTTGCTTTCCCGTAATTCTACTTCACCCATACCGATCCAGATATAAGGATCGTTTACGCCATTATTTAGAGCTTGCTGGTATAAAGTTTTAGCGCCTGCTACATCAGGAACTACCTGGTCCATCATAGCCTGGCCGAGCCAGTAAATAGACAAGGCATCTTTCGGCTTGCTGTTCACAACCGCCTGAAGTGTCTGTATAGCTTTTACAGGTCTTTCGTAATTAATATATTTAATTCCTTCTTCTAAAGTTTGCGCAAAAGAATTAACTGCTACAAAAGCCAGAGCAACTGTTGTTACAAAAAATTTCTTCATTTCAATTTCAGTTTCAAAAAGTTAATCGTTGATTTATTTATTCATTCTTAATACTACCTGACCGTATCTGGAAATTAATTTTAGCCGGTACAAGATAAGCTCTTCTAAATATCAGTTGTCCTCTCTCGAAACCCATAAACCCCGCGAAAGCACTTCCAAGTCCTGTATAATTTTCTTTAAGCACATAAAACAAAGGACGTACCAAAGGGTATTGTTTATACATTACTGTTGCAGGAGAGGGTTTCGCATATGTACCCGGCTCACAGGTTTTGCATTCAATTAACGCAAACCTGATTTTACCTGCATATGCCAGCTGTTCAGGATCTTCCTCATTCCCCACCCATGACGACCCAACAAATCCTATTGCATCTCTGTTATTGGCCACATATTCAACAACTGCTTTACTTCCGTGTACCGCTTTAACATTACTGCCGAACGATTTACCTTTTAGGACACTGTCCTTTAAAAACATTACCGTACTGGTTGCATTATTACCATCTACGACCAATTGTTTACCCGGCTGGGCTCCTGATAATAATGATTCCAGTTTCTTTAAACTGAAAACAGAATCGGTTGACTGGCTATTAATGATAACCGTTACAGCATCGTAAGCGAGCTTATCGAATTGGGGACTGTAATTTAACCTGCTTGCAAAGAACTGAGACTCTTCACGGGTTAATCCTCTTGATATGATGATCATCCTCGTGCTGTCTTTCTGAATATCTTTAAGGCAATCTGCTTCCGATTTATATTCTGGTATTATATGAGCGTCCGGGTATGATGATTCGTATACTTTGATCTGTTCTGATATGACCGGTTTAAAGCTCTCATCTACACTGATATGAATTGTCCCCGATTTAGGGTTATCATAACTTTTTATTTTACCTTTTTTTCCATTACAACCGGCAAGCAAAAAACAAAAACCGATTATTAATCCAATACTTCTGAGCTGCGCCATTAATAATCCTTTTTAATTCCCCGGTACAATCTGAAACCCCCATAAATCACACAAAGGCCGCCAAAAAGGTTTCGCATCAATGGATCCATTTCTTCTATTTTCTGAATTCCCATCTTTTTTCCAAAGAACAAGACCAATCCAACACCCAATATAATTATACCCATGCCCATGTCATAAACGGTGCGCATCAAAGTATAACTTTTTCGTTGTTTCGTTCTTTCGTCCTTAAGCATTTAACAAATAATTGAAAATGAGGAAGGCCAAATTAGGCAATTTTCTTTTTCGCTTTAAAAATTTACACAGGTTAATAAATCATCATGCATGATTTAGCACTTGCCTTATATCGGGGCTACCATTTCTAAGATGCTTAACTGTTTAAAATCCATAAACACTTTCAGAGGCTATCACAACTCTCATTGCATTCACCTTATACATTTCCTGCAAGCAAATGCATCCCGCTGTTATCTTTGTGCGAAGGAATTAATTAAACGATGGCAAAACCAGCTCTTCCGCAAGGCACAAGAGATTTTCCCGCACTAGTAGTTCGTAAGCGGAATCACATTTTTTCAACTATAAAGCAGGCTTTTGAATTGTATGGATTTCAGCCGCTGGAAACCCCGGCCATGGAAAACATAGACACCCTGATGGGTAAATATGGAGAAGAGGGTGACAAGCTTATTTTTAAAATTTTAAACAACGGACTTGACAGGTCTGAAAAGCATATTACCGCCAAAAATGATTTCGAAAAATTGCTGGAAGGGAAAACTATAAAAGGAATTACTGAAAGGGCCCTGCGTTATGATCTCACTATCCCATTTGCCCGTTATGTAGCGATGAACCACGGCCAGTTAATTTTTCCCTATAAACGCTACCAGGTTCAACCTGTTTGGAGAGCGGATCGCCCCCAGCGCGGCAGATATCGTGAATTTTATCAATGTGATGCTGATGTAGTTGGAAGTTATTCTTTGTTGAATGAAGTAGAACTCGCAAGTATTTATAGCCGCGTCTTTGAGAAGCTGAAAATTAATGTTGAGATCAAAATAAACAGCAGGAAAATATTAGCAGCCTTAGCTGAAATATGCGGCGGTGCCGAAAAAATGCCTGACATCACTATTGCAATTGATAAACTGGATAAGATCGGCCTCGATAAAGTGAAAGAAGAACTATTACAGAGAAACCTTAGCGCAGCGCAAGTTGGAATTATTGAAAATTTTTTGAAAATAAGTGGTGGTAATGAAAGTATGCTGCACCAGGCTGAAGAATTAGTTGGAAACACAGAATCGGGTAAAAAAGGGATTGAAGAATTAAGATTTATACTTTCTTACCAGGCCCCAAATTCAAACGTAAAAATTGACTTTACTCTTGCAAGAGGATTAAATTATTATACAGGTGTGATCTTCGAAGTGAAAGCCCTGGATGTACAAATCGGTAGCATTGGCGGAGGCGGCCGTTACGATGATCTTACCGGTTTATTTGATGTCCCTGGTATTCCTGGCGTTGGAATTAGTTTTGGAGTAGACAGAATTTATGATGTGATGGAAGAGCTAAATTTATTTCCGGATGATGTAATCACGGGGCCTCAGTTGTTGTTTTTTAACTTAGGTGAAAACGAAGCAAGACATGCATTTTCTTTATTGCAGCAATTAAGAGAGAAGGGAATTGCAGGGGAGATTTATCATGAATCTTCAAAATTTGATAAGCAATTTAAATATGCAGAGAAGAAAGCTATTCCGTACGTGGTTATAATCGGCAGTAAAGAACTGGAAAATAATAGTTGTGTATTGAAGCATTTGCAAAGCGGCGAACAACAAACACTTACTACCGGGCAGTTACTAACTTATTCATTCTGATAAGTCTGGCATAGTATTAGGACATTCCTGAGTGAAAATTTCAAGCATGAAAATATCTTTTACTTTATTTTTTTCATTGACTTTTTGTCTCTTGTTTTTAAACTCCTGCCATCGCAAGAGCGTGCCATCTGTCACAACCGGAACAAGTCGTCCAATTGAAGACCGCAGGGTAGAAACTACCAACACTTTTCCCGAACGTACAGAACCCGCACCTGTAATTACCGCACCTAAAACATCAGCAGCAAAGAATACAAGAACACCCATTATTGTTGTTGATAGTAAGGGAAGTATGGTTGCATCGAGAGAACAACTAAAAGCAATCGGTGCAGGAAATATTTATGATGAAAAAGATGCCAGGGCATTTACAAATGCGCAAAGAAAAAATCTCGTTGGCCGTTTCAAAACCGTACCTCCGAGAGTTTTGTTTGTTCCCTCCAATTATGTGAAAACTTCTAATCGCGGAGAGTATTATATCTTAAAAGATAAATTCTGGTACTGGAAAAAATCTGATGGATATTTTTATTTGGATGAAACCTATTATAATTAGGAATTAATAATTATGAATTATGAATTGTAAAGAAATTGGTGATTTGAATTATTTTTACAGTCCGCTAATTCCTAATTCCTAATTCTTTCATAAATCACCGCGGCTCCCTGCCCAACCCCTACACACATAGTGGCTAAACCGTAATGGCTATTTCTTCTTTTCATTTCCTGTAATAAGGTCGTTGATATTCTTGCACCGCTGCAACCCAAAGGATGACCAATCGCAATAGCACCGCCATTTACATTTACCTTATCAATATCTATATCAAGATCTCTTATGCAGGCGATGGATTGAGAAGCAAATGCTTCATTCAATTCGAAGAGATCAATATCTTTTATTGTTAACCCTGCCCGTTGCAAGGCTTTTTTAACTGCAGGAACTGGCCCCATCCCCATAATGGCAGGGTCAACACCAGCCACCGCCATAGAAATAATTCTGGCCATAGGGTTTAACCCAAATTCTTTTACGCCTTCTTCACTGGAGAGTAATAATGCAGCGGCGCCATCATTAATGCCAGATGAATTACCTGCTGTTACAGTTCCGTCTTTAATAAATGCAGGTTTTAAACCAGCTAATTTTTCCAAAGACGTTTTTCTTGGATGCTCATCATTAGCAAAGATCGAAGGTTCTTTATTTTCGGTTATTTCTACAGGGATAATTTCGTCGTTCCATTTACCTGCGCCTAATGCACTAAAATATTTTTCCTGGGAACTTAATGCGAACGCGTCCTGTTCGGCTCTCGAAATATTCCACTGCTTAGCAACATTTTCCGCAGTTTCCCCCATATTAAAAGGATGATACATTTGTGCAAGTCTTTTATTAATGAAACGCCAGCCCATCGTAGTATCGTAAACTTCGGGCTTACGTGTCCATGCCCCATCAGACTTAGGAATTACAAACGGCGCCCGGGTCATGCTTTCTACTCCGGCCGCTATGTACAATACACCCTCATTGCACATGATGGAACGCGATGCATCCATGATTGCCTGCAGCCCGGATGCGCATAAGCGGTTTACAGTATTGCCGGTAACAGTTATTGGAAGCCCCGCAAGCAATGCGGCCATGCGTGCAACGTTACGATTGTCTTCCCCGGCCTGGTTTGCGGCCCCGGCAATAACATCTTCAATGCGATTAACATCAATTTTGGAATTGCGTTGTACCAATGCCTTAATTACATGTGCGAGTAAATCGTCAGGGCGAATGCAACTAAGTTTCCCACCATAACGGCCAATGGGTGTTCTCACCGCGTCTATTATGTAAGCTGCTTTCATTTTTAAAATTCACCCGCAAATTATAATAAGGTTTGTTAGCAGGAGGAAAATTTTAAAAGTTATTGAATAGGACAATCCATTTACTTTTTATACCGTTCATCAACACAGTTTTTATCTGGCTCTTCAACCTTGTATATTTATTCTCCTTTTTAAAACTGGACAAATGAAATCGTTATTCGCATTAGGTTGTTTTCTTACCATCAGTTTTTTTGTTTCGGCACAATCTCTTTATATGCCACGCGATATTCAGCAGGCCTATAAAAAAGAAACCCGGTCTGCTGATGGGAGGCCCGGGAAAAATTACTGGCAGAATCATGGCCGGTATAATATTAATTTTTCGGTGATGCCACCAGACAGAAATATTAAAGGCAGCGAGGATATTATTTATGTAAACAATAGTCCTGATACTTTAAGGGGGCTGAGCCTGAAACTTA
>JAQBNK010000138.1 GCA_028288595.1 Chitinophagaceae bacterium
ATAAAGAAATTCGCCTGAACTTTACCGCTCCTGTCTGGCATAAAAAAATGATATGCGCCCCTGGAAAGACCGGCCTCTCTGGATTTCCTCCAGTTTCTTTCAAACATGTCATCTTTCAAACTAAAACCCTCTGTGGCCTTCATAAATGCAAAAGACAATTGTATACTATCTACCCGCATTCCTCTAACAGCCTGCCAGTCAATATTACCCTGGTATTTGCTTACATCAATTCCATAAAGTTTATAGCCGGACGGCAGCTTTATTCCAAATGATTCGTAAGTAGGAGCTTCCGGTACCCGGGTCACCTCAACAATTGCGTCGCCAACATACAAGCTGGCCGCAGCAAATATCAATACCATAGCCGAAACCACCCATGCCCGGTGTTTCCTTAATCGCCGCCTTATATTTCTCCCTCTGCCTTTCACACTTTCCATGCTTATACTTAAACAACTTTAGTGCAAAACTTAGTTTCACCCCAACTAAAAAAATAAACATTAACGCATCAATTTGTATTTTTACACATGCCTTATTTTAATTTGAATGATAGTGTGAATCTATTAGGCAAGCTAACCTTACGAAGAAGCTGGAATGCTGCTAAAGTATATGGCAGTTACCAGTTAAGTAAACTGCTGAAAAAACCTGTACAGTGGGGTTATCCACTTTCAATTTCTTTCGAACCAACAACATCTTGTAATCTTCGTTGTCCCGAATGCCCAAGTGGCATGCGTGCATTTACACGCCCCACAGGAATGCTGCAAACAGATTTCTTTAAAGAGACGATCGATCAGATTCATAAAGAATTGATGTACCTGATATTTTATTTCCAGGGTGAACCATTTTTAAACCGCGAGTTCTTAGACATGGTGAAGTATGCACATGATAAAGGAATTTATACCGCTACTTCAACAAATGCACATTATCTCACAGATGAAAATGCACGCAAAACAGTAGAGAGTGGCCTCGACCGTTTGATCATTTCCATAGACGGAACAACACAGGATGTATACCAGCAATATCGCATCGGTGGCAAGCTTGATAAAGTAATTGCCGGAGCCAGGAATATTGTAAAATGGAAAAAGAAACTTAACAGTAAAACCCCTTTTGTCTTTTTCCAGTTCCTGGTAGTAAAGCCTAATGAACACCAGATAGCAGATATAAAAAAACTTGCGAAAGAAGTTGGCGTTGACCAGGTAAGATTTAAAACAGCGCAGGTCTATGATTATGAAAATGACCCGCACCAGTTAATCCCTGAAAACGAAAAATATAGCCGTTATAAAAAATCCAGGGAAGGAAAAACAACTATCAAAAGCGGGCTCAATAATCATTGCTGGAAATTATGGCAGGGCAATGTTATTACCTGGGATGGTTTGGTTGTTCCCTGTTGTTTTGATAAAGACGCCATGCACCGCCTGGGCAATTTAAAAAATCAATCATTTAAAGAAGTCTGGAACAACGATAATTATAAACAGTTTCGCCGCGAGCTGATGACCAGCCGTAAGAATATTGATATCTGCGCCAATTGCAGTGAGGGTTTGAAAGTGTGGGAAGAGTAAGACTAATTAGCAAATTTGATAATTAGCAGATTAGCAAATGAAATGAGTTTTTATTTTTTTGGATGAGCTGCAGTTTTTCAATTAAGCTTCGTTGTGTCACTCACTTGATCGTTCTGTTCTTTATTGAGCTTTTTTAGAACCACAGAGACACAGCGACACAGAGCAACACAGCGACCCTCCGTGATTCTCTCTGCCGGTGTGTCTCTGTGGTTCCTCTCCGCGTATTCTGCGCTTTCCGCGAGAACCCATTTGCTAATCTGCTAATCACCAAATTTGCTAATTCACTTCTTATCTTCGCCCTATGAAACGCCTATTATTCCTCCTGCTAACCTGTTCTCTTTTTTCCTGCTCACGTGTAAAAGTGCAGGCACAATTACCACCATCAACTTCTCCTAAGTATGAGTTTCGTGCTGTTTGGGTTGCTACTGTTGATAATATCGACTGGCCCAGTAAAAAAGGAATTCCCGTAGATCAGCAAAAAGCAGAATTTATCCGTTTGCTCGATATGCACAAAGCAAATGGAATGAATACGATCATTATGCAGATACGGCCAGCTGCAGATGCATTCTATCCCTCACAATACGAACCATGGAGCGAATTTTTAAATGGTACACAGGGATTACCTCCCTCACCTTACTATGATCCACTTCAATTCATGCTGGATGAAACTCATAAAAGAGGAATGGAGTTTCATGCATGGCTTAACCCTTACAGAGCAGTTTTTCAAATAGGAAAATCTTCTATCGCCCCAACACATATAACACGTCTACACCCGGATTGGTTCCTTAATTATGGTGGCGTAAAATATTTTGATCCCTCAAATACAGAGGCGCAGGCGCATGTACTTCGAGTTGTTAAAGACATCGTTTCACGTTATGCCATAGATGGCGTTCACATGGACGACTATTTTTATCCTTATCGCATTGCAGGCAGAGAATTTCCTGACCAGGCCAGTTATGAAAAATTTGGAAATGGCTTAAGTAAAGATGACTGGAGAAGAAGCAATTGCGATACAATTATTAAACGACTTCATGAAACGATAAAATCTGTCAATCCAAAAATGAAATTCGGCATCAGTCCATTTGGTGTCTGGAGAAATCAAAGTAAAGATCCGGAAGGAAGTGCAACAAAAGCAGGGCAGACAAATTATGATGATCTCTATGCAGATATTTTACTGTGGCTAAAAAAAGGATGGATAGATTATGTAGCCCCACAATTATACTGGGAGATCGGCTTCGCTGTGGCGGATTATACCGTTCTACTAAAATGGTGGGCATATCATAGTTATGGTAAACAAGTTTATATAGGCCATGGCGCTTATCGTGCAGGCACCACTGCTGCCTGGAAAAACCCAAATGAAATTCCTGCACAGATACGAGCACTAAGAAATAATCCTAATGTGCAAGGGAGTATTTATTTCAGCAGTAAAACGTTCGACAAAAATCCAAATGGCTGGAATGATAGTCTAAGAAATAATTATTATCGTATACCTGCCATTGTTCCTCCAATGGCGTGGCTGGATAATGTAAAACCAGCAAGACCGGTTATCAATAACGCACAGGTTAAATATGCGGGTAACAATTTTTCTCTTGGCATTAAAAACAAAACAAATAATATCCGCAACTATGCGGTATACTATTCTCCTGATAACAACATCGATGTCAGCAACCCGAATTATCTTTTAACTATTATTCCTGCGGCTGTTTTAGAAACCACCACCATTCAATTACCCGCAATGATGATAAAAGCAAACGGTTATCTAAAAATAACGGCTATCAGCAATACCAATGTTGAAAGCGACCCTGAAGAACTAATCCTGTACAAATAAAAAACTCCTTATGTCAGAAGACGACGACAAACTAAAAAAGATCATTAACTCGATTGAACCTGTTGCACAAAAAGCATTTTTATCTTATTGCATCGCAAATGCGATCATGGATGAATATTGCGCAGCTATCAGCAAACTAACAGGGGAAGAAGAAGATATTATTAAAGCAAGGATTGTTGAAAGATCAGGTGAGCATTTAGTTAATTTGAAAGAAGAGCTAGGCTTAGGGAAATAATAGCTGATAAAAAGAGTGAGCCACTTTAAAAAGTGGCTCACTCTTTTTATCAATCACTTAAATTATTACTCATTTTTGTACAGCTCTTAAAATCTGCCTGCTCAGAGGCGATACAGAGGGTGCCCAGTAATTCACCAGCATTCCATGTTCATTCACCAAAAATTTCCCGAAATTCCATTGCGGCTCCTGGTTGTTCCATCCGTTGTGAGCCGAACGTGTTAACCAGTTAAATACAGGATTTTGATCCGGTTGTTTTTTTACAACAGATTTTTGCATGATCATAAAACTTACTCCGTAATTCTTCTTACAGAATGCTGCTATCTCCTCGTCGGTTCCTTTCTCCTGGTCTTTAAAATCACTAGAGGGAAATGCAAGTATTTCCAGTTTGCCTTCAAACTGCTTATATAATTTTTGAAGATCGCCGTACTGCTTTGTGTAAAGGCAATCCGAAGCCGTATTCACCACTAAAACCTTTTTTCCTTTAAACTTATCAAACATGCAGGGCATTCCATTGTTCCTGTTAAAGGCGAGGCTGTGAAAACTGATGTAAGGAGGCACAGCAGAATCGTTAGAAAGTACGTGAGGCTTTTCTGCCATATTTCTATCAGCATGAATTTTAAACGGGTAAACCAGTTTCATGAATTGTTGACGCGTTGTCATATGATGGAGGTTTTAGTTTTTGGTTACCGCAGAGGCGCTAAGTCGCAGAGAAATACTCTGCGCCTCTGCGGTTCTGCATTTATTTCAAAAATCTTCTCAGCCATTTCATCTTTCCTTTGTACGGCGGATACTTTACCGGAACATCTATTAATGTAGAGGTTTTTAAAATACTCTTCGGTCTTGTAAACGTTTCAAAACTAAACTGGCCATGATATTGTCCCATTCCGCTATTACCCGTTCCGCCAAAAGGGATTTCAGGATTTCCTAAATGAACTAATGTATTATTAACGCAACCGCCGCCGAAAGCGATTCTTTCAGTAAAATACTGCTCTCTTTTTTTATTTTTCGTAAAAATATACAGTGATAAAGGATTTGGATATTGATTAATGAATTCAGTTGCTTCATAATCGGTATTATAAGTAAACACGGGTAACACAGGCCCAAAAATTTCTTCTTCCATCACTTTTGAATTTACACTTACTTCAACGAGGAGTGTTGGCGAAATATATAATTCTTCCCTGTTGGATTGTCCGCCATATATAGTTTGTCCTTCATTTATAAATTCATGCAATACATTAAAACGTTTTTCATTAATGATGCGGCCATAGTCAGGAGATTGTTTTGCATCCTTACCATAAAAATGATCTATTGATTCTGCGGCAAGGTCAAGAAACTTATTTTTTACTGATTGATGAACAAGCAAATAATCCGGCGCAACACAGGTTTGTCCTGCATTTGTAAACTTCCCCCACATTACGCGTTTGGCCGCAGTACTTATATCCGCATCATCTGCAATCACGCAAGGGCTTTTTCCACCGAGTTCCAAAGTAACAGGCACCAATTTTTCAGCGGCCAGTTTAGCAACAGCTTTCCCTACAGGTATACTCCCGGTAAAAAAAACATAATCAAATCGATGCTCATTCATTAATTGAGGAACCACACTAGCCCCATCACCCTGTACAACAGTAATATATTCTGCGGGAAAATATTCAGCGATCATTTCTGCTATTACCTCGCTAGTATTAACTGTAAATTCTGATGGCTTCAGCAAAGCACAATTTCCGCCAGCAATAGCGCCGATCAGTGGCCCTATCAATAATAAAACCGGGTAGTTCCACGGAGAAACAATTAATGTTACTCCCCATGGGTCACGAATGATTTTGGATGTAGAAGGAAATAAGGTCAGTGGAGTATGAACTTTTTTTGGGTCCATCCATTTTACCAGATGCTTAAGTGCGTAATTGATCTCGGCATAGATCAATCCAACTTCCGTACTGAAACTTTCTTCAGGTGCTTTATGAAGATCTTTATATAAGGCATCAAAAATTCTTTTTTCATAGACTTGCACCGCCTCTTTTAATCGCTGCAGTTGTTCCTTACGGAAAGCGTAAGAAAGCGTATTACCGGATCGGTAATAATTTAGCATGGCTGAGTAATCAAAAGAAGACATGTAGATCTTTGTATAAAAGTACAATAAGAATATCGCGGTGGGAGGAGAATATCGAACAAGGGGAAGAATATTGAACAAGGAACAAGGAATTTTGAATCACGAATGAAATCCCCAAATTCAGCGTGCCAATTCGATATTCGAAATTTCTTGTTCCTTGTTCGTTATTCCCTCCCTTGTTCCTTGTTCGATATTCTCTTCTTTAGTCTAAATAAAGAGATCCGGGTACAATCGTCCGCCCTGCACCACAGCATATTTATCAAGGTCAGTAATACCGGCAGAAGCCAGCACTTCTTCATCTATTAAAGTTTGGCCGGTATACGTGGCTGAAGGTTGCTGCAAAATGTAGTGCACAGAGTCGGCAATAATATCTGTTGTCCGGCTCATATTTATCAATGCGTCACCCCCTAATAAATTTTTCACCGCAGCAGTTGCAATGGTTGTTCGCGGCCATAATGCATTAGAAGCTATTTTATATTTTTTCCATTCACCTGCCCAACCCAATGCGAGCATTGACATACTATATTTAGTGATCGTATAACTTATATGATTATTGAACCACTTCGGATCAAGATTGATAGGAGGCGACAATGTTATAACATGGGGATTATTCCCATTCTTTAAAAAAGGAAAACAATGTTTCGCAACTAAAAAAGTTCCGCGGACATTAATGCTTTGCATCAAATCAAAATGCTTTGTATTTAATTGATCAGTATTATTCAAATTAATAGCAGAAGCATTGTTGATCAAGATATCAATGCCATCAAACTTTTCAGCACCCTGGGCAATAACAGACTTAATATTTTCTTCATCCCGTATATCACATTTCACTGCTAACCCATGGCCACCTGATTTTTCAATTTCTTCAACAGCCGAGTAAATCGTTCCTCCTAATCTTGGATCTTCTTCAACGCTTTTCGCGGCAACAATAATATTAGCACCTTCAGCCGCCAGTTTTAATGCAATGGCCTTACCAATACCGCGTGAGGCGCCGGTGATGAAAGCAGTTTTGTTTTTGAAGTACATAAATAATTTTTTACCACATAGGCACATAGAAACATAGTAAAATAAAGCTAAGTTCTATGTTCCTATGTGCCTATGTGGTGAATCCCACCCCAAAAACTCCTTCACGGCTGCTTCTGCTTCTGCACAGGCTTTTTCCAGGTCGTGATTTATAATCACTTTATTAAAATGATGCTTGAAAGACATTTCATAAGCAGCTTTACTAACTCTTGCCTGTATACTTTCTTCCGTTTCAGTTCCTCTTTGCCTCAGGCGGCGTTGCAGTTCATCAACTGAAGGCGGCTGAATAAAAAGCGATAAACTCTGCCGGTCATACTGTTCCTGAACATGTATGGCGCCCTTTACATCAATATCGAGTACCGGTGTTTTTTCTTCATCCCAAATTCTTTCCAGTTCAGATTGAAGGGTACCATAATATTTCCCCTGGTAAACCATTTCCCATTCTACAAAAGCGTGCTTCCTGATGTTTTCGTGAAACTCCTCTTCACTCAAAAAATAATAGTCCTTTCCGTTTTTCTCATCACCACGCAGAGGGCGGGTTGTTGCAGAAATGGAAAAAGATAATTTCGGAAATTTACTTAAGAGGTATCGTGTGATCGAAGTTTTGCCTGCACCGGATGGCGCAGTAAGAATAATTATTTTACCTCGTTGCGAATTCATGGTAAGGGTTGAAAAATAAATTAAGCGATCCGTTTGATCTCTGCACCCAGCGCATTTAGGCGCTGGTCTATATATTCATAACCACGATCTATCTGTGCAATATTTTGAATTACACTTTTCCCTTCCGCACTCATAGCGGCCATCAGCAATGCAACACCCGCACGTATATCGGGGCTTGTCATCGTAATTCCTTTCAGTTTCATTTGTCGGCCCCATCCAATAACAGCTGCACGGTGAGGATCACATAAAATGATCTGTGCTCCCATTTCAATCAGCTTATCCACGAAGAACAAACGACTCTCAAACATTTTCTGGTGAATGATCACATTGCCTTTAGCCTGTGTTGCAACAACTAAAACTATACTTAATAAGTCTGGTGTAAATCCTGGCCATGGATGATCATAGATCGTTAATACCGTTCCGTCAAAGAATGGTTGTATCTCATAAACTTCCTGTTCAGGAATAAAAATATCATCACCACGAAACTCAAGATTAATCCCAAGCTGTTCAAACTTTTCAGGTATCACTCCCAAACTTCCTACTGCTGCATTTTTAATTGTGATCTCGCTTTGCGTCATGGCCGCCATACCAATAAAACTTCCTACCTCGATCATATCAGGAAGAATTGTATGCTCGGTTCCTTTTAAAGAAGGAACCCCCTCAATATATAAAAGATTGCTTCCTACACCGTAGATCTTTGCGCCCATGCGATTCAGCATCTTAGACAACTGCTGGATGTAAGGTTCACATGCGGCATTATAGATACTGGTCTTTCCCTCTGCTAAAACGGAGGCCATAATAATATTTGCGGTACCGGTTACTGAAGGTTCATCCAGCAGAATAAATTTTCCTACTAAACGTTCGGCCTTTAATTCAAAGCAGCCAACCTCTTCATCATATATGAATGTTGCACCCAGTCTTTCAAAACCTTTAATGTGGGTATCAAGCCTACGGCGACCAATTTTATCTCCCCCGGGTTTGGGCATAATGGCCCTTTTAAATCTTGCGAGCAGCGGGCCCGTAAGCATTACGCTTCCGCGAAGCCGGCTGGCCTTTCCCCTGAATTCGGGTGAGTCTAAATATTCAGTATTGATATCGTCTGCAATAAAACTGCAGCTATGCTCATTAATGAAAGTTGTTTTTACACCAATATCTTTCAGCAGTTCTATCAGCAACTGCACATCAACAATGTGGGGAATATTATGGATAATTACTTTCTCTTTTGTAAGTAACACGGCGGATAAAATTTGCAGCGCTTCATTCTTCGCACCCTGTGGTTGTATCTCTCCTTTCAGTTTGCGTCCGCCAATAACTTCAAAACTACTCACTATTAGTATCGTTTTTTATATTGATTTTGATTCCGGTTATTGTTACTATTACTCCGGTCATTTGTCCGGTCTCTATTATCCCGGTTGTTATTACTCCGGTTATCCCTACCATTATTGTTCCGTTTCTGTCCGCCACTACCGCCGCGGTTATTTCTTGCGCCAAAATTTTGTTGCCGCCTGCCGCCACGGCCATAATCATCTCTTTCAAAAGTTTGTGGCCGATGTTTAATATATGGCGTTGTACTAAATTCCAGTTCACCGCCTGTAATGCTGTCCAGCTCTGAGCGAATGGCATCGTCATGCACTAATTCCTTATGCCAGTTGCTATAGGCAAGCTTCATGTAATAAGCGATCGCATGTGCAAAGCCTGCTTTTTTTTCTGGGTCCTCTTCATTCAATGCTTTATCAATAACCAGCTCCAGGTTTTTACCCAGGTGAGAATATCTTGGGTAACGTCTTGGGTAATTTAGCGGATCTGGTTTCGCTTTATAAGTTTCTTTCTGCGGTTTAGGATACGGGCTGTCTACATCCAGTTTAAAATCGCTGATAAAAAATAAATGATCCCACAGCATATGCCGGAAGTCTTCCACGTTTTTCAGATGCGGGTTTAAAGCGCCCATCAGTTCAATAATTACCTGCGCCTGCTTCTGCCTTTGTTCCCGGTCTTCAATCGTTAACACATGCTCAACCATACGTTGTATATGGCGGCCATACTCACGCATCGACAAATAATTTCTCTTAGTATTATATTCCATAAAAAGGCTTGAACGACAAATGTAGCAAAGGTTTTGGGTGAGAAGTCATTAGTCATTAGTCATTAGTCAAAAAAACTGTGCTTTTTCAGCCATTTTAGGAATTTTATGTGACCAGCAGTAGTAATTCTGACCGGCCACCAGTGGCGTCGCACTCTTGTACTTTTGTTCGCTATTGAGCTTTTTGCCACCAAGACACAAAGGCACTAAGGAACACAAAGCCCTTCATGTCCCTTTGTTCTTTGTGCCCCTTTGCGCCTTAGCGCCTTCGTGGCAAGTTTTCGACTTAAGAAACATTCATATATCTCCGCATCATTATCAGTCATCAATTAATAAATTTGCTACCCTAACAAGATTCATCATAAATAAAAACTAATACTATGGCATTCACTTTACCGGCATTACCATATGCTTTCGATGCACTGGAACCACATATCGATGCGCAAACAATGCAGATACATCATGATAAACATCACCAGGCTTATGTAGATAATTTAAATAAGGCACTCGCAGGAACAGAGCATGAAAACAAAAGTCTCGAAGAGATTGTTGCAAAAGCCGGAAGCATTTCACCTGCAGTCCGCAATAATGGTGGTGGCCACTGGAACCATAGTTTCTTCTGGGAAATTCTCGGACCAAACGGCGGACAACCTTCGGGTGAATTAGCCGATGCTATCAATTCAACATTCGGATCATTAGATGGTTTAAAAGAAAAAGTAAACGCAGCGGGTACAACAAGATTCGGTAGCGGCTGGGCATGGCTGATTGTTAAAGATGGCAAACTTGAAGTAACATCAACACCCAACCAGGATAATCCTTTAATGGAAGTTGCAGAAGTAAAGGGCACACCCATTTTAGGAATAGATGTTTGGGAACATGCTTATTATTTAAAGTATCAGAATAAGCGCCCCGATTATTTAAAAGAAATATGGAACGTAATTAACTGGAATAAAGTGGCGGAGCATTATAGTAAGGCGAAGTAATGTTTACCACATAGGCACATAGGCCTATAGAAAACATAGAAGAAAACTTTTAAAGCAGTTGCAAAATGCAACTGCTTTTTTATTAATTAAAGGTGAGGGCTAAAGCCCGTTGCAGATATAGACCATATAACACCAGCCTTAAGGCTGGTGTTATATTTCGTCTCGCACATCGGCTTTAGCCATGCCATTGGTTGCACTTATCTTTCCTGGAAACTAGTTTAAGAGCTGATTATAAATTTTAAAAAACATCCGGCTTATCAGCAGGATTTTTTTTATACTTGTTCTATGAAAAAATTAACTGCAACCCTGCCATTATTAATTTTGCTTGTTGCCTGCAACAGCGGCCATAAAAGAATCATCGCTTATACCAAAGGCGATGTAGATATAAATAAAGCCGCCAACGTGGTTACGGTAATGGGCAATGGCACTACAACGCATGCAGAACAAACAATAGATTATTACAGCGGCGATAAAGTCACCCTCACAATAAAAACCCCATCTCTTGAATCAAAAGTTGATTTCGCTGATAATGGTTTGTATGTACTGAATGTAAAAAACGACACGATCGTTGGAAGCTACCAAAACTATTCTGCACCTGCTGCCACACAAAAAGTATTTACACAGGAAATGCTGAAGCATAGTGTAGATTCTTTACAGCAATTAATCACTAACCAAAATGTAAATGCATCAAATAAAAACTTCTTCGTGCTGCCATATCATGCGGTAAAAATTTCAAATAATATCGATGCAACGGTTGTTGGACCATTTCATCAGATGACGAGTATAGAAAAAGAAGAAGGTAAAGAACCGGAAGTTTACAGGTTTTATACGGTCAGAGAAATCCGCGATATAATAGCAGAGGTGCAAACACACATCAGACCTTAAGAAGGTAAAGGTTCAGAAGTTTTAAGTTCCATTAAGAACTTGTCACCAATGGAACGTTTGAACATTAAACTCGCAACTCTTAAGGAACAGGATCATAACCCTGCCCACCACCGGGCCTGCATTTAGAGATTCTTTTTAGTGAGAGCCATCCTCCTTTTATCAATCCATATTTTTTTAAAGATTCGGCCGCGTATTGGGAACAGGTAGGCGTAAACCTGCATTTAGGTCCAAGTGCAGGCGAGATCACGTACTGGTAAAATTTTATCAGCACCAGGAAAGGAAACACAAGAATTTGTTTAAGCAGTTTCATTTGCTGCTATTATTTTTTGAAGTGCTTTTTGCATTTCAGCATAAAGATTTGAAGACGGAAGTTCTTTACCGGTATACAAAAAGAAAATATTTATTGCTTTGGTCTTACAATTACTATCATCAAGCAAAATATTTTTTTGGTGACGATAGGCTTCCCTCAAAATTCTTTTGATGCGATTTCTATCAACCGCTTTTTTGAAAAATCTTTTACTCGCTCCTACGCCGGCCTGCACTGTCGAATTTTCTTCCGCCGAAAATAAATACCACACCTTCAAAGGGAACACTGAAAATGTTTTCCCTTCCTGGAAAAGCTGGTCAATTTTTTTCCTGCTTTTCAGTTTTTCTTTTTTGCCGTATGTATATAAGTGTTGTGTCAATGTATTTGATACACGAATTTTAGCTAATTACACGAATTATAAAACAATTCAGTGCTAATTCATATAATTCATTCTAATTCTTATTTATTAATAATAAAAAAGCTCCGTAAAACGGAGCTTTATATAAACGAATTGATGTAATTATTTTAGACTTCTCTCGTCAGAAACACTCAGTTTTCTGCGACCTTTCGCTCTGCGGCTGGCTAATACTTTGCGGCCGTTGGCAGTTTCCATACGCTTACGAAAACCATGTACGGTTTTACGACGACGTGTGTGAGGTTGAAATGTACGTTTCATTATAAATGTTTTTTGCCTTTAATAAGATTTTTCAACTTCAACTGCAGGCACCATCCCGCAATCCTGTGAAAGGACGGCGAAGGTAGGCGGTTAAAGTCAAAATTCAAAAGCAAAAACCAAAAAAATGAGCTGCTACTGGTTTTAACACCGATACAAGGTTCCTACATATTGACATGAACCGAGTTAACATGTCTTCCGTAAAATAAAGTAGCCTTCTCGTCAAAGTCTGAAACTGAATCAGTTGTAAAAAAATCCACTGTTTCACCATGACTAAGCCTGTTTTCCATTTCGGGATGGCGGATGAGGTAATCCGATAAGCTTCCAGCTACAATACTTCCCTGTGAAATTATTTTAATATCCGCAGGGGTATATTCCCTAATCTTATCTTTTAATAAAGGGTAATGTGTGCATGCCAGCAGAAAAGTATCGATTGCAGGCGCCTGGTGCAACAGATGATCGATATGCTTTTTTACAAAAAAATCAGTGCCTTTTGAATGATGCTCATTATACTCAACAAGCGGCACCCAGATAGGACAAGCTTCCTGGTAAACCTTAACATTAGGGAAGAATTTTTTGATCTCAATTACATAAGATTCAGAAACAACGGTTCCTTTAGTTGCCAGGACGCCCACAGATCCGCTTTGCGAATAACCTCCTATCACTTCTGCCGTAGGACGAATTACACCAAGAACTCTTTTTGCCGGGTCTATATTAGCAAGATCTCTCTGCTGAATGGTTCGAAGTGCTTTTGCAGAAGCAGTATTGCACGCCAGTATTACTAATGGACAACCTTGATTAAACAACCATTTTACACATTGCAGTGTGTACTCATAAACGGTTTTAAAAGAACGCGGACCATAAGGCGCACGGGCATTATCGCCGAGGTAGATGTAATCGTAATGAGGTAACAGCTCCACCATATCTTTTAGAATAGTGAGCCCGCCATAACCTGAATCAAAAACGCCGATAGGTTGTTTCATATTCATGTGTAAAAATAAAAACCATCCGCCAGTAAAGGCGGATGGTTTTCTATAGAGCAATTTTCATGCATTATTCTAAGGCTTTTTAACCGGGGGTTTGGCACCATTTGACGGTTTAGTAGAAGGAGGTGTAGCTCCGCCACCAGATTGCGCCTCTTCCTGTCCGCCGCCTAATTCAGCCGGTAACTGGATCTTTAATTCTTTCGCTACTGCTGCAAATACATTCTCTACAGGCGTTCCCATTTCATAAGTATTTGGTTTTAGGATCAGGTTATATTTCTTTTGATCCAATACTTTTTTGTAAGCATTCACCACCTGGATATATAAAGGTTGTGCAAGCTGGCCGGTTTTGTCCTGTACCCGACGTTGCTCATATTGCTGCCAGTAAACCAGGTTCAAAGCCATTTGCTGGCGTTGGTTCGAGGTATAGTCCAATAATGCTTTAGATTTTTTTGCGGCAGAATCTGCTTTGAACGTACTATCGAGCCTGTGATATTCAGTTTGAAAAACATTATACTCGGCAGCAAGAGAGTCCCTTTGGAATATCTGCACCATACTATCAACCGCACGGTAACCAGGCATTGCCTGAACCATAATATCTAAATCGAACACGCCAATTTTAAGTTGTTGTGCCTTCGCCGAATCTCCTGCGAAAAATGAACCTGCAAGCACCAGGATTACAATGACAATTTTTTTCATGATCTTTTGTTTTGAAATATCCGTACGGATCGTTGTTTTTATTTTGTTTAAATAGATAATTATTTTATTCCCAGTTCCTTAAGCACGTCCTCACTCTTGTCCAGTTTTGGGTCGGCAAATATAACAGTAATTCCTTCACTTTTATCCAGGATGAAGTCGTAACCTCTTGCTACCGCTATCTTCTGAACAGCGTTATACACCTTATCCTGTAAGGGTTTTATTAACCGTTCCCGCTCTTTAAAAAGATCACCTTCATACCCAAATCTTCTTTTTTGCAAATCCCTCACTTCTTTTTCATTATTAAAAAGCTCGTCTTCTCTTTTCTTTTTTAACTCGTCGCTTAGCATAAACTGTTCGGCATCGTAATTCTTGTACATTTTATCCAGCTGAGCTTGCTTATCATCAATTTCTTTTTGCCACTGAGCGCTTACCTGTTGCAGTTTTTTGTCTGCGTCTTTATATTCAGGAACACGGTTGAGAATATAACGGGTATCAATAATTGCATACTTCTGAGCGGACGCGTTTGCAGCGATCAGCACCATTATAACTGCAATAAAAAGTATCTTCTTCATGATTTGGGTTATTAGGGTGATGTTATCGTGGGTTGAATTTATTCCCTTTTATTATTCATCAATCCGGTTCAAAACCAAGCATAAACGTGAATCTCGCTGCATCTTTCAGTTTGCTATTGGGCCCGTAACGGTCTAATCCAATTCCATAATCAAATCCTAATAAGCCAAACATCGGCAGGAAGAAACGCATACCTATTCCTACGGAACGGCGCAACCTGAAAGGATTATAATCTTTCATGGAATACCATCCGTTAGCCGCTTCAAAAAAGCCAAGACCATAAATAGTACTGCTAGGGTTCAGGCTAAGCGGGTAACGCATTTCAAGTGTGTACTTATTGAAAATAGTAAAATACTGGGACGCCCCTTGCTGATCAGGGTTTATTTTAGGATCAGAATTTTCGTAAACAGGATATCCGCGCTGGGCCACAATATCATACCCTAACAAAGCATAACTGTTGCTAAGTCCTGCATCGCCAACCTGGAAACGTTCGAACGGTGATATCTTGAGGTCCTGGTTATAGCGGCCGAGAAAACCATATTTAGCCGCCAGTTTTAAAACAAACTGTTTATTATGTTCTTCGCCTGTAGGCTTTCCTATCGGCACATACCATTCTCCTGTAAAGCGCCATTTGTGATATTCTACCCACTTGTAAGGATTAGCAGAAGATATGATACTGCTATTGATGAGTGAATATGGCGGAGTAAGTTGGAGCGTTGCTAAAAAGTTCGAACCGGATCGTGGAAAGATTGGGGCATCAACAGAACTTCTTTGTAAAGTAAATTTCAAGCTCAGGTTATTGGAAAATCCATTATCAAAACCTGGCAGGTTTACCTGGTCGATCGCGTAATTCTTCAGTTTATACCGTGCATAATTTAAGCTTGCGCCAAATGAGAAATAATCATCGGGCCATCTTAACTGCTTCGACAATCCAACAGAAAAACCGGTTGTTTTAAAATAAGAACTATCTGCGTTTGACCGGGTATAAGTGCCCGTGTACGGATCATACGCATTGGCGAACTTGGTATCGTATAAGGCGACCGTTAACGCATTTCTTCTTTTACCACCAAGCCATGGTTCAGTAAAAGAGAAATTATAAGAACGATAAGCCCGTCCATTACTTTGAACACGTAAACTTAATTTCTGACCATCACCCTGTGGTAAAGGATCCCATGCTGCTTTATGAAAAATGTTACGGATAGAAAAGTTATTGAACGAAACTCCCAATGTTCCCGTTAAACCAATTCCACCTCCAAATCCGGCACTCAGTTCTAACTGGTCGCTTGATTTTTCTTCTACCGTATAATTTATATCAACCGTTCCATCGTCAGGATTAGGAATTGGATTGATGCCTATTTTCTCCTGGTTGAAGAAACCGAGGTTTGCAATTTCTCTTTGTGAACGGATAAGATCGGTACGGCTGAATTTTTCTCCGGGAATAGTTCTTAGCTCCCTGCGAATAACATAGTCTTTAGTTCTTTCATTACCAGCAATACGTATGTTTTTAATAGTGGCCTGCGGACCTTCCACGAGCCGAATTTCATAATCGATAGTATCATTATACACTGCTGTTTCTACCGGATCTGTTCTGAAGAAAAGGTAACCATCGTCCATGTATAGCCCGCTGATATCACCTCCTTCCGGAGATAAAGACTTTCCTAATTTTTTATTTAGGACATCTAAATTATAAATGTCCCCTTTATTAATTCCGAGGATAGCTGTTAGGAGGGAATCAGAATACTTGGTATTTCCTCTCCAGGTAATATTGCCAAAATAATATTGATGTCCTTCCATTAACCTGATATCAATATTAAGATCGCCTTTGCTGTTATAGTATAAAGTGTCTTTATCAATAGAGGCATCGCGGTAACCAAGGGAATTATAATATTCTATGATTTTGTCCTTATCATCAGTATACTTTTTCTCATTAAATTTAGCAGAAGTAAAAAGTTTAATTCTTACATAAGGATCCAGTACCTTCTTGGTCCTTGAATAAGTGAAGTAACCTTTGTCTTTTAAATAGTCACTAAAAGTATACCGTGTAGGATTGGTAAAAGCGCCCTTGTCTTCAGAAGGATAAAGCGTGAACCTGCTTTTTTCTTTTGTTCCTTTCATCTGCTTTTTAAGCAATTGTTCATCAACCGTATTATCAACAAAATTGATCTGGTTAATTTTTACTTTCTCTCCCCTGTCAATATTAAACGTAACGCTGTAAGAATTTGCTATGGATGTATCGGGCGTTTCGGTGATATTAATTTTTACTGCACGGTAGCCTTTCTCTGCATAATATTTTTTAATCGCCTCCGATGCGGAGCGTTTTAGATTCTCTGTAATAACATGGCCCGGAACCAATCCTGTCTTACCATTCAATTCGTCTGCTTCGGTTTTCTTAATTCCTTTGAAGTAAAATTTACTAAGCCTCGGTCTTTCTGTAACGTTAATCTCAATATCGATATCGGTTCCTTTTAAACTCGTGATGTAAATAGCAACATCACTAAAATAATTTTGCTGCCACAATTTATTCACTGCCTTAGAAAAATTATCACCTCCCGGAATTGTTACTTCATCTCCTACACCAAGGCCTGATACAGAGATCAGCAGGCTTTCATCAAAATATTTATTCCCGGTAACCCTTATAGAATGGATCTTATATTTTTTAGGTGTTTTCTGATTATAAATATTGATAAGATCCGGATCAAGTGATTTTGATGTATCGATAACCTGTGCATGTGTTACAGAATAACACATGGATGTAACCAGCACGATAAGGAGAGATTTTAAAGCTTTATGCATCCAATTTTTTGTTTGTGGTTGCCGTTTGCTGAGTAGCCTGCGGAGTTAGCAGTATAAACAGTTTATGGAAGCGGCAAATTAAAGGGATTATTTAAAAGTGTTTGTTAAATCAGGAGTTCAAAATCAGTTAATAATGTTTTCCTCTTTTAGTTGAGCGCCGGTTTTACCAAACCGTCTTTCCCGTTGTTGAAAATTCAGTATTGCTTCATACAGATTCTCTTTACGGAAATCCGGCCAGCGGGTTTCTGTAAAATAGAGCTCCGCATAAGCCAATTGATATAAAAGGAAATTACTGATACGATATTCTCCACTGGTACGGATCATCAGTTCCGGGTCTGGAAACTGGCTGGTTGTAAGGTGGTGTTGTAAAGTATCCTGGGTAATGGCTTCAGGATCAATGGAACCCGATTTAACATCTTTAGCAATAGATCTTACGGCATTTACCAATTCCCACCGGCTGCTATAACTAAGGGCCATAACCAGGTTAAGTCCTGTATTAACCGCGGTTTCATCCAAAGCTTCCTGTAATTCCTTCCGTGCATTCTCGGGCAACATATCGGTTGCGCCAATTACATGCAATCTGATATTATTTTTATTAAGGGTTGGTACTTCTTTTCTTATCGTATCAACCAAAAGTTCCATCAATCCGCTCACTTCATATGCAGGCCTGTCCCAGTTCTCTGTAGAAAATGCATAAAGAGTCAGATATTCTATACCCAGCTCTGCACATCCTTCGGTTATATCTCTTACACTTTCCACACCATGAAAATGCCCATACAATCTATCCTGGCCCTTTTCTTCGGCCCATCTCCCGTTACCATCCATTATGATGGCGATATGACGGGGCAAACGTGATTTATCTATTTCTGCTAACAGGTGAGACATTGATACCTTCTTAAGAGGGCAGCGAAATTAAGCAAATTACCGTATCCACATGTGAAGAAAGAGATAAGACTTGATGGAGGAAAAAAGGACTGGTAGTTGATACCTGGCGGTTCGTGAAAGGAAGGTTGGTGATTGAGGTTGGCAGCTGGCTAATAAATGCAACTCTTCAACTTAAATAGTTGCTAATTGATCGATTCATCAGCATTCGCCAAACCATCAACTTTCAACTGCCAACAAACTGCCAACTTATTGAGTAGGACAACGATAGGAAGAAAGATTAAGAGAAATGCCCACCTGAATTATAACGTAACTGTCCTTTTGTTTGCTGTTTCCTCTCTGGCGGCCCTTAACGCCAATCGGTGTACCGAATTCATAACTGCGGTCCTGTAAAAGATATTCTGTACTAACCTGGCCATTCGGCAATGGCGGGAAAGCGTCAGGTGCGTAAGAGGTGCTCACATCGTCCAGGTAATCTGTGTTGGTAAAACGGTATCCGATTTCACCGAAAACATTTACACCACCCGACAAACTATATTTTATGCCCGCACCAACAGGAATGCACATACTGATACTGCTATAAGGCGTGCGGTTAGGATACAGGTTACTGCCCTGTCCCTCTGTTCCAATTTGCCGGAGATAATATTTTTCACCGCCCAGGTAAGCGTATGGGTCATAAGAAAAGGCTCCTGCTCCAAGGAAAACATAGGGTGTGTACCGGAAGCCTTCCTGCCCGGGAATAAACTGGAAGAAATTAAATTCTCCTGTCAGTGACATCTCCCAAACATTGGTATTGAAACTAAGATTTCGGATTTGTTCTGTAGGATTGGTGCTATACTTATCAGAATATCCAAGCTGAGCATAATTAACCGATAGCCTTGCACCTATATAATTACTGAATTGTTTTCTGAAAAAAATGCCTGCTGAAACTTTAGGCCTGTTGAATTTTGAACTCGTATTAAGATCACCATAATAATGAGCTGCTCCAAGCGAGAATCCAAATTCCCCCTCCTGAACATAACTTTCAAGATATTGAGCGTTCGCCAAAAGAGCGGTAATTGTAAAAGCAGTTAGTATGAGCAGCCTTTTAAACATAAATGCAAATAATGAATGTTAAAGTAACGAAAAAGAAGGTGGTAATCGTATAGCGACTGCCTAGTTTCTTTTATCGAGCCCCCATGTAAGCTTGGACCGCAGGGTTGATAAAAAGCTGTTTTCGTTCAACCTTACCAGGTTGATATTGAAACTTTCTTTTTTTACGGCGAGCTGAATATTCTTGGTTACGATCTCTCTTCTTGAATCTAAAACACAGATAAATTCTTCGGTGCGGCCCTCCACCTCAAAGGAAATAATATTTGAATCAGGGACAACTATCGGCCTCACATTTAAGTTATGCGGGGCAACTGGTGTAATTACAAAACTTCCGGACTCAGGAAAAACAATGGGGCCATTACAGCTCATATTATAGCCGGTTGAGCCTGTGGGAGTCGAGACGATCAATCCATCGGCCCAGTATGTATTCAAAAATTCTCCATTCAGATATGTGTGAATTTTGATCATCGGCGAAATATCCCGTTTATGAATAGCAAATTCATTTAAAGCAAACGGGGCATCACCAAATAAAGGAATATTGGCATCTAAATGGATGAGGGATCGTTTGTCTGTGAGGTAAGTCCCCATCAGTAATGCGTCAACAGCATTTAGTAATTCTTCCCTGCTGATACTAGCCAGAAACCCAAGCCTTCCGAAATTTATGCCCAGGATCGGAATATTTTTATTGCGGACAAATGTTACAGCATCAAGCATAGTACCATCGCCCCCTAAACTAATAAGGCAATCGGTAGAACCATCTAGTTCTTCGTGACTGCTGAAAAAACGAATATTATCTGTAGCTGATACCCCTTCAATACCCTGCAGGGTTTCATAAATAAGAATAGAAACATCATTTCGAATTAGGTGATCGATGAGGCCAAGAAGCTGTTGCTGTTGTTCGGTTTCTATACCACGGCTGTAGATAGCTACTTTCATCCCTTAAAAATTTCGTTTAATTGACGGATGAAACCCGGTTTGAATATTTTCTTTAGAATCAAAATTTATTATGCTTGTTTCATTCAGTAATAGAAGATCGCTGTTTCCCGTAAAATCAAAAATCGCTTCTGGGGTGCAAAAATAGCCCGTTATTGCCAAGTTGGTTAAAACTATATTCAAATCGCAATACGAAATCATAGATGGTGATCATATCCAGACCCACCCCCCAGGTTTTTAGCAGCTTGTTACTGAATAAGTTATTGCCCGGATTCTTATTATATGCGTATCCCATATCTGAGTATGCTTTTAAGAAAAAGCGGAAAGGTATTGCATCAATAAACTTGTTTTTGAGAGGACTATGCAATGTGAATGATAGTATTTCTTTTCGTGCTGTTATGCGTCCCATCAAACCGGCCACGCCATCGATTACATAATATTCCAGCCCTCGTAAATACATGTCCCCGGAGCCATATAAAGGCTGATTATAGTAAGGCTGATCGAAGGGCAAACGGATAACCCCGGCGGCTTGAACCTGTATTTGAGTTTTTGTAAAAATGGGTTGGGTATAGGTGGCCTGGAAACCCGCTTCCCAGACATTCATAGATTTGTCAATACCTTTTTTCGCTATGGAAAATCCGCCCACAAGGCCCTTGCTTGGATAAGGAACATAATCAACATCGGTATAGGAAAGAGAATAGGAAAGTTCAGGATATCTTAAAGTAGTTTTAGAAGTGCCCCAAAAATTTGGATTTAGTTTTAACAACGTATCGCTAATTTTATCAATACTATATTCTAGCCTGAATGTATGTCTTGTTTTTAATGCCGGCCTGTACAAATAAGCCAATTCAAAATGCGTATAATTTCTTAGAAATTTTTCCTGCTTTAAAAAAACCTGTTTATTCATTTCGGTTTTATAAGCCATTTCTCTTTGACCTGAATTGACAAAAGCGATTGCAAAGCCATGCTTCAAACTTTTATCTGCATAAGGCTGAACATAATTGAAAGCGATCTGCCTGTTATAGCCATTAATAAGCGCTACCTGCATTTTATCTTTACGGCCACTAAAATTATTGTGAGTGAACTTAACTCCATAATTTATGCGGTCTAAACTACGCTTGTTTTTTACCCACCACTCATTGAAGTTTCTATCCACAACTTTAAAATAGGGCAAGGGGAAAATATACCACCGCTCTTTTACATTAATACTGATGAATACAAGGTTCCCTTCTCTTTTAAAAACACTCACATTTACGGTGAGGAAAAGTGAAGTATTCATCAGCCGGTCATGCGTATCTTCCATTTTCTTTTGCAACTCAGAAAAAAGCAGGTGCTGAGTCTCATGAAAATCGACTTCCCTTAAAATTATATAGTCTTTCGTTTTTTTATTTCCAGTGATATCAACCGCTCCTATTTCAACGAGATTACTGCTATCAGGCAATTCGGCGTCGCTTTGAGAAATATATACCGGCCATTGAGAAGGTGCTACTAATGTATCAGTTCCAGGGGGAAGGGTTACCTGGGAAAAACCATCGTTACTATAACAGCAAGCGAACCATAACAATGTTAGACTACATACCAGTCTCGTTCTCCATTTCAATGTGCACAGATTTTTAATATAAACGTGTAAATCCCGGGTGTAGTTACATCTTCAGATAATTCATCAGCAGATCGTAGTTGTCTTTCAGTTGATTCACATACCATTCTTCTCCAAAATAATATTTCACCGTATAGTCATACCGCTGAAAGGTTCCTATAATATCCGAAACTTCATATTTATTGATCTTTACTGTAACAATCATCAGGCCTGTATCCGGATCTACAGAGCTGTTTAACTGCATAATATATGCATCGTTCGTCTCTACCAGCCGGCTGATCTCCCCAAAAGAGTAATCTCTTTTTTCTATTTCTAAAACGATGATGGCTCCGGGTTCGTCTGTGCCTGTAAAATGATAGAGCGACTTAAGCAGTTCGCTCGATGAGATAACACCTGCCAGTTCATTATTTTCCGCAACAACAGGAACTAAACTTAACTGATGTTCAACTGCTATTTTTAAAGCGGTAGTAAAATGATCTCTTGTATCTACGCTTAATTTTAAAATATTGGGTGAAAGGGAAACGAGGATGGCATTTTCATCTGCATCCAACAGATCGTCTTTTGCAATAACACCGGTAAACTGGTCTTCCGTAACCACGGCAAGGTGATGAATATCGTAATCGCTCATTAAACTAAGCGCAAATGATACTTTATCCTGCGGCGTTACAGACGGGTAATTACTAATAACAAGATTTGATACTAACATTCTATGTTCCTCTTACATTCTAGACAACTGAAATTAAGCTATTGTTGCAGCCGGATGCTTGAGTTTGATCAAGAACTGTTCCAACAAGTTGTTAAATTCATGTGGCACTTCCATCATAGGGGCGTGGCCGCATTTGTCTATAAACTGAAGTTCACTATTGGGGATCAGCCGGTTAAATTCTTTGGCTACAAATGGAGGAGTGATGGTATCGTTATTACCCCAGATCAATAAAGTTGGTTGCTTAATCTGGTTAAGTTCTTCACCCAGATTATTACGTATGGCACTTTTAGCGAGTGCAATTATTTTAATGACTTTAAGCCGGTTGTTTGTTATTTCAAATACTTCATCAACCAATTCAGTAGTAGCTGTTTTGGGATCGTAAAAAGTAAGCTCCGTTTTTTTACGAATATATTCTTTGTCGCCTCTTTTAGGATAACTGTCGCCCATGCCATTTTCGAATAAACCTGAACTTCCGGTAAGTATTAATGATTTTATTTTTTCAGGATGCTTAAGAATATGCACCAGAGCCACATGGCCGCCGAGCGAATTACCCAAAAGATGAATATCACGGTAACCCCGGGCTTCTATAAATTTCTGTACATATTTTTCAAGGCCTCCTACAGTAGTATGAAAAATATCAAGATCAAATAGCGGTAGTATGGGGACGACTACCTGATAATTTTTTGAAAAATGATCAATCAGGTCCTTAAAGTTGCTGAGCGCCCCAAATAACCCGTGCAGCAACAGTAAAGTTTCACCTTCGCCGTGTTCTATAAACTTGAACTTTTCGTATTGTTGGACCTTATAATTCATCAGTATTAAAAGCTTTACATCTAACTGTCTGTGTACAAATAAAAGGCTTTCATTCTAAAAGAGGCCGTTTGCTGCTGATTACATTCAGCAACTTCTTTGCTAAAATACTTGTTTTGGCTGAATTATTTTACGGGAACACTGCTGTGTTTCTCAGCCACATGCCCAAAGAATTGTTCCAGCTGGCTAAAAACATCTTTAAATACCGGAACAATCTTTCCAAACAGCTCGATTGCCTTTGGTGCCCACGGCGCAATAAAAGGATATGTAACAGAGGCTGCCACAGTGGTCTCTCTGATTATATGCAATTGAACTGCATAAAATAAAATTACGCTGAATATCATTGTATAAAGAACCGCATATAAGATGATTCCCGCCAGTTTATTTGCCCATCCGAGCATCAAAAGTCCCAGGCTTTTTTCGATCAGTCTTGCCCCCAATCTTACAAGAATCACGACAATTATCATCACAAGCAAAAATGAGATGAAAGGCAACCACTTTTCCCCGATATGACTACTTCTTTTTAACCAGTCTGCGACTACCGCAGACAACTTTAGCGCTGCGGCGAGACCGATAAAAAAAGCGAAAAAAGAAAACACAGCAACAATAAATCCTTTACTGATGCCTTTAAAAACAGCCATTACCATAAGGCAGGCAAAAACGATATCTATAAACATAAAAAAATCCCGCCTGTTGGGCGGGGATATAAATTTAAGATGGCCTTTTTTATTTGGCTAATAATTCTTTTACTGTGGCAGCTATTGCTTTTCCATCTGCACGACCGGCCAATTGTTTCGACGCAACGCCCATCACTTTACCCATATCTGCAGGTGATGTTGCTCCAGCCTGCGACAGGATCTGCTGCAGTTCAGTTTTAAGTTCTTCAGCAGAGAGTTGCTGCGGAAGAAATTTTTCAATTACTGCTATTTCTTCTTCTTCTTTCTGCGCAAGATCAGCACGGTTCTGCTGCTGGTATATTTCTAAAGAATCTTTTCTTTGTTTAACCAGTTTCTGTAGCAATTTCATTTCAGTGTCTTCACTAATTTCTCCATTTGCACCGGGCTCTGTTCTAGCCTTAATGATCTCTGCTTTAATGGCTCTTAAGCCTCTTAGTAAAGGTTCATTTTTAGATCTCATGGCATCTTTCATTTCCGCCATTACTTTTTGTTCCAGGCTCATAAATTTGTTTTAGTTAATCAACTTTATTTTCCTTCAACTGATCTTCGCGGAATTTGTTATAAAAATCCTTTGCGAATTGTTTGAATTCTTTTACCCTTTCTTCATTTTGCGTAGCCCTGCCAAAAGTATCTGCCATCGTCATAAGGGTTTGATAAAAGAAATCACCCATTTCATCAATCATCATATCTTTTGTCCAAAGGTCTATGCGAAGTGCTGCTTTTTCGTTGCCATCCCAAAAAGCAAGCATAAAAGCTTTTGCCCGCTGCATGTTTTCAATTGTACTGTCTGAAGCTGTCCAGTTAATTTGCTCAGGCACTTTATTCTGATCAAGGTGAACATCTATCTTAATTGTGGAAGTTTGCATCAGGTAATAATTAGGGCGGCAAAAATACAATAAACACCCAATCTATCAGGACACTAATTGCCAAAGTTGTGCTTTCGCCTCATTGATATTACAAGTTTCTACTCTTTGATTGCCCTGGCTTATCAGCTCACCTCGCTTCAGCTCGTCCCTGTAAATGTTGATCATCTCTGCTGCTAAAGATTCAAAGTTATTATTATCAAAAGGTAAGGCTGCCTCCTTTAAAAATTCTTCTGCAAATGTGCTTCTGCTAACAAGACTGGGAACCGAAAGTTGCATATTCTTTAGGACTGGTAGTACATCGGATTCATCGTTGGTAATATAAATTGCCGCATAAGCTGCCGCCCTGATGTCTTCTTTATCTTTTTTATCAGGACCGATAAAAAAGATATCATCGCGATATTTGTAACTGGCTAGTTTTTCCTGAAATTGATATGCTGATCCTTCAATCAATAATCTCATATTACTTAACTGCCATTTCTTAAATTTTGAAAAAGCTTTTAAAAGAAAGATGAATTGCTTTTCATCCCCTCTTTCAAATGAAGCATAAAAAAATTCACTGCTGTTCGAATATTGGTTTTTAAGCTGGGGTTTTTCTTCTTCACTTATAGAATTGCTTTTGCCAGGCGAGAAAGGTGTCAAAAGAAGAAATTTTGATCCTGGAATTAAATCTGAAAATTTATACCCATAAATCTTAGCACTTTTTGCAATTGATTTATTGAAATCTTTCCTTGCGTGCTTTTGCCAAAAAAATTTTTTCTCATTTTTAAAAACTGTCCATACAATTTTTTGTGCGGCTGCAGATGAGATCGTTGTGCCTGTTAAGCTCACTATTGCATTCACCTTAAGTTTTTTTGCAAGCAATGGAAGTTTTACCTTGTATGTCCACCAGGCATTAATTATAGAAAGATCAATTGTTTTGAAAAGAATGAATGAATCAACCTGTTGAATTTCGCTCTCGTTCTCACAAAAAGGTATTCCTTTTTCCGCCGCAATTTCTCTTACCGCATCTTTTATAAATAGCAGGTATTCGCCGGACTTTTCTCCAGGTGGTCCAAAAATGAGTGTACGCATTAAACAAAATTAATTCAACTCAACATGATAAGATTATACACAGGCTCGCGACTACCTGGCTTTT
This sequence comes from Chitinophagaceae bacterium, assembly GCA_028288595.1. GTDB lineage: Bacteria > Bacteroidota > Bacteroidia > Chitinophagales > Chitinophagaceae > JAQBNK01. The sequence continues at coordinate 26,078 of JAQBNK010000138.1, forward strand.
TGTTTTTCGGCCCACTCATTCATTTTTCCTTCCATAATTTCAAGTGGCATAGCCCCATCTCTTAATAGCTCATCATGAAAATCTGAAAGTTTAAATTTGCCACCCAACTCTTGCTCGTACCTGTTTCTCAATTCTCTTATTTTTAATGAGCCTACTTTATAACTAAGTGCCTGTGCAGGTATGGCCATATATCTTTCAATTTCAGCAGTGGCGCCTTCTTCAGAAATAGGTTCGTTCTCCATCATATATTTAATGGCTTCTTCCCTGGTCATATTTTTCGTGTGCATGGCTACATCAACAACAAGTCTTACGGCACGATGCATCTCGTCGCCCAAAGCCCCCATGTACTGGTAAGGATCTGTAAATAATCCCAGCTCCTTTCCCAGGCTCTCGCAATATAATGCCCACCCTTCTACATAGGCGCCATACTGAGCAAACCTTCTAAACTTTGGAAGTTTCTCATTTTCCTGCTGCAAACTTATCTGGTAGTGATGCCCGGGAATCGCTTCGTGCAAGAACAAACTTTCCATTCCGCTGGTTGTATTAAATTTCGTTGCGTCCAGGATCGGAACATAAAAAATACCCGGTCTTGTACCGTCTGGTGTACCCTGGTTATATTCTGCACTGGCGCTGGCTGCACGGAAAGGTTCAGTTTGCCTTATCTCAAATTTCGTTTTAGGTGTGCGGCCAAACATTTTTTTCAGGTTCGCTTCCATCGTATGATGGATCGTATGAAAGGCATTGAGAACCTCTTCAGGCGTTTTGTAAGGCATAAACTCTTTGCCCGTTTTCAGGTGTGCGAAAAAAGCAGGCAGATCGCCTTTAAAATTCACCGAGTTCTTTACACTATCCATTCGTGTTTTAATTCTTTCAACTTCTGTTAAGCCTGTCTGGTAAATTTCTTCGGGAGTTTTATTAGTTGTCGTCCAGAAGCGCACCAGGTAATTGTAATATTTATCTCCGCCCGGTAAAGCGCTGATCCCTGTTGATGATCTCGCATGAGGCAGGTATTCGTTCTGCAGAAAATCTCTGAGCCTGGCATAAGCGGGCCTGATATAATTATTTACTGCATCCGCATAAGCTCCTGCCAGGCGTTTTTTATCAGCAGTGATAATGCTGTTATTATCTGAAAATTTATGTACAGGACCATAAAAAATATTTTTATCAGAACTGTCGCTGGCAACTGCATCTAACTGGGGTATCATTTTTATAACGAGGGTTTTTGGAAGTACCCACCCAGATTCAATCCCTTTTCTAAAATAAATGATAGCGCTGTCTGTCCACACAGGATATGCATACATTCTTCGCAGCCAGTTTTCGTAATCAGCCAGTGTTTTAAATGGCTGTGCGCTCTCGCCACTACCCAGTTGACCCATAGTTAACGGAAGTCCCCAAAATTGATTTGCAGGAAAATAATTATCATGATATGATAATCCCTCGATGCTCATCTGCATTTCCCTTTTAAAAATATCGTAGCTCAACTGATCATTTTTATCCAGGTTGTCCCTGTCATATTGCGCTAAATAGACCCCGTATTTATTAAAAAATGTTTTTAATTTTTCCCGATAGCTATCTGTAAAATCAGCATATAGTTTATTATTAAAACTATTGTCGCCATTGGTTGTGGCTTCCAGCGGAAAAAGTTCCATGCGTTCATTATAATATCGCTCAAATAATTCAGCCAGCTCCTGATTATCTTCTTTAGTGGCGTTCCGATTGCTTAACTGGCAGGAAGAAACAATTATAAAAATTGCAAAAAGGGCAAGGCTGATTTTTTTCATTCAGTTCGTTTGCCTGAAAATTAAAACTTTTAGCGTTCCCTGCTATTATTAAATGATAGACTTATCGTTTATAAACTTATCGTGATTGCCGGGAAACATAACCCTATAGATTATCGCGTTTGCTAATTATTCTCTCCCTAATTTTGTTTTCTAAATTTTAAACAAATGCCAGGTTTCGAGTTTTTTGGGGATGAAGAAAGAAAAGAAGTGAATGA
>JAQBNK010000066.1 GCA_028288595.1 Chitinophagaceae bacterium
TTTTTCTTCTCATTATAGCCATCATACTGTTTCTTACTAAACCTGATGATAATTTTCTGCGGGACCAGGCTTATCAGCATATTAAAACAGAAATCTCACCTAAAGTCCTTCATAATGATTCGGTAACTGTCTTAACAAACCAGTCTGATACATTACTTAAAGACCATATCAGTATACGGGACAGGATAGTATACAAAGAAGTAAACTATTCTGAAGGAGATACTCCCATGGTAATTGGTTACGGTATTTTAAAGATGTACCGGGGACGTAACCTCACACCACATAACGCGAAAGAAAAACAATAAAAAATTATCATTCATCCAGATCCTTTGGTTCTTCATTTAATTCGCTGAGAAGATTGTCAGCTTCTTCATCATCGGATGAAATGGTTGTATCTGCTAATTCGCCAAGTGGCGCCGGATGAATATGTTCCTGACCGGGAATATCTCTTACTTCGGGCATATCAATACTGGTTTCCTCTGGCTGCATTCTTTTTTCATCCTGCGGTGAGTCTTTAATATCTTCTGTTTTTAAAGCCGGGTTTTTATTTTCACGATTTGATTCGTTCCTGTTCTGATACATATACTTTTTAAAAGATTGTTGAAAAATTCATGCCGTCTTAGCTATGTAGTTTCTTAATAGTTGGTGGGTCGCAAGGCATGTTATTTAATTCATTTACGTCATTCCAGGTAGCTTAATACCGGCATTTTTAAAATCATCTATTATTTTTTGATGCAGAGCCTGCCTTGCATCTTCAAATCCATGAGCAGGCGCCCATACGTTAACCATGAGAACATAACCATCAGATTCCATATTATGTATTCCTACCCGTGCTGCCGGTTCTGTTAATAAATTATACGAATTTTTAATTGTTGTTAAGATCACTCTTTGAATTTCATCAAAGGAAAATGCATAACTGAATTTTAATTCGATATCCAATCTTCTCTCACCCTTTCGGCTCAGGTTTACAATTACTTCGTCATCTCGATACCGATAATTTGCATGAGACCGATAATCAGCAGTACTTGCAAAAGAGCGGACGTGAGGCTCAGAAAGAATGGTTGCAGGGAAACATGGATGTGCCGTGCATGCAACGTATGCCGAAGCCACTTACGTAAAACACCAATGAACCATTGGCCAACAAACAAAACGATAATCGCCAGGATAACCCTGGGGCCAAAAGTGACCAGCCAGTCTGATGTCTTCGCATACACTTTTTGTATACTTAGCGCTTCTATGGATTTTAAAGTGTCTTTTGGAGGCATACACCCGGTGCGAAAAAAATGTGCCAACCCAATGCAAACGTTGCCAGACAAGGGTTTAACACAATATATTTTCGAAAATGTGGATACAGAAGGTTTGATAATATGAAGTCTTATATACTATCTTTACCCGGCAACCATGATGAATAATAACCTTGTGAAAAATGCATAAAGGAAAGGTCCTGATAATAGATGATGAAACTGATTTCTGCCTTCTCATGAAGTCTTATTTTATGAGAAAAAACTATAAAGTTTTTATTGCTGAAACATTAAAAGCGGGTCTTGAATTGCTCGAAGCGCTTATGCCTGATATTTTATTACTGGATAATAATTTACCTGATGGATTTGGCTGGTCGCATACAGGGGGCATTATAAAAAATAATCCCGCGATAAAAATTTATTTGATCAGCGCTTATAAACCTTCTGCTGAAGAATACCAGGGTATGGCTAATGTAAGTATCTGGGAAAAGCCTCTTTCTAAAAACAAATTGGACGAAGTATTTTAAACATCACTACTCTGTTAGATAAAAAAGTAAAGGTCCTGAGCAGGACCTTTACTTTTTTATCAACCAAACTTCTTTTTATTCTTCCATATAAGAACTAACCGGTTCGCAGGTGCAAACCAGATTACGATCTCCATACGTGTTATTTATCCTGCTGACTGATGGCCAGAATTTATTTTGTGTAACATAATATAATGGGAAGGCAGCCTGTTGTCGTGTGTAAGGATGATCCCACTCATCTGCACATACAACTGCTTGTGTATGCGGTGCATTTTTTAAAGGATTATCGGTCCTGTCCAGTTTTCCTTCTTCGATCGATTTTATCTCTTCATAAATACTGATAAGCGCATCGCAAAAACGGTCAAGCTCTGCTTTATCCTCGCTTTCTGTTGGTTCGATCATTATGGTACCAGGTACAGGAAAACTCATAGTAGGAGCGTGAAAGCCATAATCCATCAGTCTTTTAGCTACGTCTTCTGCTTCGATGCCGGTTGTTGATTTAAAAGGACGCAGATCCACAATGAATTCATGCGCACAACTTCCATTTGTTCCGGTGTATAGTATCTTATAATATTTTTCCAGTCTCGCCTTCATATAATTCGCATTTAGAATAGCATACTCTGTAGCCATTCTAACACCATCATATCCCAGCATTTTTATGTAGGCATAACTGATCAACAGGATACTTGCACTTCCATATTGTGCTGAACTAACCGCACCGCCTTTATTTTTTTTATTGATACCGAAGCCATCGTAGTGCCTGAATACATAATGCCCCGGCAGGTAAGGAGCAAGATGCGATTTCACGCATATAGGTCCCATGCCCGGGCCGCCGCCGCCATGCGGGATAGCGAATGTTTTATGAAGATTGAGATGGCAAACATCAGCGCCGATTGTTGCAGGCGATGTAAGCCCTACCTGCGCATTCATGTTAGCGCCATCCATATAAACTTGTCCGCCAGATTCATGAATAATAGCGCAGATGTCTTTAATGCTCTCTTCAAATACACCATGGGTTGAAGGGTAAGTAACCATTAATCCACCCAATGAATCTTTGTACTTTTCAGCTTTTAATTTCAGATCATCTACATCTATATGTCCATCCTCATCGCTTTTAACCACCACTACTTTCATTCCCGCCATAACTGCCGATGCAGGATTAGTGCCATGTGCTGAAATAGGTATCAGCACCACATTACGATGTTGGTTGCCATTCGCTTTATGATAATCCATGATCGTTAGTAACCCGGCATATTCACCCTGTGCGCCTGAATTGGGTTGCAGGCTGCAGGCATCAAACCTGGTGATCTCGCAAAGGAATTTACTTAATTCAGTTGCAATATACTGGTAGCCTTCGGCCTGGTCGCCCGGAACAAACGGATGAAGTTTGCTGAATGACGGCCAACTAACGGGAATCATTTCTGATGCGGCATTCAGTTTCATTGTACAACTGCCGAGAGGAATCATACTTGTATTCAACGAAATATCTTTATTCTCTAAAGACTTCATATAACGCATCATCTGCGTTTCGCTACGGTGCATGTTAAAAACAGGATGGGTTAAATAAGCTGAAGTTCTTTTAGCAAAGGAAGGAATGTTGGTTAATTCTTCATCGCTGTCAAACGTTGCTGTTGCTTCATTAGAATCGTTCAGGTCTGCAAACACATAAAGTATGTCGACAATATCTTTCTGCGTTGTTGATTCATTAATTGTTATTGTGATGAACTTGTCATTATTATCATAACGGAAATTGATCCCATGTTTTTCCGCTGCCTTTCTGATCTTTTTTATTTTTCCTTCAATCTTAATTGTATCGAAATAAAATTTGTTGAGATTTTTATATCCTGATGTTTCCAGTTCTGTCGCCAGTGTTTTTGTGAGCAATGATACTCTCTGTGCAATTTCTTTTAATCCTTCGGGGCCGTGAAACACTGCATACATGGCGGCCATATTAGCAAGCAATGCCTGTGCGGTGCAAATATTAGAAGTTGCTTTTTCCCTTTTGATGTGCTGCTCACGTGTCTGCAGAGCCATGCGTAAAGCACGATTGCCTTTTGCATCTATGCTAACGCCAATGATGCGGCCGGGAATGTTTCTTTTAAATTCATCTTTTACAGAAAAAAAAGCTGCGTGTGGTCCGCCATAACCAACAGGTACACCAAAACGCTGTGCCGATCCTACCGCTACATCCGCACCTAATTCGCCTGGAGAAGTTAGCAGCGTTAATGCAAGTAAGTCTGTAGCCATTACAACATAGGCACCATGATCATGCACCCGCTGAATAAACTCGCGGTAATCTTCGATCGAACCTTCGCTGTTTGGATATTGAACAAAAGCTCCGAAATAGGCTTCATTAATGGGCTCAGTTAAATATTCGCCCACTACTAATTGAATACCCAACGGTTCAGCACGGGTATGTAAAATATCAAGTGTTTGCTGAAACACATTTTTATCGACAAAGAATAATGATCTTTCAATTTTGTCTGTTTTATTTGCCTGGTGAAATAACATAGACATCGCTTCAGCAGCGGCTGTTCCTTCATCCAGTAAAGACGCATTTGCCACAGGCAATCCTGTAAGATCGCTCACCATGGTTTGAAAATTCAGCAGGCTCTCTAAACGTCCCTGTGATATTTCAGCCTGGTATGGTGTGTATTGAGTATACCATCCCGGGCTTTCAAATAAATTCCGGAGAATTACCGAAGGGGTGATCGTGTCGTAATAACCTTGTCCTATATAAGTTTTATAAACTTTATTCCGGAGCGCAACATTTTTTAGTTCTTCGAGATATTCAAATTCACTGATAGCCGGAGGAAGATTTAATTCGCCCTGTAACCTGATAGAAGCCGGGATCGTTTTATCGATTAGTTCGTCTATAGAATTTACCCCAATGGTTTTAAGCATTTCTGCAGTTGCTTTTTCGTCGGGGCCTATGTGCCTGCGCTGGAACTCTGTATCCTGGTGATGGAATAAATTCATGATAATAGCTTTTCCTTGTAAAATTCGGCGCAAAAATACGGCGTTAATGCTGTATAAATGTGATAATTATTAACAGGCGTTAGGAGACAAACAGAAGCAAGAAGATCAGGAAATATATGAAGGACCCGTAATCTGTATTGGTAATTCATCGGGTGAAGAATCATTTACTCCGCCCTCTTCTTTCGTGCGAAGCTCATCACTTGTAAGCCGGCTTCCATCGTGGCTCCATCCGGGTGGGCCGAATAAATAAGCGAGCCTTTCATTCGGGCTGATGCCCTTTTGAAACACATCTTTCCACAGCTGTGTCCATTCGTGAAAAACAACTGTGGCAGCATTAGGTTTCTCCAGGTTTTTTGTGAGGCCATATTTAATTGGCTGGTATTTTTCAGGGGCAAGCTCAGGCTGAAATGTGCCAAATAATTTGTCCCATATCACCAGGAACATTCCCATATTCTTGTCCAGATATTTTGGATTTGAAGCATGATGAACACGGTGATGAGAAGGCGTTATCAATATATATTCCAGCCAGCCCATTTTATTAATGAGTTCTGTATGAACGAATATTCCCCAGAGCTGGGTTGCGGAATAAATAAAAGCGATATCAACAGGTTTGAAACCGAGATAGGCAAGTGGCATAAAATAAATAAACCTGTATAAGGGTTGAAATACCGAGGACCTGAATCCGACGGTAAAATTCAGTTGCTCAGAGCTATGGTGGGTAACATGGGTGGCCCAAAAAAAACGGATCTCATGGTCGAACCGGTGAAGCCAATAATATAAAAAGTCTTCAGATAAAAGCAGGATTGTCCAGTATAAAAAGGGGTGCTGCCAATGAACGGGACTGCGGCTATAGAAATAACTGAAAATAGCGAGATAAATTATACGGAACGTTAAGTCTATCCCGGAATTTAACAACATCAGGTAGACATTTGTTGCAGTGTCTTTTAGGGTGTAAGATTTTCTATGCTGTAAATGAGACAATAACAACTCAACACCGATGATAACAATGTAAACCGGGGTTGAAATGAATATTAACCATTGTTCTCTAATGGCTTCCATGGGTTTAAGGTAACTTTGCCTGCAAATTACTCGTTTCAATTACCGGTTCCAATTTTTATATGATGAGCGATCAAAAGCAGGGATGGCAAAAACATTCTGCTGAACAACAAAAAAAGTATAAGCAGTTCCTGCAGCGGGCCGATAAAAATAAGGTCCTGAAGCAATTGCCAGCATTGCATGAGGAGGCGTTCTCTAAAGTGGATTGTCTTTCCTGTGCAGCGTGCTGTAAAAACTATTCTCCACGTTTTAAGACGCCTGATATCAAGCGCATTAGCCGCCATCTTGGAATTAAAGAATCTGTTTTAATCGAGACCTATTTAAAGGTTGATGAAGAAGGTGATTACGTAGTTAAACAATCACCGTGTCCCTTCCTGGGCACAGATAATTTCTGTTCTATTTATGAGCAGCGTCCTTCGGACTGTCACCGTTTCCCCTATACCGATGAAGATGTTTTGATAAAAAGACATCATCTCACTTTAAAGAACAGTAGTTTTTGTCCCGCGGTGTATCATGTAATGGAAAAACTCGTCTCTGTAATACCATAGTAGTAAATAAGATTATATGTAATAATGTTCCCATATTTTGTTTATTCATTAAATGATGTTTAAACATGAGGGAATTTTACTTACTTCTGGTGTCTTAGTTACCACATTACTATTCAACAAATTCTACTAACAAAGTATTTCTTCAAAGTAGTAACACTGAAAAGTATCAAGAAGTTTGTTGCTGTCAATAATGGCACTGCCTATTTATCGTTTCTGATTAACCTTTCTGGTATAACAGGTTTAACTGGTGCTGCAGGGGAGGTGATTATTTTATAGGTCTCAATAACATCGCGACATCTTCAGCCAGTGCTGTAGGGCGCGTATTTATAAAGAAATCGTCATCTGGTTCTTTATTTCAGCTGGGATTAAGTTTTAACAGTGCTACACTTGTCTGGCCAGGAGGTGCGGCGGATAATCTTTCGCTAAACCAGACCCATCCGGTTCTTCCTTCTGCAATTGAACCGGCACCTGTAGTGTCTGTAACCAATGCATCTGGCTCAGGAGATTTAACCTCGTTATCTGCGGGGTTGTTGAGGGAAACGGTTTCTGCAGGTAATATCAATCTCGATGCAATTAATGTAACAACTGCGTGGAATATCGTTCTTCCCCTAAAATTCACTTCATTCACTTATCAACAATCAGGAAAAGAAAATATTTTAAAATGGTCAACATCAGATGAAATAAATGCCGACCGTTTTGAAGTTGAACGATCCTATAACGCAATTAATTTGTCTTCAACAGGAAATGTTGCTGCAGGAAATAAGCCTGGTAAAAATGATTACCAGTTTACTGATTATATACAAAACGCTTCAACTTATTACCGGCTGAAAAGTTTAGATAAAGATGGACGATTTATTTACAGTAAAATTCTTGCTGTTAATAATACAAACATTGAAGAATTTAAAGTAAAGGTAAATCCTGTCATATCCCG
>JAQBNK010000144.1 GCA_028288595.1 Chitinophagaceae bacterium
ATAAACGGCAGGGATATTTTGGAAAGGGCGTTCTGGGAGTGGGCGACCAGGGCCGATTTGAAAACAGTTTGTCTTTAAGTCATTTTAATGGCAACCGGCAAATTTCGCTTATAGGCCAGGCGAACAATACAAACCGCCAGGGTTTTACGATACAGGATCAGTTGGGATCCTTTAATGGTGGCGGTGGCCGGGGAGGTAATGGTGGCGCTGGAGGTGGTGGAAATCCCGGCGGTGGTGGAAACCGTGGTGGTGGTAGTGGGAATTTCGGAGGAGGAGGTAATCGCGGAACTGGTGGCGGTGGCGCTTCATTTTCTACGGGCGGAAGCGGTGGTGGAAACAACAACGGTATTGTTACTACACTTGCCGGCGGATTAAATTACAGGGACGTGTGGAGTCCTAAAACAGAAGCATACGGAAGTTATTTTTATAACAATCTAAAAGTTGACAAAGATCAGCACAGCGTAACCCAACAATTACTACAAAATGATTCAAGCCTGTTTAGCGACCAGGTACAACAATCACTGAATAAAAATCAAAATCACCGTTTCACATTTAATATTGAGCAGCTATTCGATTCTTCTAATTCGCTCGTCATCCGGCCAAATTTCAGTTATCAAAAGACGGATTTTACCAGTACACAACAAACTACCACAACAAGAGAACACATAACGAATGTGAGCAATTCTCTGGCCACTTCTAACAGGCAGAACGAAGGAATTAATGGAAGTGCAGATGTTACATTCAGGCATCGTTTTGCAAAAAAAGGAAGAACTTATTCGCTCCGTTTAAATGGTGGTATCAATACAAATAATGGTGAAGGAGAAAATTTCTCTGTTAATAATTCTTATAACACGGCGGGAACCACTTTTAAAAAGTCGATCATCAACCAGCTCTATAATCAAACATCAGATGGAAAAAATTTCAACGGTACATTCTCTTATACCGAACCGATAAGCAACAACCAGCAAATTGAATTAAATTATAATTATGGGTATACGCTAAGTACATCAGATCGCAGAACATACAATTATGACAGTGCCACCAAAGGTTATACTGCCCTGGATACCGCATTGTCAAATGCCTTCCAAAATATTTATAACTCTAACCGGTTTACTTTAAATTATCGCATCCAAAGTAAAAATTACAACCTTATAGTTGGTTCCGGAATTCAATTCGCGAACCAGAACAGCGATAACAGTACGCGGCATATAAATATCAAACGTAACTATACTAATTTGTACCCTGCTGTTACTTATACTTATAATTTTTCCAATACAAAAAATCTCCGGGTGTTTTATACAGGAAGAACAAACCAGCCCAGTGTAAATCAACTGCAGCCGGTAACGGATTATAGTGATCCGCTGAATATTCAAAGAGGAAACCCGGCACTGGCGCAGGAATTCACTCATTCATTGCGGTTCTTGTACACCTCTTTTAATACTGCCACGCAGCGAAATGTTTTCGCTTCTGTTAACGGAACAATGACTAATAATAAGATCAGCAATTCTATTACAACAGTACTTCCTGAATCGGCTCTTCCGCCTGATGTTCCAGCCAACACACCAGCGGGTGCTCAAATAATAACCCCGATAAACCTGAATGGTTTTTATAACATCAATGCTTATTTAGGATTTGGATTTCCTATAAAAAATCCCAAATCAAACCTCAACTTCTCTACCAACTTCTCGCATAATCAAACAGTAAATGTTCAAAATAATACCAAGGCATTAACTCCTGTAACGAATTACAATCGCAATTATACGATTGGCCAAACGGTCCGTTACACAACCAATCTGAAAAAAGGTTTTGATCTTAATTTCTCCACTACGTCAACATACACAATGGCCCGGTATACCATACAGCCCACGCAGAACACGAATTTCTTTTCCGAAATACTTTTCGTTGATGCCACTGGTTACACAACAACAGGCTGGATACTTTCAAGCGACTTTAGCTATACTTATAATAGTGGTCGTGTGGCGGGTTTCAACACAAGCATTCCTTTATGGAATGCATCAGTAGCGAAGCAGTTTCTGAAAGATAAGGCCGGCGAGCTCAGGTTTTCTGTGTTTGATATTATGAATCAAAACGTAAGCATACAGCGTAATGTTTCTGAAAATTATATCCAGGATGTTCAAACAAAAGTTCTCACGAGGTATTTTCTTCTCACTTTTACTTATAATCTCCGGCAGTTTAACCAGGCACCTCAGCAACAAAGAAGAGGGAACTTCGGAGGACCCGGCGGAGGTATGGACAGAGGCATGAGAGGTGGTGGACGAAACTTTTAACATCACTAACACGTGTTCTTATATAATGCCGGCCGGAGTTTTATAAAAAAATTAAGGGATAATCCATTAATCCGGTTTAATTTTACAGTCCAAGTTTCAGACAATTAAATATTACAATAGAAGTTGAAACAGTTTATTCATCATAATTATACAACAGCTACGCATCCATCTGTTATGGGTGTGGTTCCCGCCTGGGGTATATACAACTTCCTTTTCCTCATCCGACGACCGCGGATTTAATACATATCAGGGAAACCCCTAAGACTGGTGCCATGGCCCCGGTCCGGTTCGTATCATATTTCAATCATCTTTTTATATTAACATAGTGGAACAACAAGAAATTATTGTTCGTGTGGCGGAAAAACAGGATGTGCTTTACACAAAGCAGATCACTGAAGAGATGGAGTCTTCCGCTAAGGCACGGGGTACAGGCATTGCCAAACGCAGTCCTGAATATCTTGCTAATAAAATTGAGGAAGGAAAAGCCGTTATTGCTGTTTTGCCGAATGGAGTCTGGGTTGGATTTTGTTATATCGAGGCCTGGGAACACAACCAGTTTGTTGCAAATAGTGGGTTGATCGTTGCGCCCGAGTTCAGGAAAAGCGGTGTTGCCAAAAGAATCAAAGAGAGAATATTTAAATTGTCTAGGGAGAAATACCCTCACGCTAAAATATTTGGTCTCACAACTGGACTGGCGGTCATGAAGATCAACTCAGATCTGGGTTATGAGCCGGTGACATATTCCGAACTTACCAATGATGAAGAATTCTGGTCAGGATGCAGAAGCTGCGTAAACTTTGATATCCTCACAAGTAAAGAAAGAAAAAATTGTCTTTGTACGGCTATGCTTTACGATCCTGCAGATCATTATGAACCGCAGGAAACCACTGATCATTTTGAAAAGAAAAAGAAAGTTTATGAGCGCCTGATGCGCTTAAAGAAAAGCCGGTTCATGAACCGGCTGATAAAAAAAGGCAGTGGTAATATCGGGCGTGAACTGAAAAAGAAATTATTCTCTTTGCACTTTTTATTTACCCTTCTTTTTAAGTAGCCAATAATAATTACGATTATTTAATACAACCTGACGGATGAAAAAAATTGTTCTTGGATTTAGCGGCGGCCTTGATACTTCTTTTTGCGTTAAATATCTCACGGAAGAAAAAGGATGCGAGGTGCATAGTGTAATTGTTAATACGGGTGGGTTTGGCGATGATGAATTAAAACAGATCGAACAACATGCTTATACACTGGGAGTAAAATCTCACACTTCGGTTGATGCCGTTAAAAATTATTATGAAAGGATAATTAAATATCTCGTCTATGGAAACGTGCTCAAGAATAATACTTATCCTTTAAGCGTAAGCGCCGAAAGACTTATACAGGCATTACACATAGCCGAACACGCACAGGCATTAAAAGCCGATGCCGTTGCACATGGAAGTACCGGAGCCGGGAATGACCAGGTGAGATTTGATATGATATTTCATATCATGATACCCGGAGTTGAAATTATTACTCCTATAAGAGACCTTAGCCTTAGCCGTGAAGAAGAGATTGAATTCTTACAAAAGAAAGGCGTTCAGATGAACTTTGCTAAAGCAGCTTACTCTATTAATAAGGGCTTGTGGGGAACAAGTGTTGGCGGAAGAGAAACATTAAAATCAAAAGGAACATTGCCAGAAGAAGCATGGCCAACACAAGTAACTAAAACTGGAACCGAAGAAGTTGAACTGAGCTTTAGTAAAGGAGAACTGCATGCAATTAATGGAAAACCTTTTGCAAGCCCTGTTGAGGCGATTCAATACCTGCATACAATCGCTGCACCTTATGGCATCGGTCGGGACATTCACATTGGCGATACCATTATTGGAATAAAAGGAAGAGTTGGATTTGAAGCTGCTGCGCCAATGGTTATTTTAAAAGCACATCATGCTTTGGAAAAACACGTGCTTACAAAATGGCAACTGAACTGGAAAGATCAGTTAGCACAGTTTTATGGCAACTGGTTACATGAAGGACAAATACTCGATCCCGTAATGAGAGACATTGAAGCATTTTTAGAAAATAGCCAGCAACAGGTAACCGGTAAAGTGTTTGTACAGTTACATCCTTATTATTTCCAGGTGAATGGTATTGAATCGGAGTTTGACCTGATGAGCAGCAAGTTTGGAAAGTATGGTGAAATAAATACAGGATGGACGGGTGATGATGTGCGTGGCTTTAGTAAAATATTTGGCAACCAGACCATGATCTTTCATTCGGTAAAAGACAGCGCTGCTAAAAAATGAAGGCGTTCTCAGCCATCAACCCAAAACGACCGCATTAATGTTGAATGATAAAAAAATAAGAGTAGGTATTGCCGGCGGCGCTGGTTATACAGGAGGCGAGTTGATCCGTTTACTGATCAACCACCCCAACGCAGAGATTGTTTTCGTTAATAGTAAAAGCAATTCCGGGAAACTTCTATCATCGGTTCATGCAGATCTTATTGGCGAAACAAGTTTGCAGTTCAGTGCCGCCTTGTCAAATGAAATCGATGTTTTGTTTTTATGCGTTGGCCATGGCGATGCGAAAAAATTCTTGGAGGAAAATAATATTCCCAACTCAATAAAAGTGATTGATCTCTCTAATGATTTTCGTTTAACTCCTAACGCCCAACTTGGCGACCGTAATTTTATCTATGGTCTTCCGGAAATAAACAGGAAGGAAATTCAATCTTCAAATAATGTTGCCAATCCCGGCTGTTTTGCAACCGCTATCCAACTAGGATTAATTCCATTGGCGAAAGCTGGATTATTAAATGACGTGTATTCAACCGGTATTACCGGTTCTACGGGTGCAGGCCAAAGTTTTAGCGCTACCTCTCATTTTAGCTGGAGAGCCAATAATGTCCAGGCATATAAAACATTAACACATCAGCATCTCGGAGAAATAAACCAGTCGCTTCAACAAGTATCAAAACATAACAGTAGTGCGTATCAAATTAATTTTGTTCCGTGGCGGGGAGATTTTACAAGAGGCATTTTTATCAGCTCTCAATTAAGGTGCGACCAGCGTTTAGACGAACTATATAATTTGTATGAGTTGTTTTATAAAGATGCGGCTTTTACAACCGTAAGCAAAGAAGCTGTTTTTTTAAAGCAAGTGGTGAATACAAATAAATGTGTGATACAATTAGAGAAGGAAGGAAGTGTGCTTGTGGTGCATTCAATAATAGATAACTTGTTGAAGGGCGCCTCCGGGCAGGCCATTCAGAATATGAATTTGATGTTTGAGGTGGAGGAAAAAGCGGGACTTAACTTAAAAGCAAACTTTTTTTAAATATGGCACAAAGAAAACAAAGGCTTAGTGCGGCTTTGGGACTTCGTGTCTTTGTGGCAAAAACTTTTAACTGATGAATCTTTTCGATGTTTATCCTTTGAACAACATTACCATCACTAAGGCGCTGGGCTCTTATGTGTGGGATGAGAACGGTGTGCAATACCTGGATATGTACGGTGGTCACGCTGTAATTTCTATTGGTCATACTCATCCGCATTGGGTGAGGCGTATTGAAGAGCAGTTAGAAAAAATTGCATTCTATTCGAATTCGGTTATTATCCCTCTTCAAAAAGAACTAGCGGATAAGTTAGGGAAGCTAAGTGGTAAAGAAGATTACCAGCTTTTCCTTTGCAACAGCGGAGCTGAGGCAAATGAAAATGCGCTGAAGCTCGCTTCATTTCATAACGGAAGAAAAAAAATTGTTTCATTTGATAAGGCTTTTCATGGCAGAACATCGTTAGCGGTTGCCGCAACAGATAATAAAAATATTGTCGCTCCTGTAAATGAAACAGGCAATGTTGTTTTTCTGCCTTTCAATGATGAAAAAGCAATTCAGGAATATTTTAATGATAATGGAAAAGAAATATGTGCTGTTATAATTGAAGGGATACAGGGCGTAGGTGGAATTCGTGTTGCGAATGAATCTTTTCTTAAACTGATCCGTAATTTATGTGATGAGCATGGCGCCGTATATATTGCGGATAGTGTTCAGTGCGGTTATGGAAGAACAGGCAAATTTTTCTCACATGATTATGCAGGGGTAAATGCAGATATCTACACAATGGCAAAGGGAATGGGCAATGGCTTCCCTGTCGGCGGCATTTTAATTGCCCCGCATATCAAACCAAAACATGGAATGCTTGGAACCACTTTTGGCGGTAATCATCTTGCTTGTGCCGCAGCGCTTGCCGTACTTGAAGTAATGGAAGATGAGAAACTCGTAGAAATGGCAAAACAAAGAGGAATGTATATCATCAATAAACTAAAAACTATTGAAGGGCTTGAAAATGTACGAGGTAAGGGTTTAATGATCGGGTTTGATGTTCCACCTGAATTAAAAGACCTGCGTAAAAAATTATTAGAGAATTATAATGTATTCACCGGGGAAGCAAAACCAAATGTTATCCGGTTGCTGCCTTCTCTTGCATTGTCAGGAAAACAGGTTGATGAGTTTTTCGAATCATTGAATGAAGCAATTGAACAAATTAAAGAGCCGAGATTAGAAAAGATTTAGCGCATTAAGAGGGAAGAGATTTCCAAACTCTTATTTACTAAATTCAATAAATCGATTCTTCTAAACCAAAAAAAATTGAAACAGTTCATTTCCGTAAATGATGTAAGTAATATTAACCGGCTGGTTGATACAGCGCTTGCGTACAAAAAAGATCCTTTCAAAGACAGGGAACTTGGATTGAATAAGAGGATAGGGCTGTTATTTCTAAACCCAAGTTTGCGTACACGCCTTAGTACACAGATCGCAGCACGCAACTTAGGAATGGAGTCTATCGTTTTTAACGTTGATAAAGAAGGATGGGCATTAGAATTTGAAGAAGGTGCCATTATGAGCGGCAATACTGTTGAACATGTAAAAGATGCCGCGCCTATTCTTGGAAGTTATTTCGACATTCTTTGTATCCGCACCTTCCCATCTTTAAATAACAGGGAAGATGATTACAGTGAACTTTATATAAAAGAGTTTATCAAATACTGTCATGTCCCTGTAATCAGTTTGGAAAGTGCCACGCTTCATCCCTTACAAAGCTTAACTGATATTATCACAATAAGAGAATCCATTCAACAGTCATCATTCAACCCTCAGCATAAACCAAAAATTGTTCTTACCTGGGCGCCGCATGTAAATCCCTTGCCGCAATGCGTTGCCAACAGTTTTTCTCAATGGGTAAATAATTGGGGTGAGGCGGAGTTTGTTATTACTCATCCGCATGATTATGAACTATCCGAGGAATTTACAAAGGGCGCAACAATTAATCTTAACCAGGATGAAGCGCTGAAGAATGCCGATTTCGTTTATGTAAAAAACTGGAGCACCTATAATGACTATGGAAAAATTTACGAGAATGATCCTTCATGGATGCTGACCGAAAAAAAGTTAGGGCTTACAAGTAATGCGAAGGTGATG
>JAQBNK010000165.1 GCA_028288595.1 Chitinophagaceae bacterium
GCATTGCAGGGCTCGTATGATCAGTTAAACGAATAATTATCGAAAACTTTTCCATGCCCTGCCAATAGCATAACCCACTGGTTGGCTATTCCATGTGATGAGACTTGTATTAAAATTAAAGCGGCGCATGTGTTTATTTTTTTGCTGGCGCAAAGTTGTAAATAATTTTCAAAGCAACAAAAATATTTTTATCTAGTTTGAGAAATAAAAAAAAGTGGTTAAAATTTAAACAGGCTGATATCTAAAATAGAAAATAAGATATGACCTGTTACCATTAATCCTGCAGCAGCGAGAACATACAAGACCAGCCTGAATATCTTTTTAGAATGATTTCCCTTTTCAACCAGAACTGAAGTGAGTTGATTCAGCGTTTTTACTTTCCCTGCAAAGTCATCTTTTAACCCATTGCGAATGTTATTCATGTTGGTGAGAACATCATCTATCTGCGAAGGAATTATTTCATTCAAAACCTCTTTTAACCTTTTTGCTATTGTTGGAGATTGCCCGTTAGTGGAGATAGCGATCTTCAGGTTTCCCTTTTGAACAATTGAGCCTAAATAGAAATCGCAAAGTGAAGGCTGGTCGGCTACGTTGATGAGCTTACCGAAATATTTAGCAAGTCGCCTGATTTCGATACTCGTGTATTCATCATTCACTGCAGAAATAATAATATCAGTATTAATGATATCATTTTCATGAAATAGTCTTTCATCAATTTCCAAATCATAATAAGAAGCAATATTTCGGATTACGTCTAATATTTCAGGAGCTACCAAATGAATTTGAGCTTCCGGAGAATTATTAAGTAAGGCGGATAACTTTTCAAGTGCTACGTTGCCTCCTCCTATAATTAATATTCTCAGCTTAGCTGCCTTTAAAAAAACAGGAAACAGTTCATTACCATTTTGATTTGACTGAACTTTATGCCTGCGTGGCTGTTGTAAAACTAAAGTCATTACTATTTTAGTTTAAGAGAGAACCGTTCTCAGTGTAAAATCGCCAAATGCTTCCCCGGCCTTTCTTTCTTGTTTGTATTTTTTAAATAACATATCCAGTTCCTCTAATATGGCAGCTTCATCCAGGTTTTCTTTATAAAGGCGGTTTAACCTGAGTCCTAATGTATCTCCTCCCAGCTGGAGGTTATATCGCCCATAAGCTGTTCCGATAAAACCGATCTCCGCTAGATAAGAACGTCCGCAACCATTGGGACAACCCGTCATACGAATATGTATAGCTTCTTTACTCAGATCGTTTTGTTTAAGCAGTAATTCTATTTTAGTAAGAAGTGCGGGCAAATATCGCTGCGCCTCAGCCAGTGCTAAAGGACATGTAGGAAATGCAACGCAGGCAATGGCATTCTTCCTGGAAGGAGTCGCATTATCTGTATAAGAAATGACACCGTAACCTTTCAATAGTTTTTCAATTTCTTTTTTATCTTTTTCTTGTATATCCGCCAATACAAGATTCTGATTGCAGGTAAAACGAAAATTTACTTTTCCTGTTTTTGCAATTTCGTATAAAGCTGTAGTGAGTTTAAAATCGCCTTCATCTAATACACGGCCATTTTCAACAAACAATGTATAATGCCATTTGCCTGAATGGTCTTTTTCCCATCCGAAATGATCGGTCCTGGTTATGAATTTAAATTCCTTTGCAGGTTTTAATTTGAATCCGCAACGTTTTTCCAGTTCTGTTTTGAAAATATCTGCTCCCATTTTATCAATGGTATATTTCAATCTTGCTTGTTTACGGTCACTTCGGTTTCCGTAATCTCTTTGTATGGTGATGATCTCATAAACAGCCTTTATGATGCTTTCTTCACCCGACACAAAACCAAGTGTAGTAGCTAACCTTGCATATGTAGAAGGATTACCGTGCGTAGTACTTAATCCGCCACCGGCTGCAATATTAAAACCTATGAGTTCATTATTTTCAATAATAGCGATCAATCCCAGGTCATTGCCAAATACATCCACATCATTATCCGGTGGTATAGCAATGGCAATTTTAAATTTTCTCGGGAGATACCTGTTTTGATAAAGCGGGTCCTCTTCTTTTGTTTTGGAATCAGCTATCTGTTTTTCATCCAGCCAGATTTCATAATAGGCATTTGTTTTCGGTAATGCCATTTCACTGATCTTTTCAGCAAAGGCGAATATTTCTGTATGAACAGGAGAAACACCAGGATGCGCACTGCAAATTACATTTCGGTTTACATCACCACAGGCAGCAATCGAATCTAAATGAAGCGTATTAAAAGCGCTTATAGTGGGTTTTATCCGTGATTTAAAAATTCCATGCAGCTGCACTGTTTGTCTTGTCGTGATTTTTATTACGCCGGTAGAATTTTTACCAGCTATATCATGAAGACCAAGCCACTGTTGTGATGTAAGCAAACCGCCTGGTAACCGAAGCCTGATCATAAAAGAATATAATGCCTCCAGTTTTTTCTGGCTGCGTTCCTCTCTCCTGTCACGGTCATCCTGTTGATACAGGCCATGAAATTTTATCAGGGACTGATCATCTTCATACAAAGCACCGGTCACATCATTCTCTAAACTTTGTTTTAAAGAACCCCGGAGTCCGTCACTTTGTTCTTTGATACGTTCAACGGAAGAAAATTTCTGATCACTCATAATTAGTAAACATCTTTTAAGTAACGGCCATTTTCTTTCAGGTCATGCAGAACCTTTTCACCTACAACTGCTGCAAGTGTTTGTTCCACATCTTCACTCATTCGTCTCGCACCACATACATACATGTAAGCACCATTTTTTATCCAGTCTGTTAATTGTGCCGACTGTTGTTCGAGTTTATGCTGAACATAAATTTTTTCATCCTGGTCACGGGAAAAAGCCAGGCTTAAATTAGTGAGCACACCGGTAGCCATCCAGTTTTGTAATTCGGATTGATATAAAAAGTCTGTAGTAAAATGCTGATCTCCAAAAAAGAGCCAGTTACGCCCGGTGGCGCCTGTCGCATCACGTTCAGCAAGAAAAGAACGGAAAGGTGCAATGCCAGTGCCCGGACCTATCATAATTACATCTTTGTCTTCCCGCGGTAAACGAAACTGGTTGTTTTTATGCAGGTAAAATTCAAATGTATCTCCTTCATTAAATGAACTGAGATAATCTGAGCAAAGACCATAGCGCAATTTTTCACCCACGGTATATTTATCTTTCGCCACAGTTAAATGCACCTCACCTTCATGCGCTACAGATGAAGATGCAATGGAGTATAATCTGGGTGTGATAGGTTCAAGTATTTCGAGCAGCTCTTCAAACTGCAATAAATTTTCTAAAGGATAAATAGAAAGCAGGTCAGCTAAATGCATCTTTACAGCAGGAATATCATGGCCTGTTAATGTAGCATAACGACTCACTACTCTTTCATGCAAACAGGTAATATTGAATTTCTCTTGCAGCAGGTCAAATGCCGCGATCGACCTGTCATTGTGAAAGAAAACCAAATCAGGGTGAACAGGAAGCAGGTCAAAAATATGTTTTACGATATGTTTAGAATTAACAGGAACCACACCAATAGCATCTCCTGGCTGGTAGCTGAATTCCGGAACTGCAATTTCTATATGATGGGTTTGTTTTGATGAACCGCGGTCATTCAAATTAATATTGGCAATTATCTTCCCGGTAAAAATAGATTTACCTGCAGACTTTTTTATTTGCTGTGATGTTACAGCAGGTTGGGCGACAAGCTGATTACCTGTAAGGCTTTGTAACACCTGTTCAAACCATATCTCGCTGTCAGCTTCAAAATCGGTATCGCATTTTTGTACCTGTGCAATGCGCTGTCCTCCCAGTTTTGAGAGACGCTGATCGGCGTCTTCACCAGCCTTACAAAATAGCGGGTAAGCACTATCGCCCAGGGCAAGCACTGAATATTTTAATTTGCTCAGGGAACCTTCATGCGAATGAATATGATCATAGAACTTTTTTGCAGCCACCGGAGGTTCGCCATCACCGTGGGTAGAAAGCACTAAAAGAAAATAATTTTCCTTTTCAAGATCATTTAACCTGTATTGATCAAGCCCCACAACTTTCGCCTGCACATTATGTTTCTTTGCCTTTGCAGCAAAGACCTGGGCTAGTTTTTTTGAGTTACCCGTTTCAGTACCATATGCTATTGTAATCTTTATTGCAGAAGCAGGTACGGCAGGTGTCTCACTAATATTTTCTTTTGTTGAATTAAGACCCGACACATACCCATTTATCCAGATCAGTTCTTCAGGTGTTGCATCTTTAACCAGTTCTGTTAATAAGGCCAGTTTAAGCTCCCTTAGCATACAATTCTTTTTCAGGTGAATAAATCAATTCTTTCAGCGGGGCGTTAAGGGGTTGAAAATAATGCTGCCTGTTGGTGTTGGGTTGAGTATGGAACCAGTTAAAGTCTTTTTGCAGTTCTACTACTTTTCCTATCACCACTAAAGAAGGAGAAAGAAATTTCATTCCTTTTAATGTCGCATCATACTCTTTTATAGTGGTTGTGTAAACTTGTTGCAAAGGCGTTGTACCCTGTTCAATAACAGCGATCGATTGTTCAGCGGGTGCACCATAAAATATTAACTTGTCTACCAGTTCATCGAGAGTAAGAGACGACATATAAAAAACGAGCGTGTCAGAAGTAGAAGCAAGATCCTTCCAATACTCATCTGCTACTATTGAACTTTCATAAGCAGTTAAAAATCTCACGCCGGTCGAAAAGTTTCTTGCAGTCAATGGAAAACCCGCATATGCAGCCACGCCGGATGCAGCAGTAATACCTGGGACTATTTCGTATGGAATATTATTCTTTTTTAGGATGCTTAATTCATCCAGTACATTAGAGAAAAAAGAAACATCGCCTCCTTTTAATCTTACAACAAGCTTGCCCCGTTTGGCATATTGGATCATCAGCTTATTGATCTCTTCCTGGGGTGTAGATATCTTTCTGGAACATTGCTTACCAACCGGAATCAGCAATGCCGCTTTTGAAACATATTCATCAAGGATATCCTCACTCACTAAACGATCAGCCAATACAACATCTGCTTTCTGCAGATAACGAGCTGCTTTAATGCTGATGAGTTCGGGATCACCCGGCCCTGCTCCTGCTAATATGACCTTGCCTTTTGCATTCATAAAAAATATTTTGTCTGGCTCTTTCGAATGAACATACAATGGCTTTACATGTATTCTCATACATGAAAGATCTTCAAAATGGCAGATCGTTTGTTGGATTGGCAAAAGCATTAATCTCTTCTCGTCGTACTGCATATAAAAAAAGCACTCCCGGATAATCAGAAGTGCTTTGTCAATAAACTATTGCTTAAAGAGAAAACTTCATCTGACTTATCTCTCCTTTTTACAGGTTGGATGTAGCACCTTTTCATATGACAAGACGGTTGCTAAAGGTTTCAATGGGCCATTTCCCTCCACCTTTTCTGGATAAGCGATTAAAGAACTGCTGTAAAGATACTGCGTGATTATTATCATCCAAATAATTTCCTACTTATTTTGTAGGGTTCTATTTGAGCCTTAGTATTATCCAATTATTCAACAATTTCAGCATCCGTTTAAAACTGTGATTTTTATCACTACATTATATTCATTTGAAACTTTTACGAACGATTGTTAATACAAAATTTATCTTCTGTTGCCATGCTTAAACAATTCAAAACAATTTCTCTTGCTGCATTTCTTGCTCCTTTTTGTATTTTCTGTTCCGGGCAAAAAAATAATGCATTGCCTTTCATTCTTCAAAATGAAAGCAGGCTGAGTGCTTTTAAAGTTGCCTATGAAAACGGTGATACCACTGCAAAAAAAGAAATAACCGCATTGATGAATGAGGCTGATAAAACGCTGACATCAGGACCTTACTCTGTTACCTTTAAAAAATTAAAGACACCTCCCAGCGGCAATATACACGACTATATGAGCCAGGCCCCCTATTGGTGGGCAGATTCATCAAAACCAGATGGGCTTCCTTACATAAGAAAAGATGGAAGGATCAATCCTGAAAGAAATTTATCCAAAGATTATTCGCAAATGGGACAGATGAATGGTGATGTTAAACAATTAGCACTTGCGTATTATTTTACCGGGAACGATAAATATGTGGCCAAAGCAATCCAGTTATTGCGAGTGTGGTTTCTTGACACTGCAACGAGAATGAATCCTAATCTAAATTATGGGCAATTCATTCCTGGCTTAACCGATGGCCGTGGAATCGGTATCATCGAAACGGCAGGTCTCACTAATATTCCTGATGCGCTTGCAATGATGCAAACCAGTAAATTATTGACAGCACAGTTCACGAACAAGATTAAAGACTGGTACAGGCAATATGCAAACTGGTTGATCAACAGTAAAAATGGAAAAGATGAACTTGCCGCGACTAACAACCACGGTACTTATTATGATATGCAGCTTGCAGACTTTGCATTGTTTACAGGTAATACAGAATTAGCTAAGAAAGTAATCATGGAACAAACATTTCCACGCATCGATCAGCAATTTACTGTTGAAGGCGCCGAACCGTTAGAACTGGTAAGAACAAAGTCATGGGGCTACTCAACGATGAATTTAGTTGGATGGAGCAAACTTGCCGTAATAGCAGATCATTTAAATATTGATCTGTGGCATAAACAAACAATAGATGGCAAGGGAATTCAAAAAGTACTTGAATGGTTTCAACCTTATATGCTGAAACAAAAAGCCTGGAAATATGAACAGATAGAACCGATCACTTATAATAATATTCTATCAGTTTATAATCTTGCCTCTTCTAAATATCCCGGTGCTTTTAATAATGTGCTGCAGTTTTATCCTAGCCTCAAATCGCAAAATCCTTGGTGGTAGATGTTTGAATAAAATTTCACGAAGAAGGAAATGATAACACAAAGATTAGCCACAAAATTCTTATGTTTTTGTGGCTAATCTTTAATCTCAGGTGGAAAGGATGTTATCCTGTTAATTAAAAGCCAGGTACAAAGCCGCTGCAATTATTGCACCTACAAACGGGCCGATAACCGGTACCCATGCATATTTCCATTGGCTGTGTGCTTTGCCTTTGATCGGTAGAAAAGCATGAGCTATCCTTGGTCCGAAGTCTCTTGCAGGATTGATAGCATAACCGGTAGTTCCGCCTAATGAAAGACCAATCGACCATACTAAAAATGCAACAGGAAGCGCACCCAAAGAACCTAGCCCTACAGGTGTTTTGTCATCTCCTAATTCACCTTTGGTAAAATAAAAGATTACAAAAACGAGTACGAATGTTCCTACTATCTCGCTTAATAAATTAAATAAAGAATTACTGATTGCAGGTGATGTACAAAATACCGCAAGCTGATGATCAGGATCGGTGGTCGCATTAAAATGATCCCTGTATACTATCCATACCAGGACGGCTCCGATTATTGCCCCGATTATTTGTGCGAGTATATACCACAACACTTTACCCCACGCAAATTTTCCTGCAATGGCCAGGCCCAATGTAACAGCAGGATTTAAATGTGCCCCGCTGTAAGGTCCTGCTATCACAACTCCCACAAACACTGCTAATGCCCATCCTGTTGTTATAGCGATCCATCCGCCGCTATTGCCTTTGGTTCCTTTTAAAATCACGTTGGCCACAACGCCGTTTCCCAAAAGGATCAGTAACATGGTACCAATTAATTCCGCTGAAAATTCTGACATAATATTTGGTTTAGTTTTTAATTTTTATTCTGCTGCCCAGGCTTTCACTGTATTTACAGCTTTGTGCCAGCCACGAAGATTTGATTCACCATTAAAGTTTTTATCAGGTATGAAGGAAGCACTTATTTTCCATTGGTGTTTTATTTCATCAATATTTTTCCTGTAACCTACTGCCAGACCTGCAAGGTAGGCCGCTCATTATTGCTTTATCAATTACCTCTTCTGCCATTTTTCTGTAAGTCGTCCACTTTCCTCCTGTTATAGTAATAAGACCTGAATGGCATACAAACAATTTATGATCACGTGATATTTCTTTTGTCTTACTCTTTCCGGCTTTTGTTGCTGCCAAAGGCCTTAACCCTGCAAAGACACTTAAGATGTCTTCTTTCGAGGGAGAATGTACAAAATAATTTTTGAGTGTACCAAGTATGAAATTTATTTCCACGGCCAGTGGCACCGGCTCAGCTACGTTGCGTTCCACCGGTGTGTCAGTTGTTCCTGCTAAGACATGATCATTCCATGGGATAACAAATAATATCCTACCATCTTCGGTTTTAGGAATCATTAATGCAGACGATCTGCCGAGAAAAGATCTGTGCAAAATTATATGTGTGCCCTGGCTTGGGCTTACAAGCGGGATGTGTGCGGCTCATTCATGCTTAAAATATCATCAACAAAAACACCTGTGGCATTGATCACTACTTTGGCGTTTACATTATAATTTATACCACTTTCCGTGTTCTTTACTACGACACCTGTTACTTTTTGATTTATTTTGATAAGGCTGGTTACCTTAAAATAATTCAGCAGAACAGCACCCATCTGCGCTGCGGTTTGTGCGATGTTTATGGCGAGCCTGGCATCATCAAATTGCCCGTCATAATATTTTATTCCGCCAAGCAACCTAATGGAATTTATTGCGGGGATTTCTTTTAGTACTTCAGCAGGAGCTCAAATAAAATAGTTGAATACCCCCGCGACGCAGCGTCGAGGCAGTACCAAGACCTGTTGCACCACCACCGATCACTATTACCTCGCAGGCCATACCAGCCTGTAACATTTTGATAAAAGCTTCGCGATCCAGGTAATTCTTTTGCATAAGAATAGTTCGCGGTTAAAGTAAAGATTAAAAACAAAAAGCCGGTCAAATATTGACCGGCTTTATAATTTCTGTGATTTTATCGTTGTATTATAACCTTTCCTGTAAGAATCTTTTCTGACCCGATCACAGTTATGTTATAGGTACCCTGCGCTTTGCCGGTTAAATCAAAATTGAACTGGTTAGTTTTGAACCCTGTTTCAACCTTACGAAGTAAGAGAATCTTACCATTCATATCTGTGATCCTTATTTCCGCTTTACCTGCCGGGTAATTAATCAACTGTAAATTGAACAGACCCCGGTTTGGAACCGGTGATATCTTCATTGAAGGCTCAATAGCGGCTTTAGTAACTATGGATTTTTCCTGCGTTTTATCAATCGAAATTATTGATTCAGGATTATCAGTTACCCGTGCAATTGCCGAAGTTCCGCAAGCCTGGTCACATGCACCTAATTTATCACCCGCATGCTGACCGATGTGAGAAGAAACTGCATTTGTACTGATAGATAAAGTGTTTGGATTGTTTGAATTACCTAGTGGAACATGGCATACATATACCTTCTTACCATCCAAACCAGGAACCCGGATATCTTTCACACATATCGTGATAGAACAAGTGCTTGTACAACCATACTTGTTTGTAGTTACAACAGTAAAGCTATAAACCCCTGCTGCTGCAGGAGTAAATACTGGCGCAACGCTGGTATTGCTGTTCAGCATATTTAATGCTGCGCCGCTCCATGAATAAGTATAGGGTGCTCCACCATATCCCGTTACTTTAAGGATAGTGCTTTGTGCTCCATACCCGAGGTAAAGATTAGTATTAATGCCACCCGTATAAGTATTATCTGTTGGTAACGAAGCAATACTGCAGTTTGGAACCTCGCCTGTTACTGTTACAATGGACGAGCATGTTGATACATTGCCATGAATATCAGTAACTGTTAAGGTTACAGTGTTTGGTCCCAGGTTTAAACAATTGAAAGAATATTTTGAAATAGTCTTTGATGCAATACCACAATTGTCGGTGCTGTTATTATTAATATCCGCCACTGTAATATTTGCAGTGCCGTTCACTAACGTAACAGTAACCGGTTTACAATTTGCAATTGGATTTTCATTATCAGTAACTACTACCGTTTGCGCAGCAGTTGAACTATGTCCGTGAATATCTGTTACCGTCCATGTTACCGTAGTTGTTCCTACAGGATAAATGTTCGATGCATGATCATTCGTAACACTTGCTACTCCGCAATTATCTGCAGTTACAGGTCTTCCTAAATCAACAGTCGCTTCGCATTTACCAACGGTGTTGTTGACACTGATATTAGCTGGTGCAGTGATTGTTGGATTTTCATTATCAGTAACTACTACGGTTTGCGCAGCAATTGAACTATGTCCGTGAATATCTGTTACCGTCCATGTTACCGTAGTTGTCCCTACAGGATAAATGTTTGATGCATGGTCGTTCGTAACACTTGCTACTCCGCAATTATCTGCAGTTACAGGCGTTCCTAAATCCACAGTCGCTTCGCATTTACCAGCTGTGTTATTTACATTGATATTAGCTGGAGCAGTGATCGTTGGATTTTCATTATCAGTAACCGTTACAGTGAATGCTCCCGTTACTAAATTGCCACATGCATCAAGTGCTTTAACTGTAACAGTGGTTGTTCCTTCATTAAAGAAACTGCCGGGTTCAATGCTGTATGTAATTACCGGGGTTGAACAATTATCACTTGCCGTTGCTAAGAAACTTACTGAGGCTCCGCATCTGCCTTCATCATTGTTCACCACAATATCAGCAGGCAGGGTAAGAACCGGTGCCGTCTTGTCTTCTATTGTTATTGTCTGAACCTGGTCAGTTGCCGCATTACCGCAGTTATCAACCAGGTGCCATGTTCTTGTAATAATATGTGATCCCTCGCATGCACCATTTGTTATAACATCTGTAAATGTCGCCTGCAATCCTGTTGAACAATTATCTGCTTCATTCGTTACATCGCCTGTATTAGTAACTGAGGCGTTATAGCTGCAATCAGCGTTTGTGTAAATCGTAACATTTGCGGGGCGTGTAAATGTTGGAGCGGTTCTGTCTGTTACCGTAATTGTTTGTGTAAAGGCTGTACTCGTATTACCACAGGCATCAACAAAATTCCAGGTACGAACTCTTGTATAAGTACTGCCGCATGAGGCTGTCGTGTTATCAGTCAATAGTCTTATTGATGCGCCTGAGCAGTTATCAGTGGCCGCAGGCACAAGTGCTAATGCTGCTGTTATTCCTGTACCATCTGAACATTCGATAGTTCGGTTAAGCGAACCCGCTGCAGTAGTAATAACCGGCGCCTGCGTATCCTGCACAGTGATCACTTGCGTAGCCGTAGTCGTATTATTGCTTGCATCTGTTACACTCCAGGTTCTTGTGAGTGTGTAGTTGCCTGCGCAATTACCATCAGTTCTTGTTTCATTAAAACTAACCACTGAGAGGCCGGGACAATTATCCGAAGCGGTAACATTCGCCGGCGCAGCCACCGCTGTACATTGCACAGTTGCATTTGAAGGCACACCCTGCAATACAGGTTTTTCATTATCAATTACTGTAACCTTTTGCGTGGCGGTAGTTGT
Organism: Chitinophagaceae bacterium; assembly: GCA_028288595.1. Classification (GTDB taxonomy): domain Bacteria; phylum Bacteroidota; class Bacteroidia; order Chitinophagales; family Chitinophagaceae; genus JAQBNK01. The sequence continues at coordinate 11,420 of JAQBNK010000165.1, forward strand.
ATTTCCAGCCACATCTTTAGCGCTCCAGGTAATTGTAGTAACGCCTTTAGGATATAAAGCATTCAAAGCGAGGTTATCACTTCTTACACCCGTAACGGAAGGCGCTCCGCAATTATCTGTTGCAGACGGTACAGAAATATTTACGGTAGCTGAACATGCATTGATATCTGTGTTAGCATTTATATCGTTAATACCACCAGATATAAAAATGTACAATTTTTTACTCGTGTATGTATTAGCATTGCTCTGAAAGGTCCAGTCAGGATGACCGCTTCCGCCTACCTGGTTTCCTATTCCAAGATCGCTGATATTATTTCCATCGTCAGACCACCGGTTATAAGCAAATAGGGTTTGCTTCAGGCCATAGTTATGTACCTGGAATGATCCATAACAATTTACTGTTGATCGTGTATCATCAAAATCATACGTACCGCCATTTGCATTCGGTAATCCCAAAGCGTTTCCGGTAATATAACAATTACTCCAGAACTCAATATTACCGGTGGCAATAGTATTACCTGTTGTTACCGCTGCATTACTGCTGGCAACAACATTCATGTTATTAACTTTTTGCTGGAAGCCTAACGCCCCGGTGGGTATACCTATCTGGGACAGGCTACTCGTAAACTTATCCATCGAAACCCAAACCCATTTATTATCCAGTTCCATATAATAAGCAATACGGCTAAATGGAACACCAGCCAGTGCAGCAGCATTATTTATCGCATAAGCCACATCTGAAGGATTATTATAATTGGAGATGTTTGGAATGTTTAACTGGTAAACAAGATTGTATTGATTGGCCTCCGGTACATTGGTTAAAATATTAGCCGGCACCGCAACTCCCGCAGCACTGAACACCGGGAACGTTATATCTTTTACAATTACGGTTTGATTTTGTGTTGAAGTATTTCCGCTTGCATCTTTATATGTCCAGTGAATAGTAAAAGTTCCCTGGCTATTATAAGTAAGCGGGTCTGTTGTGGTAGCGGTAATTACACCATTACAAACATCATTAGCAACCGGCGCTGTTGCTGAAGCCGAACATTCTCCTGTTATAGTTGGTAAAGTAGCGACAGCAGGTACTGGTGGAGTTACATCCGGAACCGTTCCTATTATAACTGCCTGCGCAGTTGAAGCACAGGTGAAACTATTTTTAACCACAACATTATATGTAGCTGCAGTTAATCCTGTAAATGTATTACCGGCCTGGTAAGTGGTTCCTCCATTTATCGAATATTGAAATGGAGTGCCGCTTCCGGTAGCAGTGACAGTAATTGAGCCATCACTTCCACCTGCGCAGTTAACATTCGTTTTCGTTGTTGTAAAACTTGGTAAAGGATTTACAGTTGCCGTTACTGCAGTTCTTGCTGCCGATACGCATCCTGTAGAAATATTTCTTGCCTGTGCATAGTAAGTTGTTGTAGCTGCTATAACCGGCGTAGTAAAATTATTTCCAGTCGCTACAGGTGTTACGTCTGATATATTATTATACCAGTCAATAGTTTCACCTGCTGCCGGAGTCGCAGATATTGTTACTGTTCCTGAACTGCATCGTGCCGCATTTACTGCAACAGGCGCAGCAGGTAATGGGTTAACGCTGACAACAGTTGCAAGAGATGTCGCTGCGCAACTTCCGTTAGATATCGTTACGGTATAACTTCCCGCCTGTGTTGCCGAATAGCTGGATGATGTGGCACCGGGAATAACATTACCATCCCTGAGCCATACATAACCACTCCCTGCACTCGCGTTTAATGTAACAGTACCTCCAGCGCAAATTGAAGTTGCGCCGGCAGGAGTGATCGTTGCACTGGTAAACACCACACCATATTTCTGACCGAGATATTGATTGATCTGAAGTATTTCGCAATCTGAAAGCTTACGGTTATAAACAATCATTTCAGCTATGTCACCATTATAAGTTCCATTGTCTCCATCCCAGCCGATCCCTAAATTTGGTTGCGCGGCTACTGGATCTGTCTGGTCGGTGAAAGTTGTTACCACCGCTCCATTAAAATAAATCGCTGATCCGTTTACAGGGCCATTATTCGTGCCACCCGAAAGCGTGCCATCAAAAACAGCAGTCATTAAACGCAAACTTCCCGGCGTGCCTGCACCTGTTACACCCGTAAAATTCGGAGCTAGCGGTCCTAAGGATGCAATGCCATCATCGGTATTGTTCCAGGAAGAATAATAAAAACGATCCCAGGCTCCATTATCGTTTCCCCATAATGACTGGCCTTGTCCGCCGGCACTATGAGTGCCTGGTTTGTAAACAGTAAATATGGTTATATCAGGATTGGCTCCTGCCCTTATATCAACACCACTGGTTTCTAAAACGGAACCTAGGTTGTCATTCACCCTTGTAAAATGCACAACGGGTTTACCATTTACCTGGTTAGTTATAAAAGAAACGCCGTTTTGTCCGGGGAAAATAGTTGCATCATGAGAAAAACCGGAACGATCTTTCCATGAACTTAAAGCAGTGTTAGTTGCAGGGTCATTCGAAGAATTGCCATCGGCATCTACGTCTGAAGCATCGAGCCAAAGTAAAACTCCGTTGTTCACAGCTGCCGGACCGCTAACTGCTTTTGCCTGGATGGTAAAGTCATATGATGCTTCATCACAATCATTATTGGCAATGGAAATAGTAGCCGTATTTGTTCCAATGTTTGTTGCATTAAAACTAACAACGAATGTTGCAGCCGTACCCGCTGCTATTACAGCCGGGGCATTTGTAGTGATTGAGAAAGACGAAGCATTGGCTCCGTTAATAGTAACTCCGGAAATATTTAGCGGTGCGTTACCAGTATTTTCAATAACGAAACTCTTGCTCACAGTAGCGCCGGCAGTTGTAGTGCCCATGTCTGTATTATCGGTTACAGAAGAAGTATTGTCACCGTCGGTAATTGAAATATTATTTCCTTTTACATTTATTTCGGTAAGTGCAACAGTGGCGGCAGTACATGACGGAACGATACCGGAAATAAAATTAGAGCTGGTTCCTGTTAACGTAAAACCATTCAGCGAAGTACACGTGCTGTTCCCGCTGAAATCACTTGCTGAAAGAATGCCGGTATTAGTACCTCCGGCTATTCCCTGGTTGAAACGATAATATTGTATAAGACCGCTTTGCTGGGGAACATCACAGAACATATTATTCTGAATCTGCGACTGCGTTCTCTCCGTGTTCCATATTCTTAATTCATCCATGCTTCCACCAAAAAAACGCTGGTTGGTCCATGAACCGAGACGAAAGGCCTGGTTGCCGGATATAGTTTGGCTACCTGTATATGGAACATTAAATTCCAGGTTTCCATTCATATAAATTTTGATAACATTATTGGTCGTTGAAAAAACGGCCGCGAAATGTTTCCACACATTATCAGGAAAGGTTGATGTTGAGAAGAAATCACCAACACCATTCACAGACAATTCTAACCTGTTATCTGGTGCAACCTGCAGATGCAAAGCTCCCGCCTGCCATGTATCAAAGTCAAGAATGGTCTTAAAATCATTTACCGCTCCGTTTGACAAATTCAGCCATCCTTCTGCTGTAACATCAGTCAGTGCCTGCATTCCGTTTGGAACAGACACATAATTATTTATGCCGTTAAATTTAAGTGCTCTTTCAGGAGGCACCATACTTACCGCAACCGAACTTGTTGAAACCTGGGAACATCCATAAGTAAATATTACCTGCATGTTCTGACTAGGGCCGCCACAAGTAATTGTATTAACGCCACCCCAAAAAGGATTATTAACATCAGGACGAATAATATAAGAGCTACCACCGCAAGCGCAGAAAGTTCCGTCAGCACTTAACTCAACTGCTGTACTGCACGCTACCGGCGAACCGGCGACGCATCCGGGTCCTACATGCCAGGTACGTCCCCCAGAAGAGAAAGTTCCTGAATTACCTGTGCGCAAAGCATTAGCAATTGCCTGTACTGTTGTGGGGTCAGTGCAAGTGATACCCACAGGATCAAATGTTCCCTTAAGTGTTAATGTAGTAAAATTTGTTTGTATCAACTGCGAACGAAACGTGCACCAAGTCGTTGCAGCCTGCAAAGAGGGACTTGCGTTATTTACAAAATTCTCACTATACACTACCTGCCCTCCTGATGCGACATTCGTGGTGGCAGTAACAGTATAAGTAGTTGTTGCCAGCGGCGATGCAACAGGATTTGCAATATTTGGATTACTGAGGCCGGTTGATGGCGACCAGGAATAAGTATACGTTCCAATACCACCCGGAACAGTGGCATTTAGCTGTGTGCTTTGCGTATTATAAATAGAAACATTAGACCCTGCATTTACTACAGGGCATTGGCTTTTTACTTGTGTCGCTAAAAAGGCCAGGCAACATAATGTAAGCTGCCAGTATTTTCTGTCACGCTTTACATTAAACCAATAATTTTTTACAGTGTTGAGTAGATTTCTAATCATTGGTTATTGCTTTTTAGATAAATTAATAGTTAAGTCTTCTTCACTTACACCAATAGTTTTCGCGGTATCGATTGAGATGGATAGAGAGGCTGGGTCTGAGTTTACCAATTGCTGCGCATACCATTTTACTACTATCACCGCGTTCTGTTTTAAAGTAAAACCTACAGCAATGGCGAAGTAGGGAACTTTATTAACCATTAATATAACAGCTGCGTTCTCTTCTATTGTGAAACCATAAGAATCGTTCTTAAGTGGAGTAATTCTTACCAGGTATTTACCCTCGTTAAATACATCATTGGTATATGCCAGCGCAGATGAATGCAACTGAGCAATCGTTTCATACTGAAAATAAACCCGGTTAATTGTAGTGGAAACTGGTTTCGTTAAGCTTAAGGATTCCCGGCTGTAAGCTTGATTTAATACAGCAATGCACAGACTGGCAAGCAGAATTTTTCTCATTGAGGGTTGTTTTGGGCAATTAAATATTATACCATCCAACAGCTGCAGCAGAAATAACAGCAGTTGCCGGATAAGTTTTTTCCAATTATTTTCTAAATGATTTTACACAGACTTATATACTTCTTGTTGAGGCAGGATGCCATTGCTTTTCAGCAAGAAGACCACTTGTGCACTGGTCGCGGATTAATCGTAGGATAATTGGAAGTCGATGCAATGATATAAAACAATAATTATAAATCAAATAATAATCTATGTGTTGTTTTTAGGTTCAATAATTTTTTTCCTTTCAATATCAGGAAGTAATCCTGTCAATAACCCGATAAGAGGAAGAAATGCGCAGACGCGGAAAACATAACTGATACTGGTATGATCAGCGAGCCACCCAAGTACGGCCGAACCGATGCCACCCATACCGAAAGCAAAACCAAAAAATAAACCCGATATGAGTCCAACTTTACCCGGTATGAGTTCCTGCGCATAAACAAGTATGGCGGAAAATGCGGATGCAAGTATCACTCCTATAAAAAATACAAGTATGCCGGTCCAGAATAAATTAGCATGAGGCAGCAGCAGTGTGAAAGGCGCAACGCCTAATATCGATCCCCAGATAACATACTTGCGTCCGAAGCGATCTCCTAAAGCGCCACCCATTAATGTTCCGGCTGCGATGGAAACAAGAAAGAGAAATAAATATAACTGCGAGCTTTGAACCGATAAATGAAATTTATCAATAAGATAAAAAGTAAAATAGCTACTCATCGATGCCATATAAAAATATTTTGAAAAAATGAGCAGCATCAATATGATGATAGAAAATATTATTTTCTTCCTGGAAAGCTGTTGCTTAACATTATGCACCTGCGCTTTCTTTGGCCGGTTAACAAGATGATGCTTATACCAGTTACCTACTTTTAATAAAACAGCTATTGCAATTAATGCAAGCAATGAAAACCAGGAAACACTGATTCTGCCGAAGGGAACAATGATCAGCGCTGCCAGTAACGGACCCAGCGAACTTCCTGTATTTCCTCCTAATTGAAATATGGACTGTGCGAGTCCTCTCCTTCCGCCGGATGCGACGTAGGCCATGCGAGAAGCTTCGGGATGAAAAATGGAAGAGCCGATACCAATTAAAACAACCGAAAATAATACCATGTAATAATGCGAAACCAGCGCCACGCAAATTAATCCAACGAGTGTAAAACCCATTCCTGCTGAAAGCGAATATGGCTGAGGTTTCTTATCAGTATATAATCCAACAAATGGTTGTAATAAAGAAGCTGCAAGCTGAAAACAAAAAGTGATCAACCCTATCTGCGCAAAGCTGAGACTAAAAGAAGTTTTAAGTAAAGGATAGATAGCAGGTATGAGGGATTGAATAGTATCGTTCAGCAAATGAGAAAAACTAATTGCAAAAAGTATAGGGTAAATAGTTTTCTCGTTTCCTGTGGTTGCTGTTCCATTCATAAACGCAAAAATAAAACAATCGGGAAAGCGAAAATCGAAAATTGAAAATCGAAAATCAAATCCCAAAACTTCCAAATCTAGCTTTCCCCGGAGGCTTGTGACCCAGGCAAACAATGACGACGAAAGAGTGTTTTAAAAACTTGACTTTACTGGTTTGACAATTACCTTTATTTATTAAGATAATTCCAAAAGAAAGAGAAACAATAAAAAAGATGACATATAAAATTTATGTCGCAATTTTTTGTGTGGGATTGGTTTGTGGTATACCAACAACACACGCACAAGGCTGTCCTTGTAAAGGAGTGAATAATTTCAATACCTCAAAGTCTGTGGATACTGTTAAAGTACAAGCCTACTTTATATTACCAGGCGAGCTCCCATATGATCCGACTCTTTTAAAATTGATAAAGAAAGGCCGTTTAAAAAAGTCGCAGTATACTTATGCAGTGGGATTTCAACTTGAAGGTTGTGGTGTCCGATTTTACAAACCCTGTGGTGAAAAAAATAGCAGAGAAGTTTTTAAAAGAACTCATTTTAACAAACAGGCAACACTGACCTTAATACTTTTTAATAATCTTAAAGATGATTACGCCCCTGATTGTTCATATTTCCTAGTATCAGCAGTAAAATTCTAGAATTAATTTTCTCCGCTCAGCGAAGTTTGCACCGCAGGGTGCCGGGCGAAGTCCGTGACTTCGCCCGGTCTACATGAAGTTTACAACTTCACCTGGCCAGACTGTTTTACTTCATCGCAATATCTCTCACTTCAAAATTATTCCTCATAAATGTTGACTGCACGCTTTCGAGCGCTGCGAGGGTTGAAAAAATACAGAGAGGAAACACTGCAGAAAATCAAGTCTTTGCAAAAAAAGCACTGCTCAGCAGTATCGGTCAATGTAATTTTCCGACAGGCTTTTAGGGCCTAAAAGCCGTTTATGTAGTTGTTATTTAGATAGTTTTAAAATGAAATAACTTTAAACTTCACCCAATAAAAATTTATAATTATGAAGAAGTTATTATTTCTAACTTTACTCTTTAGTGCATTAATAGCAACCACCACAAATGCTCAGGCTGGCGATCCGCCATCTATGCTGGAGCAAATGAAAGTGAAACAAAGACCAGCGTTGGTAGAGAAAGTGCAACTGACCGAAGCGCAGGCAGACAAGGTAATAGAACTCAACTATGACATGCGCATGCAGGCAGCAACTAAATTAAAAGATTTGAATGAAGCTGACCGCAGTAAAAAACTTGCAGAATTAAAGGCTGAGAAAGAAAAAAAATTAGCCGAGTTTCTGAGTCCGGAGCAATTAAAAGCGCTGAATACGTATTATGCAGATATGGGAAAGAATATGCCAAAGAAAGATTGAAATCAATAATACATTACTTCTCTAAAAGCTGCTGAAAGGCAGCTTTTTTTGTTTAGCTATTTCACTGCTGAAAACCTGACCAAAATTTATTCTGGTGATGATGACCTTTCACTTCGCCGCAATGTGTCCTCTCACCTTCACTTGCTTAACAACTGCACACTCACGGACTTTGCCGCAATGTCTCATGCCACACACAAGGCCGGGCGATGAAGACATTGCGCAAAGTGCGTGAGTGTTCAATCAGGTAAAAAAAAAGGCAGATAGCGTAGAAATAATGAGAAAGAAAGTTTCCTATATTTAGGAATTGTGAGAAATTTTTTAAGCAGCCTGATGACAAAAAAATTCTTAACCATACTGCTTTTTCTTCCATCTCTTTTATTTGCCCAAATTGACAGCCTAAAAGGAGAAATAAAATCAATAAGAGAAGAACTTATTTTTCTGGACAGCACTAAGCAAAATATGAAACTACTGAGTTCAGAAGGCGACTATGGACATTACGGTTTCTCGAGTCCCGAATTTACATTTTCACGATTTAACAGTTGGTGGTTTAATACGCCCTGGGTTCACTACTTGAATTATTTAAGAAATTATGACAACGCAAAAAATCTGGTAGAAGAAACCTGGTATTATAAAAATGAAAAGACCTTAGAGAAAATTAATTACAAATATGATGACCATAATAATCTAATCCAAAAGAAAACGGCACTTGATGACACGACTTTTCATGTCACAAGTTCCTACTACGATGACTCAAATCTGCTTCTTTCATCAATTTCTTACTCTTCCTTTAGACCCGTATCTATGACTACGAAAGTTATTCATACGATGACAATAAAAAGCTGATAGAAATAAAAATCTTTGACCAGTATGGAGACAGCTACGGCACCAAATTTAAATACACAAGTTCGGGTAAACTAAAAGAAAAAATCAGCCATTCCCCATTCATTTGGGTACAGCTTGATGAAAACTCAACAGGACATAGACGAGATAAAAATGGTAATGACCAAATACAGGAACAACGGATTTATGATAGCTTAGATAATTTACAAAAGGTAAAAAAATACATTGATGACTTCCATGACCCCAACAAAGCAGTGTTTAACCGAAGCACTTCGTATCGCTATGATAAAAAAAATAGAAAAGTTGGTGAGTATTACGCAATGTCCAGTGACACAGTTTATGCTTTTAGAGAATACTATTATAATGAAAATAATTTGCTTAAAAAGGAAAGGTATATCCAAACTAAAAATAATAATGTAATTACTGAAATCGAATATGCATATGACCAAAATAAAAATATTGAAAAAGTAATTTATACAGGCGATGGTCAAACAAGTACAATTATATTTAGCTATAAATTTGACAAGAAGCAAAATTGGATTGAACAATTAAAAAGTGTTGACGGTAAGCCGCTTTATTTAAGAAAAAGAGAGTTGGTGTATTATTAAAACTTTCCCTCACAGGGGCGTAGTTTATTGGTTTAGTCATTAATGAACTATCAGAAAAAAAGCAGGGTGACTGCTATTGTAAAATGCGACATATAATTATTATATCCATTCTGGTTTTTGCTTTTAGTAGTTTCCAAACACCATCTGACTTAATAAAAACGCAAGTCAACTTCAAGAGTTTTCCAAAAAGCTGGACAATGCTTGAAAGAGACTCTATGGGTTATTTAGTTTATAAGCCTTGTGATGGTTCAACACCAGAAATAAATTTAGAAAGTGCTGGGATTTTGACAATTCAGTGGCAATTAGAGGAAACAAAATCCAGGATTAAAAGATTTACTCAAATTAACACCAATAATTTTTTAATTAAATGCTCCGGAACAGTTGAGAATGGCAAATTAATGTCTGTTAAACCCAACATTAGTTTTCAAATAAGATTGGTTGACAAAACAAGGGATTTATATTTATGGACTTACATTGCCGACTATGGCAGGCGAATAAATATTAAGGACACAACTAAATGGGTTATGACACCAACAAAGTATATTGGTAATTTCAGAAAAGTTGATAATCCGTGTTCGACTGAAAAGATAAGTGAGAAAATATTTTTACCAGTAGAGTTTAGGTAAACCACTCTAGTCGTACTTACCATAAACTTATCGTGTTTACCTGGCATACGACGAACAGACATCAACTATGAAGCACATCACCTGCACACTTCTTCTTACGCTCATACTTCTGAACTGTAAATCGCAGGACTTATTTCCGTATCGGGTGGACACTCTTTGGGGCTACAAAGACAAACAAGGACTTGTAAAGATTGACCCGCAATTTCAATATGCTTCTAAATTTATGGGTGGCATTGCTATTGTAGCCAAGGATGAAAAGTTAGGAGCAATTGACGAGAGCAATAATTTAATCCTTCCCTTTCGTTATGAGTATCTAAGCCCATTGGATTCCGCAGAATTCCTATTCGGATACAGAGCTAAATATCTTGGTGAATATATCATTGGTGTTATGACTAAGGATGAAAAGGTGAAAATACCAGCAGAATACAGCTACATTTTGAAGTATAATAACAGTTATATTATAATAAAGAACAAAGACAGTGTAATTGCAAAAAGCAGTATCGGCGATGTTCGATCGGTTACAGAAACTTATGGACTATGTGACAGCAATGGTAAAGCCTTAATCCCGTGCAAGTATCATCGCATTAGTTGGACAACTGAAGGTGTTCTTGTTGTCGACAGTTCTTACATTACAGATGATGGGAAATATCTAAGTACGAACTCTGCTCTTTTTAATGCTAAAGGTGAACAACTTACCGGCTTTGATTACAGGGTGTTTGGCAAATTCATAGAAGGTATTGCAAAGGCAAGAATTGGCAACAAGTACGGGTTTATTTATCCAACAGGAAAAATTGCAATTCCAATTGAATTTGACTATTGCGAAGAATTCAGCAACGGCTATGCACTTATAAAGCAGCAGGAAAAATGGGGAGCTATCAACAAACATGGTGAAATAATCATTGAGCCAAGGTTCGACTACGAAGAAGTAAAGACAACTCTTAAAGAAAAGTACGGGAGGTAACATTGGATTGTCGTTATGGCGGCTGATCCAATATACCATCAGCTTTATCGCTATGGTGCTTCATATCATTTTCAATTCGCCGCAATCTATACTTTCACCCCTGCCTCTCCACTCAACGAAGTCTGCACCGCAGGGTGCTGGGCGAAGTCTGTGACTTTGCCCGATCTACATGAAGTTTCCAACTTCACCTGGACAGACTTTTCATTCAACTACCGCAAAGTCAATGAGTGTTCAATCAATCAAAAAAGAAATACAAAAGACACATTGCGTAAAAATAATGAGAAACAAAGTTTCCTATATTTACGGGTTATCGGTGATTGTAAAAAGACAGTAACACAAACCATAGACAACAATAAAAAATAGAACCACATGAGGAAAATAATTTCATTTATGCACATATCGCTTGACGGTTTTGTAGCAGGACCAAACGGAGAAATGAACTGGATTAAAGTTGATGAAGAACTTTTTGATCATATCAGTAAGCGAATAGGTGAAGGCGACACTGCATTATATGGACGGGTAACTTACCAGATGATGGAAGATTACTGGCCTACTGCTGCAGACAAGCCTACAGCGAGCAAGCACGACATTGATCATTCAAAATGGTATAAAAAAGCTCAAAAACTTGTTTTATCAAAAACAATGAAAGGCGCGGATCTGACTAATACAAAAATTATTAGCGACAATCTTTCGGACAACATAAATGAAATAAAACAACAGCCCGGTGAAGACATCTTGCTTTTTGGTAGCCCTACTGCAACACATTCACTTATTCAACTGAACTTAATTGACGGCTACTGGTTATTTGTTAATCCAATTATTCTTGGGCGTGGCATTCCATTGTTTACAGACATTAAAGACAAAATAAAATTAAAACTATTGACTACGAAGCAATTTACTTCCGGCGTAACTGAACTGAATTACATAGTGGATAAAGAATAAGAAGGGATCGCTAACGAAAAGTTTTCCGCTCAGCGAAGTTTGTACTGCAGCGTGCTGGGCCAAGTCTCATCATCCGCATTTGTTACCGGTATCGTTATTGCAACACTTCTATTTTTGAGGAACCATTTTGTAGATGACTTAAACTACAGCCGTGACAACAGAAAAACTTTTTTCCGAGCGACAACACTTCAAACAAATATGGCTGTGGGTTTTATTAATCAGCATCAATGCACTTTTCATTTATGGATTGGTAAGACAAGTATTTTTAGAGCAAACATTTGGCGACAAACCAATGAGCAATAGACTACTGATTTTACTAACTTCCGGAGCTTTACTATTGACGCTTTTGTTCGTGTTTCTGCGGCTTGACACAGTAATTCAAAAGGATGGTGTCTATTATCGTTTCTTACCTTTTCAGTTGACATACAAAAAGATCTCGTGGGACAGAATTTCAAAATCATTCGTGCGACAATACAATCCAATAGCTGAATATGGGGGTTGGGGAATTCGTATCGGGATTTTTGGGAAGGGAAAAGCTTTTAATGTTTCAGGTAACAAAGGACTTCAACTTGTTTATGACGACGGAAAAAAAATTTTACTTGGAACACAGCGACCTGAAGAAATTGAGCAAGTATTAAAACAACTTGGACGACTTACTAATGACAATTAAATCGTATTTCCGCAGGGTCGCTGGCAGACACTGCCAGTACGGTCAGCGTGCCAGCGGGGTCTCCCGCCAAGGGAACCCGCGTTGTATCATCATGTACTTGTAATAGTATTTCCCATGCTCAATAAAGAACAGAACGTTGAAGTGAGTGACACAACGAAGCCAGGTCAATGATCTGCTGCCGGTCTCATAAAAACATCTTTAATTCAGTTAGATTTGTCACCGCCGCAGTGTACCTGAAATTCAATTCTTCTTCCGGCGGTTCGAAATGACGCACAGAAACATTGTGCATTTAAGTATGTAACCTGAATGGTGTGTCCAATATCGTGAATCGTGAATCCTGAATCCATCCAGTATCCTGAATCCCGCATCCGGCTTCCTCAACTTGCCGGAAAATAGCCGTACTCTTTTGCCGGGGTTGTGTATATTTAACGAGTTGTACGTCATGTTATTAACCCTTAAATAACCTCCATCAAATGCCTGGCATTACAGACGACGAACATTTAAAAGTTCCGGCAACTAGTCAACCGGACAATTCTCCAGGCGTAATTAGTCCCACTACAGAAACTGTTAACCCCCAACAAGAAATTGAAAATATGGAAGTACACAAACATCCTCATCATGTAACTCATAAAAAGAAATGGGGAGAATACCTGCTGGAATTTTCGATGTTATTTCTTGCAGTGTTTCTGGGATTTGTTGCGGAGAACATTAGAGAAGGCGTGGTAGAATCTCACAGAGAAAAAGAATACATCAAATCTTTTTACGAAGATCTGACAGCAGATGAAACTGACCTGCAAAGGATCATCAATAATTTGAACATAGAATCTCAGATGGGAGATTCATTAGCCACATTGATGCACAATGTTAGTAAAGAAACACCCGCCAACTTTATCTATATGTATTTGGTCCGTATTACACGCAGTGCTTCTACTAACCTGTATGCTAATGACAGAACAATAGTTCAATTACGCAACGCCGGTGGCATGCGGCTCATTCATAATAAAGGCGTGTCAGATAGCATGGTTGCTTATTACAAGGAAATAGAAACAATTCACTTCCTGTACGATGAATCAATCACCATGAAAAGAGCATTACGTGAAAAATACTCAACCATATTGAATGCTGATGATTTTCGTAAAGCACACGGTAAAACAACCGAAATTATAAATCCGGCTGAAACTGTTTATTTGCGAACAGCAGATTCTGATGCCATTAATGATTGTTTGATTCGTGTACTTAACATTAAAAGCCTCAGTGGCGGGCTAAGTCTTAGAATTCAGCGGTTGAAGGACAGGGCCACACTAATAAAGACATTTATTGGGAAAGAATACCAGTTGAAAAATGAGTGAAGAACAAAATATACCCGAAGAAAAATCAGAAGATCAAAACCTGAAACCTAAAGAAGTAAATGCAAATACTTCCAAAGATGAAATCATTCAGCCACCAACTGCCACCGAAAAACAACCACCGAATATGGAAGTACACAAACATCCGCATAATGTAACGCATAAAAAGAAATGGAGCGAATACCTGCTCGAATTCTTTATGCTATTTCTTGCTGTGTTTTTGGGTTTTATTGCAGAAAATATAAGAGAGGGCGTTGTTGAAAATCATCGGGAGAAACAATTCATGCAGTCGCTGGTTAAAGATCTTCAATTAGACACAGCTTATGCTAATCAATGTCTTCTCTCTATAAGCAAAAGAGATATGTCTATTGATTCAACACTCAATTATTTTATAAACCATTCTACTGTATCTAAAGTTCCGCTAAGTACAGCACGGCAAATGCGACGAAGTACATGGGATCAGGTATTTTTGGAACATACCGGCACTTTTGATCAATTAAGATATTCAGGAGGCCTGCGATTAATTCATAAAAGGAATATAGTTGACAGCATTGACAGGTATTATCAGCAGATGGCCCGGTTTGCACTAAGCAGGCAATCGTATGGATCAAACCAGGATCTGGTTTGGAGTTTACAGGAGAAAGTTTTGGATGCCTTTGATAACATCAAAATACGTTACCAGCATCTGAATCTTAGTGATTCAGCAACAATGACCATTCACCCCGGGTACCTTAATGAATATCTGAATCTTTTGCTCAGATTAAAAAATTCAGCAAACAATGATAAGAACTTTAATAATGCTATAAAAGCAAGAGCCAATAACCTCATTGACCTAATCAAAAAAGAATATCATTTAGAATAATGGAAAAAGACACAAACACTAAGTCGCGGCTTACGCCTATACTTATCAAGTTCCTGATCTATTTAATTGCAGGATTTCTGCTTGCATTCGTTTATCATCAATTGAAAATCAGAAATGAATGAAGAGCAAAACATAATGGATGAAAGTTTCAAGGCACAAAACATAACTAACAAGCCTGAACAAAAATTACATTCAGAAATAACGGAAGAAACTATACAACAACATCTCAACCAGCCATCAACCACCAACCTGCTTGCAGAACAAACAGGCGATAAATCACTACCGAATATGGAAGTACACAAGCATCCCCACCACGTAACACATAAAAAGAAATGGAGCGAATACCTGCTGGAATTCTTTATGCTATTTCTTGCGGTGTTCCTGGGTTTTATTGCAGAAGATTTGAGGGAACATCGTGTAGAAAAAGAACGGGCGAAGCAATACGTTCATTCCTTTTATAATGATCTTCGAAATGACACTGCGGAGTATTCAAATCTGATTACCGAATATGATTTTAAGTTGAAAGGTTTGGCAGGCAGAAAAGACTGTTACGAAAGTTTAAGCCAGGCCGGATCCAATGGCTGTTTACAAAATCTCATAGAGCTGTCAAGAGGTTTTACAGATCTGATCACAAGCGATCAAACACTTCAGCAATTAAAGAATTCAGGCAGCTTTCGGCTGCTATCCCAACAGGATGCGGACAGTCTTCTGTTGTATGATAAAATGGTTAGAACGTTTATAAAAAGAGAAACCACAGGGTTCCAGGAAAATATATATAACTTAAGAAATACGATGTATTCCCTCCTGAATTATGAAGAGGTGTCAAAGAGCAACGGGGATGGAGGCAAGCCCATTTTAGTTTCTGACAATAAACAATTACTGAACAGATTTTTTAATCTTTTGGATGATAATGTATGGCGGCGCCAGTCAAATTTGAAAGCATTACTGCTGCTTAAACAAAAAGCAACAAGCGTTATTATTTATTTTCAAAATAAATATGATTTACAATAATGGAAGATAGATTCGCTTAATACCCAATGTTCTTCACCGCCTGCGCTCCTAACCTTTCTGCCAGTTGAGCAAGATAAAGACTCGAAGGATCCACACGTTTATTGTGAGAATCATAAAGTCCTTCAGGTAACACCGGTTCTTTATCAAATGGAATTGCTTTTTTCTGTTGTTCGCCGGTACTACCTATCACCCAATTCGCCGCACCGGGAGGTTGCTGATTTAAATATGATTTCGCTTTGCAGTTCCATGCCACGCCCCAGCCTATCGCCCATCCATGACCAGAGCCCATGGCACCACGGTTCATAAAATCAATTCCACCATCCGGCACTTCGCAGTTATCGATTAATATACCGGTGGCCCATCGCTGATGTGGTTGTATCCAGCCGTTGCCTTTAAAAACACAATTCAATAAAACCACCGGGCCCGAAACTTTTGCGCCGGTAGCAAGAAAGAAAACATTATCGCCGGTAATTGAACATTTATTAAATAGTATTTGCGGTCCGCTGCCGTTAAGATCAGCAGGTTTCGCTGCGCCGATAGTGGGAACGGTATGCAGGATATTAACATGATCTACGGTGATTCTTTTTCCGTCGAAGCTCATGCTGTTGACGGTATTAAATACATCGATGTTTCTCACCCATCCGTCAGTAATACCGCCCATTGTTAATGCACGGTGATGGCCCTCATTAATTGTTACAGATTGTGCAGGAGAAACGATCCTGAAATTTTCAACCCCCACCTGTGTTATCATTCCCGATGTTTCAATTTTCTGAACGGTTACACCGGGCGGATTTAAATATTGTGAATCATAGGAATCAGTTAGGGGGAAATCTACCGTGATCTTATTTTGACTGATGTTAGTGATCACTCTTTCGGTATTAATTTCCCCGGTGATCCATGTTTGCTTTTTACCGTCTCTTGTTAATTTATCCATTCCCATAAAAGCAACCCATGCATCAGTTACAGGTTTAGTGATCCTGATTGTATCCCCCACATGAAATATGGACGCATCAGTCACAGGAAAATTATTTGAAGCAGAAGGCACATAGGTATCAGTGATTTTTACAGCCTCCCCAACCGGCTTTACATTCACGGCGCTTCTAACCACAATGCAAGCATGTGGCTTACCGGTCATGTTTATGATAGTTCCCTTTTCGCCGGGGCCGCTTCCTCTTAACACCACACCACTCGCATTAATAGTGATGGTTCTTTCGCAATCATACGTTCCCGGGGAAAGCAGAACAGTACCGCGAAAACCATTTGTCAGCGGCATTTTAGCGAGCTGGTTAATTGCATTCTGAATTGCATCTGTATTATCACCAGCAGCAGGCGTTAAAGTGATTCTTGCGGGTACGTCTGGCAAACTCACGCCGCCGCCCATGTAACCCGCATAAGAAAAGTCGATGATGCGGTTGCCTTTCTCTAACTTTTTATATTGCAGTTTTCCTCCTGCATTTTTATACACCCACTGGCTTTTGTTTTGTTGAGCACTAATGGTTGCCGAAAAGGAAATAATAAGGATGGAAAGAAATAATTTCTTTGCTGTCGGTTTCATATAGCGATTTATAAGATGTTCTGTGGTTTGACTAACATTCGAAATAAGCGTAATTAGCCGGTAAGCGCATCTTCAGGGTTAACCTTATTGTAAACAATCTTAACCTCTTTATAAAACTGTTTTAATTTCGATTTCTAATAATATTTTTGACACAGCTTTATCAATAATAAAACAGACAATGAAAACATTTTTATTAAGCGTGGTTTGCTTTATAGGCTTCGCAACCAGTACACCAGCCCAAACAAAAAAAGAACTTAAAGTTCAAGCCGCGGTAGAATCATTACGAAAGGCAATGATAGATGCCGACGTGGCACAACTGGATAAATTAGTTTCTGAAGATTTAAGCTATGGCCATTCGGGCGGCAACATTCAAACAAAAGCGCAATTCATTGATGCGATAAAAAGCGGTTCATCAGATTTTGTAACGATCGATCTTACTAATCAAACTGTGAAAGTAACCGGTAACACTGCTGTTGTGAGACACGCTTTATCTGCAACTACAAATGATAATGGCAAACCCGGCACTGTAAAACTTTCCGTAATGCTCGTTTGGATAAAAACACACGGCGGGTGGAAATTATTGGCAAGGCAGGCGGTGAAGGTGGTATAAAGTCAGTGAGTCATTAGTCATTGGTCATTTAGTCATAGGTCATTGCCAACTGCCAAGCATCAACTGCCAACTAAATTATTGCCAACTGCCAACTATCAACTGCCAACTGATCTCATCTCCTGAAACTTTTCCAGCAACTTAAACTGGTTTGCTGCACGTTGGAAATTATGCGCAGGATATTTTGAACCGTAATAAACATCGTCGTTTAAATAATCTGTTAGAAACCGAATAGCTTGCATATAGATTGCAAACTCACCTGCATAAAAAAAGTGTTTCTTTTCTGTTTCCGTTAGTTCGTCTTTCATTTCTTCATAATAACCAGAAACAATTGCTTCATAAACATCTTTCCGGATCACAATCTTAGCCAGGTCGGTTTCTTCTTCGCTAACGGGGCACAAATAAGTTCGCATCATATCACCCACATCACTAAAAAAATAACCGGGCATCAATGTATCCAGGTCAATTATACAAATACTTTTCTCATTTTGGTTGAATAAAACATTGCTGATCTTAGTATCATGATGTGTTACACGCAATTTAAATTCCAGATCCGTCAGTATCTTTTCATACTGCTCAACAATCGAACTGTGTTTCTTTGCCGCAACGATTAGCGTATCAGCGGCACGCTTTCTTTTATCATTTCCTTTCACAAGAGAAAGTAAAAATTGTTTGTACCTGTAGGATAAATGATGAAATGACTGGATAGTGATGTTTAGTTTATCAACGGGAAAATTGCTTAATAGTTTTGTAAACCTGCCGAATTGAATGGCAGCTTCTTTTGCCTGCTCAGCGGTTTCTACAACCTGCTTTGCATGTGAACCTTTCACAAACGGGAACAACCGGAAATAGTCACCATCAGTAGTTTTAAACATGGTTTTTGCCGATGAAGTATGAATTGGAGCGGCAAAAAAATAGTTGGGGTGATGCTCTTTCAAATAATCCGCAACCTGCTGGATATTTTCAGCAATTCCTTCCGGTTCTTTAAAAACGAACTGGTTGATGTTCTGTAAAATATATTCATCTGCGCCGTCAGTTACTTTCCAGGTATGGTTGATAAGGCCCGTACCGAAAGATTCGACACTAACGTTTTTCTGATCAAGTCCGTATGCTGCTAATACTTCTTCCTGCATTTCTTAAAATTCATCTCCTAATGAAAAGACAGGTTTTCTTGTCAGCCATTTCCCGTTTGTAAAATCAGGAAAATCTACAGCAGCATGATTACTTGCAATGGACTGTTCACTCAAAGGTGTAATGGCGCTCCATGCAGCCGCATCATAGACGTCCATCGGCGTAGCTATATTTCTTTTGACCGATTCAATAAATCCATGCATCACAAAAAAATCCATTCCACCATGCCCCGCTCCTTCCGTATCGCTGCTCCACCTTTTCCATAATGGATGATCATATTGATCCAGCCATGACTTTGCATTATCCCATTGATGTGCTTTCGCAGATTTATCCTGTATATAAACACTGCTGTTTACATCCATCCATAAGCCTTCCGTTCCCTGCACTCGGAAGCCCAATGAATAAGGTCGCGGCAGGTTGGTATCATGCTGCAATAAAACGGTTTCACCGTTTGCACATTGAATCATCGTAGTGACGACATCACCTAATTTAAATTTCACTTTCGCATTCGGATGATCAGCTCCTCCCTGTTTTACGATATGGTTATGCAGCCCTCTTGATTTTGTTGCATAAGAAGTTAAAGCGGTGAACCTGTTGCCCCTGTTGATATTGATATAATGTGCAACCGGACCCACTCCATGCGTTGGATACAGATCACCATTACGATGAACAGAATGATTCGTCCTCCACTTCGCTTCTGAAAACCCTTTCTCGCCAAACTCCACACCATGATCGTATGGATGAATGCCATCATTGAACTTTACTTCACGGAGATCATGCTGGTACCCGGCCTGCAAATGAATTAACTCACCGAATAAACCTTGTCTCACCATATTCAGAATGGCCATAACATCCCGTCTGTAACAAACATTTTCCAGCATCATCACATGCGCATTGTTTTTTTCTGCTGCATGAACTACGTTCCAGTGATCCTGTAAAGTGATGCCTAGGATCACTTCAGTCGCTATATATTTTATTCCTTTTGAAATCGCATACAATATCATTGGATTATGCAGTTCCCATGGAGTGGCTATAACAATTGCATCCGGTTTTATTTTATCCAGCATCCTTTTCCAGGCGTCTTTATCACCGGTATATATTTCCGGCATCTTCTTTCCGCCGGTGTTTACTATTTCTTTTGCTGAAGTAAGCATGCGGTCATCCACATCTGCAAATGCAATTACTTCCGCGTCGTTTCTTCTCAACAATAATTTCAAATGTTCCTGTCCGCGGAGACCCACGCCTATCATGGCGACTCTTACTTTATCAAGTTTTGAATTAGCGAATAATTGAAGAGACGGCCCCACGGTTAAAGCAGCTGCAGCCAAGCCGGAGGATTTAAGAAATTCTTTCCTGTTCATGGGAGTGGTTTTGGAGTGAAGTAAAGTTAAGGTGTGAAAAAACATCTCATTAAGAAAAAATAACCGCAAAGGCGCGGAGACGCAAAGGTTTTCTCTGCGTCTTTGCACCTACGCGGTTAATTCCTAATAAAAAAGCCGGCAATAGAAATTGCCAGCCTTGTAAATCTAACTGCCAGGAAAAAGTTATTCTGCAGCCTTTATCTTTATCACAATTTTTTTATCCGGTTTGTTCCCACCAGGTGTAATGTTCGGTCTGTGAGCATCTGTGGGAAAGAAAAGAAAAAATGTTCCAGCTGTTCCTGAATAAACTTTACCCTCTGCCTGGTAATTGGCCACATCTTTCTTCTCATCATATTCTTTTATAACCTGTGCTTTCGAAAGGGGTATCACTCCCATCTTTTCTTCCCCGCTGATGATCAATTGCAGGTCCACATATTTCCGGTGAGACTCCCAGTTCGTTTTATCATAATCTTTCGTTGGGTCTTCTGTTACAGTTGCAAATACATAATCGCCATCAATTGGATATTTCCCTTTTGCTATCGTATTCATATCATGCGTCTTCAAAAAAGCAAATGCTTCATCCCAATATTTTTTATTAGCATGATATTGCCTTGCAAACTCCTGCACATTTACCGAATTATGCACGGTGTAAGGAGCGCCTCCTAACCATTCTTTTTTCCTGAACCACTTTTTTGCTTTGTGTTTAGTCCAGATTCCATCATCAGTAAAACTTACCAGGGCCGTAGCTATCGTTGCCAGTAAAATACAACAGAGAATTAGTTTTTTCATGTTTTTATATTAATTATTTCCCCGTAACCCGGGTTATTATCTATTTATTACTGATCCCTTATTCATGAATTAAATAAGTGGACGAATTATTAAGCGCATTAGTTTTATTAATAAGCAAGATTCTCCAGATATCTTTTCCTTCCCAACTATGAACGAACTTCTCATCTTCAGGTATTGCATATTTTATCTTTTCTTTGGTTGCTGTCCATACTGAGGGCTCATAATCCATGTAAATATTTTTTCCACCGGGAAGTTGAAACACGATCTTCCCTGCAGTAGAAATATCAGCCGGGCAAACCGTCATAAAAGTCTGGGCAAGTTTACTAACACTTCCGTTTAATTTGTACACGTCCTTTATTTCAACATTTCCTTTTTTATTCAGGCTGATGCTGCGCTTCCATGAATTAACGCCAGCAGCAGAATCATATGCATTTCCAATATCCATATTCAATCTTGAATAATCTGTTGTCGTTTCATATTTCACATCAGTTGCTTTGTATTGTGCACCTGCAAGTTGCTGCTTATCATTAATCGTTGGAAGATTATGATAAGGTGAAGTATTGAACCATAATGTATAGCGGTCCTTGGAGAAGGTAGTGGCGGTATAAGTTCCGGAACCTACATCAACAATTATGGGTTGACTATTATAATAAACCATAAAATCTCCTACATCATTGTGATTATGGCTCTCTGCGTTATGTCCGCCGTGAGCAGCAACAAAAAACCCATTTGCAGATCGTGATGCCATTAACTGCACATCTGAGAACCAAACATCTTTCACATCTGCAAAATCTGAAGGGTAAGACCTAAGGTCTTTCATCGCCATAAGATCATATAAGGATCTTGACCTGGAGAACTGTTCTGTCGATGGTGTATTATCATTTGCAAGATAATGGTATGACCAGCTACCGAAGCGTTTCATCTCTTCATCATTGATGGCTTTACCTAAACGATAAAGCATGATGCCGTTTGGCGTGAGTTGCGGCGGCGCATCCGCTGCATTAATAAAATATCTTTCTCCTATATGGGTTTTATAAACATAAGAAGTCATTTTTTGAATAAAGGGTTCATTATAAATATTGATCTTACCACCCGACGCGTCATCTAGTAAATTCAGTGCATCGAACACGGCGCCGCCAGCAGCAAACCAGTAAGAAGGTCCTTCATCGCAGCCGCCATCATCACCCAAACCATTCATGTATTGATCGATACAATTCATTGCCCGCTTTATCGCGGCAGTACGTTTCGATTGATCCGGTTCAAGCAATAAAGTTGTGTTGATATAATTCGACATGATCCATGGCGCCCAATTGTTCAGCTTTGCATCCGGGTTGCCATTACCCATCCATCCATATTGTGCAGTAAGCATGGGAGTAAAGATCCTACGGTTGGTTTCATAATAAATTCTTGGCCGGATCAGTTTTGAAACTTTATCCAATGAAGCGCCGGCAAAATAATCTACCCAGCTTAAGGTGGCTGCGGTCTCTGCGGCAAAAAGATCTACTATAGGATCTGCAGCATCCGGCAATCCTTTCCCAACTTTTTGTGCGCCTAAATGTGCGGGCACTCCCCAGAAAGTTTCTTCACAAACGGACCAGATTCCATTCATCAACTGGTCAGCGAAACGCCCTTTGCCTTCAACAGCTTCTGCTAAAGCAAGTGCCATCAGCATATTTCGTTTTTCAAAAGATAGCTTTTCATAATTGCCTCTGTTGCCTGTTCTTACAAACTCAATTTCAACAGTTGCAGGAATGGATTTGAATTCTTTTTTCAGCGCGACTTCTCCCCTTGCAATAATT
Organism: Chitinophagaceae bacterium; assembly: GCA_028288595.1. Lineage (GTDB taxonomy): Bacteria > Bacteroidota > Bacteroidia > Chitinophagales > Chitinophagaceae > JAQBNK01. The sequence goes on from JAQBNK010000165.1 coordinate 34,273, forward strand.
TCATGTAAAGTGCTGTCAGGAAGTTTCGCCTTCCATTCGGCAACTGTTTGCGGAAAAGGTTTCCATTTATCTTTTGTGGCAACAGAATTTGAAATATCCTGTATCGAATAACGCTGCAATAAGTTTCTTTTCGCCTGCGAAAAACTTTGCATCGAAACCAAAGCCAATAGAAATAATACGAAAACTTTATATCTCATGTGATTCTTTACTTAAAAAATGAACGAACGTCACCGTTAATTTAAGCTTTCCTTTTTAAAATTATCAAACATCAGTGAGCGCATCTAAATTGAAAAGCGAATAACCATAAGGCTTTGCACATGCCGGGACAATTCGACTTTCAATCGTACGTTGAACTTTCTTTTACCACGCTTTTTCACAAAGGTCACAAGGAAATACATTGTGATCTTTGTCTCCTTCCCTTGTGACTTGTGGTAAAATATTCTTTCAAACTTCAGGCTTTTTTACTTTGACTTTTTACTTTTTACTATTTAGACCTAGCCAACATAAAAAAAATCCCGGCAAATACCGGGATTTTTTATTCAACCTACGTCGAATCTATTATTGTACTGGCTTTACGGCTTCCTTATCAGCCTTATTCGATTTTTTGTCAGATTTTATATCCTTCTTAATCATCTTATCATCCTTGCCTTTTACAAACTTCTTATTCGCCTTAGCTTGTTTTTTATTCCACCTGGCATCTTTCTTTTCTACTTTTTGAGTTTGTTTCGCCTGATCCTGAGTCGTTTGTGCGCCAGCGCCCAGGCAAAAGACTGTACAAATAAATAATGCGAGAAGTGCTTTTTTCATATTCGTTTTTTTAGTTCACTGATCAATATGCAAAAGCTAGTCCATATTTAATCCGGGATTAGCAAAAAGTAATGTTTAGCTATCCGCATCTATCAGTTGATCTCTTCAAAAACACCGCTTATTTTATTCTTTCTCACATTACCGGCATTAAAATATTTTCCATTCATAGCTATGTAAACGCCTTTTGGCAGGGTTTGAACAAAAGCCATCGCACTGCCCAGGTTAAATAACCCGTCGGAGCTTCCAAATTTATAAGGCACCATCGCCCCCGTTAATACAATTGTTTTATTAAGTTTAGCAGTTGCAAGAAAATCTGCAGTTTCCGACATTGTATCAGTACCATGTGTGATGATAATATGATCCTGTTCTGCATTACGACAATAATCAGAAACCAGCTTACGGTGTTCATCAGTCATGTTAAGGCTATCAATCATCATTAACGTATGCGTTTCGATAGTTACCAGGTTACGTCCTAATTTCAGCATTTCAGATACATGCGTGTCTTTAAAAAAAAGCTCTCCCGAAAGTTCATTGTATTCTTTATCGAAGGTGCCACCTGTAACAAGGATCAGTATATTCATTTTATTAATTTGAAGTTTCAGTCTGCATATACAAAAATAAGTTTCATTCACGGCATAACCTCTCCTTTAAAAATTTCTTTTAAGGATAATCAGCAGATAATCATACTTGTATTTTATTTTTACTTTATCTTTATTAAGTACCTTCTGATAACCCACCCATATGAAATTTACCTGGAACCTCTTGGTCGGTAGCCGGGATCGCTTTACCAGTGAAAACAGGATGTTCAATGCGATAAGTGTTGTAACTTTTTTTCTTGTTTGTTTTTTCTGCCTCGTTAATTATACCATCGCTCTTCATGATGTAAACAAAGTTTTTCTTGCCGCAATTACCATACAGGTAATACTTTATTATTTCTCCCGCTTCCTCAAAATTTATAAGACCCCCATCATTATTTATG
>JAQBNK010000179.1 GCA_028288595.1 Chitinophagaceae bacterium
ATAAAAGAATAAAAAACAGTAAAAGATAAGCTACGGATAAATAGGGTAATGCCTGTTCAACTTTAATTAAAGTTGCTAATATCCACGAGCTGAAATTTTGTTGCTGCGGTGAAACAATAATTGCATGCACATCTTCGCTGCGTAATAATTGTACGGCTGCAAATGCTTCTTCTGAGCGGTGATAATAAAATGAAAAAGTAAAGAGGAACCAGCAAAATGCAACCAGCTGTGCGGATAGAGCAATATGGTATTTAATGGCCGACCTGGATTTAAAAACGCTGTTCACAAAACTAACCGCCCCCCACAATAAAGCCACCTGCCATAAACTATTGGCGATAGCATAACCCAGCGCCTGTAAAAATGCCGAATGGGTAAAGGCTTGCATACCTATTTATTTTTCAGGTTATCCAATAGTTTTTGAATTTCTTCCAGCTCAGCAGAAGAGTGTTTGTTATTGCCAAGCGCCTGCATCACCAGCTCTGTAGCAGAACCGCCAAATAAGGCATTAACCATTTTTCCTACTAATTGTTTCTGCGTACTTTCTTTTGAAACATTGGCCTGGTAAATATGGGTTTTGTTGCTGTCATCTCTTTTTACAAGACCCTTCTCAAACATGATCTGCATCAGTTTAAGGGTAGTTGTATATCCACTGTCTTTGTGTTCACTCAGCGTTTCATGCACCTCTCTTACCGTTGCTTTATTCTTGCTCCACAATACCTGTAAGATCTCCAGTTCGCTTTCAGTGGGTTTGATCGGTTTACTCATAATACGATTTATTTCGTAAGCAATTTACGAGCCTGATCGTAAATGACCAAGCCGTTGGTAAAAATTTTCCTGGGAGTAATTAGAAGGTCAAATTAAAAAGTCAAAAGTCAAAAGTCAAAATTCGGGAAGCATTCGCTTTTTGAATTTTGACTTTTGACTTCGATTTTGACCTGGAACACTATTACAAATTACCTGCTGTCTGGCCCTGAATGGATGCCACTTCACCAGCTTCAATATATTGTTTGAAGTTTAATATGTCTTCTCTTACCATTCTTTTAAATATTGGGTTGATAAGGGTGGCTATTCCTGAGCCTAATGCACCTGCGGGTGGGCGGTAGGTGATCAACACTTTAATTTCTGTTCCCTGGCCGCTTGCAGAATCCCTGAATTCAACCTTACCTGCATTTTCTACCATCGAACCGGGTAATGAGCACCAGCCGATCAATGAATTAGTTTCATCCTCAACAATTTCAGCATTCCAGCTTACAGGAATTCCTTTCGCCGGCAATGTCGCTTCCCAACGGGAGGTTTTGGAATCCACTTCTCTCACCTGTTTAAGATGCTTCATGAAAAGAGGTAAGTTTTCCAGCTTGCGCCAGAAAGAATATACTTCATGACGAGGCTTATCTACGGTCATAGTCGTATACATTTCGACGGTTGATCCTTCCTGCACCTCTTCGCTACCCATATAGCTTCTTACGGGACAATTACCACTGGCTCCGCGATACATCAGGAAAGTTCCTACGGCAATACGGCCCAGTGCACTAAAAGGCTTTGATGTGATATTATTGATACCACTTGAAAAAATAAACAGGCCCCCGATCAAAGAAAGTACTCTTTCATTAGCGCTTACATTAACAGCATTATTGCTGTTATAGGGCGGCGTATAAGTATCGCTGCCATTTTGCTGCATATTTTGGTTCATAGATTCTTTTTTCTTTAATGCTACCAAAACCTTGCAAATTTTTTTAAGCAGTAAAACAGTACAGGTAAAATGCTTGCACGCTGAAACTCAATCTTTAAGCAGAAATTAGTACGTGGTGGGATGGGATGTATTGAAGGAATTGAGCATTAATTTTCCCATTGTTCAGTTTGATCCTTCAGCTTTCTCAATTGTTTCGTGGTTAATGAACTTCCATCATTGCTCCAGCCCGGCGAATCAAAAAGATAATGAAATGCATGTTTAAATGACCTGATCTTTTTCAGGTCCTTCCCAATATTGATCCATTCATATAAGGCCACTTTAACGGGATTAAAAGTGTTGACATTTTTTGTGAGGCCATAAGTTGGTTTGAATTTTTCGGGTTGAAAACTTCCAAATATCCTGTCCCATATAATTAATGTGCCTGCATGATTCTTATCTAAATAAATAAGATCGGAACCATGATGCACCCTATGATGGGAAGGGGTATTGAAAATATATTCGTACCAGCGCGGCATTTTATCTATTGCTTCGGTGTGAATCCAGAATTGATATAACAAACTCGCGGATTGCATTAACATGATCATTCCCGGATGAAAACCTGCTAAAGGCATCCATGACCAGAATAAAAAAGAGCCAGTTAAATTTCCTGTCCATGTCTGGCGAAGTGCAGCAGCAAGGTTATATCGTTCAGAAGAATGATGCACCACATGAGATGCCCAGAACCATCTTACTTTATGACTGATGCTATGCATCCAGTAATAACTAAAATCATCAGCAAAAAAACAAATTACCCAGCCCCACCACGCAGTATATGGAATAGTAAAGAAACGGTACTTGTAAATGAAACTGAAGAATATAAGGATGAAAGTTTTGGTGATAATGCCGATGATTAGATTTCCTAATCCAAGAGAAATACTGGTGGCCGCATCCTTCACTTCATATAATTTCTTTTGCATTTTAATCGCATAGATAACTTCTACTGCAATCAAAATGATGAAGCCTGGAACGGCGTGTAAAAGGATGTTGGGGAACTGTGGCATGGCGGGAGGAGCGAAAGGAATTATGAATTATGAGTTACGAATGTTGAATTGTTGAATGTTGAATTGTTGAATGTTGAATGTTGAATGTTGAATGTTGAATGTTGAATGTGAAGTTGAAATGCAAAGGTACTGTCTGAATACTGAATACTGAGTTCTGAGTACTTCTGTCTTTCCTCCATCCAATTAAATATAAAAAAAATCCCGGCAATTTGCCGGGAGCATCTGTAGATAGGTTTTTTATTTTTTTGTATCCAGAATCACTGTATTGGCAAGTGATCTTTCTTTAGGCGAATAGGTCTGTATTTTTCCTACCCTGTCTTTAGTTCTATTGTGATCTTTTGTATGAAATACTTCTGCAAGAGTAGGAGCGATCACCAACGAAACAATCGACATCAATTTAATCAGGATATTCATTGAAGGACCAGAAGTGTCTTTAAACGGATCACCTACTGTATCACCGGTTACAGATGCTTTATGCGGATCTGAACCTTTGTAATATTTCTGACCGTTAATGTCAGCGCCTTTTTCAAATGATTTTTTTGCATTGTCCCATGCACCACCAGCATTGTTCTGGAACATCCCCATCAGCACACCACTCACTGTAGCGCCGGCAAGAAATCCACCCAATGCTTCAGGTCCTAAAATAAAACCAATGATCAGCGGTGAAACGATTGCTATGGCACCAGGCAGCATCATTTTTTTAATGGATGCTTCAGTTGATATCGCAACGCATTTATCATATTCAGGTTTTCCAATTCCTTCCATGATGCCGGGAATTTCCCTGAACTGTCGTCGAACTTCTTCAACCATTGCCATCGCGGCTTGTCCAACTGCACGAATAGCTAAAGATGAAAAAATGAAAGGGATCATTCCGCCAACAAATAATGAGGCGAGTACATCAGCTTTATAAATATCAATTCCATGAATTCCAACTACTCCAACAAACGCAGCAAATAAAGCAAGCGCAGTTAATGCAGCAGAAGCGATTGCAAAACCTTTACCGGTAGCAGCAGTGGTATTACCAACCGCGTCAAGCGTATCAGTTCTTTCACGTACTTCTTTTGGTAATTCACTCATTTCAGCAATACCACCCGCGTTATCAGCAATAGGTCCGAATGCATCGATAGCCAGTTGCATAGCGGTTGTTGCCATCATACCGGCAGCCGCGATAGCCACACCATATAAACCAGCGAAATAATAAGAGCCATAGATACCGCCCGCTAAAACGAGAATAGGTAAGAAAGTAGATTCCATACCAACGGCTAAGCCACCAATAACATTGGTTGCATGACCCGTGCCTGACTGCCGAACGATGCTCATCACCGGGCGTTTTCCCATTGCCGTATAATATTCAGTGATGATACTCATCAAAGTACCTACAACCAAACCCACCACAATGGCACCAAACACATCCATCTTATCAAAACTAAAACCACGAAGATGCATGGTGGTATCAGGTAAAATATAATTGCATAAAAAATAAGAGGCTATTGCAGTTAATATAATACTGCCCCAGTTTCCCATGTTCAAAGCTCTTTGCACTACACCGGTACTGATACCGGCAGTGTCGCTGATGCGAACAAAGAAAGTTCCGATGATAGAAAATAAAATACCAACACCGGCGATCAGCATTGGTAATAATATAGGAGAGAAGCCTGAGTATCCGTCATTCAAAGAAGTATTCGCTGAATCAGTTACCTCATGACCCAAAACGATTGTTGCTAAAACGGTCGCTACATAAGATCCGAACAGATCAGCGCCCATTCCTGCAACATCACCTACATTATCACCTACATTATCAGCGATTGTAGCGGGGTTACGAGGATCATCTTCAGGAATACCGGCTTCAACTTTACCAACAAGATCGGCTCCCACATCAGCGGCCTTGGTATAAATACCACCACCCACACGTGCAAATAATGCAATGCTTTCAGCGCCAAGCGAAAAACCTGTCAAAACTTCGATTGCCCTGGTAACTTCAAAAGAAGTGGCTAAAGCATCCGGAGCGAATGTTTTTATTAATATGATGAACAGACCGCCTAATCCTAAAACTGCCAGTCCTGCTACACCCATTCCCATTACGGCGCCGCCTGTAAATGAAACTTTTAATGCTTTTGAAAGGGAAGTCCGGGCTGCATGAGCGGTACGCACATTTGCCTTGGTAGCAGCACGCATACCTATATACCCGGCTAAAGCGCTGAAAAAAGCGCCAACTAAAAATGAAACAGCGATAGACCAGTGTGAATCCGGGTTGCGAGTTCCCATAAAAGCCAGCAAGAGTGCTACAGTGATTCCGAAATAGGTGAGAATCTTCCATTCAGCACGGAGAAAAGCCATCGCACCTTCAGCGATATAAGTACTGATCTCTTTCATACGGCTGTCCCCGGCATCCTGCCTGGAAACCCAGTTATATTTCACGAATGTGTAAAGAAGCCCTATAACACCCATGACCGGTACAGCGTAAAACAGTTTGTCCATAAGCAATTGTGTCAGATTTACAATTAAGGACGGCAAAAATAGGGGGAAATCGCTAATTATCGGCGTTTCCTTTTCCGGTCGTTTGCCATAGAAAAAGCATTATTACAAAGGGGTTTTCGCAATTTGAAGGAAGGCCTTGCCAAGATGTTCAATTATATCAGTAGGCAACATACTTTCCATACTTTGATCACCTAAAGAAAGTTCACCGGCCAGCCCATGTATAAATACTCCCATTTGGGCGGCTTCTTTGGGCGAATATCCCTGGGATAACAGTGCTGTTATAATTCCGGTAAGTACATCACCACTGCCGCCCGTTGCCATACCGGCGTTTCCAGTAGAATTAAAATAACCTTTTCCTTCAAAGGCAACCAGTGTGTGATGATTTTTCAACACAATAATTAGGTTGAGATCGCTGCTGATAGTAAGTGCTTTGTGTATTCTTTCAAAATCGTTTTCACTTTTACCGAATAATCGTTCAAACTCTTTTGGGTGTGGTGTAAGAATAGAATGAGCCGGAAGATGGTGCAACCATTTTTTATTTTTTGAAATGATGTTTAAAGCATCAGCATCAATCACCATGGGCAGTTTGTATTCATTGAGAACGCGACGTAGCATTTTTTCAGAATCCGTATTAGTATTCAGCCCGGGGCCAATGCCTATGCTATTATACGAGTTGAAATTTTTATAAACATTGCTGCCTGTTTGCGAGATTGCCATCGCTTCTGGTGCCGCCATATTTAAAACAGGAAATGCAGTCTCGGGTATGCAACAGGTGAGTAAACCGGTACCGCTACGCAGGCAGGCTCGTGCACTTAATATTGCCGCTCCCGTTTTTCCTTTGCTTCCTGCTATAAGTAAAGAATGTCCATAAGTTCCTTTGTGAGAAAAGGAAGTTCGCTTTTTATAAATTCCTGCTACTTCATTAATGCGGGTAAAATAAAATAACGAATCAACCTTTGCAGGGTATTCTTCGTTAAGACCGATGTCCAGTATTTCTACTTTACCGAAAGAGGATGCGTTTTCAGCAGCAAGAAAACAAAGTTTCAGAATTTGAAAGGTGAGGGTATATGCTGCCCTGATAACTGCATTGCCTTTTGAACTTTCGTCTATATACATTCCGCTGGGCACATCAACAGAAATAACTATCGCATTTAAACCATTGATATAATTAATAACAGCAGCCGCCAAACCTGTTACCGGCCTGTTTAAACCAGATCCAAATAATGCATCAATAATAATTGATTTCTTACTTATGGAGGTATTGGAAGGTTCAATAGAAATAAAATGAATCCTTATACCTGAGTTTTCTAAACGTTGCAAATTTTTAGTAAAACATTCAGATGCATTTTCATTTTCTTCAATCAAATAAACCTGGACGGAATAATTTTTTTCTTTCAAGAGGCGTGCAATAACAAGCCCGTCTCCACCATTATTTCCTTTGCCGCAAAAAATATGAAAATCACAATCATTAGTAAAATGTTGCAGTATCCACTCTGTACATTTACTTCCTGCAGTCTCCATCAGTTCCAGTAAGGAAATGCCACGATTAATGACGACGCTTTCGTCCCACTTTTTTAACTGTTCGCGATTTAGTATTTTTCCTTGCACTGCTTACTTTATGTTTTTTAGCAACGGAGGCTTTAACATGTTTTCGCTGCACTTTTTTAACCGGTTGTGGAGGATCAGTCCTTTCATCAGAATTGTCATCTAAATTAACATCTTCTGCATTGCCCGAAAATATACTGCTCATATTTTTCGCTTTATACACAAGCGGGTTATAACGGTTACAAAGAATGATGATCGTTGCGGTATCCTTTCTCAACCTTAAAAAGTCTGTACTGTTTCCATGCCAGTGCCCTGTATGATACACAAGTGTATCGCCTTTATCTATATACAATCTCCAGCCAAGACCATAATTATGGCTGGAAGGTTTTTCATTGCTGGAAGGGGCCCAGGCTGTATCCAGTGTTTGCTGTGTAACAAATGTATGTTCATACAACGCCTTATCCCACATAAAAATATCCCGTGGGGTACTGTAAATATTTTTATCACCATAAGTACAATCTGTTCTTTCCATAGGATACAGTCTGCCGTTAGCGGCCCAGGAAGGAATGTAATTGTCCTTATCTTTTATTGAAAAAACAAAAGTGTTCTTTAATCCCAGCGGGGTAAAGACACTGTCTTTCATATAATCGGGGTAAGATTTTTTGGTGATCTTTTCTATGATCGAAGCCAGCAACATAAAATTCGTATTGCAATAATGAAAACGTTTGTCGGGTGTGCCGGCGGGTGGGGGTATATTCTGGATCATATAGTTGATCACATCCTGGTTGGTAAAACGGGCATCTGCGTCACCCACCTTATCCATAAAATGAACGTACTCGGGTAATCCGCTGCGGTGGCTCAGTAACATCCTGATAGTGATGCCATGATAAGGAAGCCCCGGGATATATTTTTGAACCGAATCATCGAGCCCGATTCTTCCCTGCTCCCATAATCTTAAAATTGTAGTGCCCGTAAATGTTTTAGACATGGATGCGATCTGGATCGGGGTGGTAGTGGTAAGTCGTTCTGCCTTCTGTGGATTTGCATACCCATGATAATCTTCAAAAAGGATCTTCCCGTTTTTGGCAACCAGTATGCTGCCGTTAAAACCGTGACTTACATAAAAACTGTTATAATAGGCGGCTATTTCTTTTTTGTAATGATCAGTCTCGGTTTGCGATAATTCGCGGAAATTAAAGTCAGGCGTCCTTTTTTGTTCATGGTCAACTACATGGCCATTCTCTTTTTTTGCTGATGTTGTACATCCATTGATCAAGGCCAGGCATGGAACGATCCATAATATTATTATTCTTCTCATAATCATCGGGGCCGGCAAAAATAACAGAATTGCCTTTTGTTTGATTGATATTCATTATTATAGCAAATAACTTTACAAACATTAATCCATTTTATGCCGGTTGTTTTATTCGATAATCTTTCCCGAAAAAACCTCAGCCCGCTTAGTTATACGCATGCGACAGGAGATTTACGGGTTGGTATATTAACAATTGCTGAGCGGTGGAGTTTGCTTTTAAAACAGGAAGTCTTTCTAAAAACTGAAGATTACCTGCAGCCTTTATATAAAAAAATTCCGGCAGGCGGGCACCTATGGATAGATGCATCTGTGCTTCCTTCCAAATCATTGGTCTCTGAGATTATGGCGTTAAAGGAAGATATTAGTTTGGGCGATGACAAGGGATTGATTGCCGTAAGGTCGGCCCGGTTGCCCGCCGATCTAAAAAATTATGACCTGCCTTCCAATCAACCGGTTGCCAGGCTGGAAAATGTATTGCAAATATTTCAACAGAATGATGACTGGCTGCGTAGGGATTTCCTATTGCTTACAACAAACCGTTTATCTGTACCGGTTTCATCCACCAATAAACTCATCGGGAAAGAAAATATTTTTATTGAGGAAGGAGCGGTTGTTGAGCATGCCATCATTAATGCCGCTGCCGGTCCTGTTTACATTGGGAAAAATGCGATCGTAATGGAGGGCTCCTGTATTCGCGGCCCATTTGCATTAGGTGAAGGAAGCGTTATAAAAATGGGAACCACTGTTTATGGTGCAACCACCCTGGGGCCATTTTGTACAGGTGGCGGTGAAATAAAAAATGTGGTGATGCAAGGTTACAGCAATAAGGCACATGGCGGATACCTGGGCGATTCGGTTATCGGTAACTGGTGTAACCTGGGAGCTGGAACAAGTAGCAGCAATTTAAAAAACAGTGCAGGAGCGGTTCGTATTTGGGATCAATCATCAGAAAAATTTATTGAAGCAGATCAGAAGTGTGGGGTGATAATGGGAGACTATACGCGTACCGCAATTAACAGCGCTATCAATACGGGAAGTTATTTTGGAGTCTGCTGTAATGTTTTCGCAGATGGATTATTACCTAAAGTGATCGGCAATTTCAGCTGGGGAAATAATAAACGATACGAGTTTGATAAATCGCTGCAGGATATTGATAACTGGAAAAAATTAAAGAATCAATCTTTATCAGGAACGGAGAGAGCCGTTTTGAAATATATCTTTGAACACTTTACAAAATAATATGAGAAAGCAAATCGCGGCCGCTAACTGGAAAATGAACCTCACTATTTCACAAGCCGAAAAATTAGTGAACGATCTCTTAGCGACTGCACATGAAGTGAAAGAAAATCAGCAGGTGCTATTGGCCGTACCTTTTCCCTACCTGTCGCAAGTTGAAAAGTTGTTGGCGGGAAAGAATGGTGTAGCAGTGGCTGCACAAAACTGTTCCAATAAATTATCAGGTGCTTATACGGGGGAGGTATCGGTAGAAATGCTTTCCTCGTTGAATATTAATTATGTGATCATCGGTCACTCCGAAAGAAGAGAATATTTTAATGAGTCTAACCAGTTGCTTGCTGAAAAAATAAATATGGCTTTGCAAAATAATATTACTCCTGTCTTTTGTTGCGGAGAAGCATTGGAGATAAGAGAAAGTGAAAAGCAAAATGAGTTTGTAGGAAAACAACTCAACGAATCATTGTATCATTTAACCCCTGATCAGTTAAAAAAAGTGGTGATTGCTTACGAGCCGATCTGGGCCATTGGCACCGGTAAAACCGCATCGTCTGAACAGGCGCAGGAAATGCATGCGTTTATCCGTAGTGAACTTTCGAATAAATATGGAGTTGAAACTGCGAACGAAATTTCTATTTTATATGGTGGAAGTGTGAAAGGGGCGAATGCAAAAGAAATTTTTTCTCAGCCGGATGTTGATGGTGGGTTAGTAGGAGGAGCGTCTTTAAATGCCGGGGAATTTAATACGATCATTAATAGTTTGAAATAGTTATTGAGATATTCCATATCTGGCAGATATGGAATATCTATCTGCAGCATTACTCTTTAAATTCTGCCTGTGCCCTGCTCAACCGGTCATTAATCGCTTTTCCTAATCCATCCTCCGGGAATTGTTCCGCCAGTATTACTTCATAATTTTCTTTATCAATAAGCCTGAGCACTTTAAAAAGATTAGCGGCGGCCTCATTCATATCGCGGTTTGCTGAAAGATGATAAGTAGTGATCAGTTCCTTGTCATAATCTTTTGAGTAACTGATGACGGCGGTCTTTTTATCCCGGTGCTCAGCCAATAATTCTTTTATTTCACCAACGTATAACGGCGTATTAGGAGCGTAGTGACTTTTCATTTGTCCGGAAGTTTGCGGCTTATCCTGTTTGTTAACAAGCTGAACGAGCAGGTCCGTTTTTTCCTGTATTGCTTCTATTGATAATCCTCCTAAACGGCGGATCAGTAATTTATCACCTGCAGGTTCTGCAATTGTTGATTCAATACCAATAGCACATGTGCCACCATCAAGTATATAATGAATCTTTCCATTTAGTCCTTCCAAAACATGTTCTGCAGTTACGGGGCTGATATACCCAAAAGGATTGGCACTGGGTGCCGCCAAAGGGAAATCAAGAGGCTCTAATAATTGTTTTGTTATGGGATGATTAGGAATGCGGATGGCTACTTTGTCACTTCCGGCAGTAAGGAGATCCGGTACATTCTTTTTCTTCGGAAGTAAAACTGTAAATGGCCCCGGCATAAATAACCTGAGAAGTGCTGATATTTCCTCGTTAAGGACTGCATATTCGTCAATCGCTTCTATGCTTTTTACATGCATGATCACCGGGTTAAAACGGGGCCGCTTCTTTGCTTCGAATATTTTCAGTAATGCAGATTCTGATAATGCATTTCCTGCAAGGCCGTAAACGGTTTCAGTCGGTATAGCAACAAGCTCATTTTTTTTCAATAGGTCAATTGCATGTTGAATATCATTTCCAATCACTGTTTCCATATCAGATTTTTTGCGGCAGTTCTGCATGTTCATAATCATCCAGTAAACGAAGATCCATTATTGTGTGTGTGCCATCATCACTGGGACGATACATGACCTTAAATTTTGCACCAAAAACAACTTCTTTCGTCGTGTATGATGTTTTCGAAACAACAGTATTTGAATATTCTTCATCAAATCCCTTTACAAAAACCAGTAATTCTGTTTCTGCTTCCAGGATTTCTTCTTTGGTTAAGCTGAACAAGGGACTCTCTTCATTAATAGGGTGAACGATGGTCCAGTTTAATGTTAAAGAGTTGGCTCTTGAAATTGCCAGCGGTAAAGTATAGAATTGATTTTTTCTAACTCCATCAACCAGTAATTTCATTCCTGCTGTTACTTTTACTTCAACGTCAGTAAGAAAATGTCTTTTGTATGGAGCCATTCTGAACATCAGTGCCATACCATCTTTAAATGGTGCAAGTAAGGCGTGTTTGCTGTAATGAATATAGGGTTTGGGCTGAGAGAATCTTCCATACATTAAACCAGTGGCCAGGGCGAACATGAGCAATCCTAATAAACATTCAATCGCCGCAATAATATTAGAGGCATGGCCACTTGGGTAAACATGTCCATACCCCACCGTAGAAAGCGTTTGTGCACTGAAAAAAAATGCCTCCCAAAAACGGCCATTGATGGTATGAGAATCCATGCCACCCAAATTATCAAGGCCTATTAAATAATATATCGTAGCAAAACAAAGGTTTACAACCAGGTATAATAAAACGATAACACTCAAAAACTTAAAGAGAGAGAGCTTCAGCAGGGATTGATAGATACTAACACGTTTAAATACAGACACGCCCCGGATACGCATATTCGGAGTTCCGTCCTTCAAAAAAAACCTGCCACCGCTATAAGCACTATTTGTTCCAAAGCCGGTCTCGGTATTTTCAATGGCCCTGCGATTGATGCGGTTTAAAATAGCCATTAGAGGTAGTTAAGCTTCAAAAATACATTTTTAAAACTATCGTTACTTTGCAGCCAGCCAAAACTGCTAAATGAATTTTCAAAAATTAGTGCTGCAAAGTTTCCTGGGGAGGGCTTCATTGTTCATTTCTTTGATTTTTGTCAATATTATTATCTCCCGTTTTTTAGGCGCTGAGGAGGCAGGGAAGGTTTTTTATTTAACAGGCATCCTTGCAGTACTGGTGCTAACTGCAAGTTTCAGCCTTGAATCGGCGATGGGTTATTTCGCGGCCAACAATAGTATTTCAAAAAATAAACTGGCCTGGTTCTCCATTATTTATACCGTTATCATTACTGTTTTACTCTGGAGTATATTTCATTTTTTTCATCCCTGGAAAAAGCCCGTCTTCGATGAAGCGAGCCTCGCTTTTTTTTCAACTATTTATGTGGCAGGGTTAATACTTACCAACTTTTTTTCAGGGTTGTTTTATTCGCAAAAGAATTTTTATTCACCCAATATTATTTTAGCTGTTGTTAATATTATTCTGATAATTCTTTTGATAATCCTGTGGGCAAGAGGATATAATAGCTTTTCAGTTATTACGGCTTATTTTATTTTCTTTTTTGCACAGGGAATTATTATCGCTGCCGGCTTCGTTGCGAAATATAAAAGCTGGAATGAAATGTCACTTCCCGTTGTGCTGGACTATA
>JAQBNK010000190.1 GCA_028288595.1 Chitinophagaceae bacterium
GTAAAACATAGAACGATCCCGCCAATAAAATAACCGAATGCACTGATTAAACCACCGAATACGAGCCAGATAATATTACCGAGAGTATTGAACATGATGAAGGGTTGACTGAATTGTAAACTTGCAAAAAGAATAGGTATTTTCAAATACAGTTTGTGATTCTTTATTACGCCATTGACTAGTATTTGTGCGTGTGAAAAACTAAGCTGTTTAGTTCATCGCAATGTCCCCTGCTGACGACATAGCCACACACGGGAGACATTGCTGAGAATGAAAAGGGAATTAATTATTTACTCGTAAAAGCGCTTTTTAAAGCGCTATTATTTATTCATCTATTCTGCCCTTGGAAACTAAAAAGTCCAGTTGTTCTACAATATCTTTTACCAATTTGCCTAATGGTCTTTTCTCGAAATCTTCTTCTTTGTAGAAATTCCCAAATGCAATTTGATATAGCTCCTCAATTGAACCCAAATCTGGAAACGTGTCGTGGAGCATTTCTAAATATCTACCTCCTGAAACGTGGTATTTTTTTACTAACTCTCTAATCTCTTCACAATGACTTACTTCATATATTTCTTGAAGCTTGAAAAGTTTATAGCTTTTCTTACAGCTTTTTGCAAGCTTATTCGATTTATCTAACAGCGGTACGATCTCATAATTTGCCTTGCTACCTATGGCACTATCCGTATCTATTGGTCTATAATTAAATTTTAAAACTTTACCGAATTCATCGTCGTATGGGTGGATGTATTTATTGTAAACTAGCTCTTGGTTTCTTTTTATTGTTCTATTGCAAATAGGGCAACTAGGTATCAAATTAAAAAAAGACAACGCAAAAAGAGGATATTTACTCTTTGGAAAAAAGTGATCAAAATCCGGGCGAACTATTTGTTTGTTGCCCTGATCAATTATTGTCACAGTATAACTTCTATTGCAGTAGGGGCAGCAGTTCACCTGAAGTTTTTTAGCAAATGAATAGCTTTGATCCTTGTCATTCACAAACGCTGTATAATTAAAAACCTTTTCCAAGGTAGGGCGTATATCCTCCATCTCTAACCCATTTAGCTTAAGAAGCTTTTTAAACCGCAAATGGATATCTTTCAATTTAGCAGGTCGACTGATGATAATTTCCCTTGACGAATTAGTCAGGAAAGTATGTAGCCATAATTGTGACTTCAGTTTATTAGTACGAAGAGTAAGACTTCTTTTTAAATTAGTGTAATGCTCCTCAGCTAACTTGTCTAAATCTCTGTTTGTAGTCGGATTAATTCTTATCATTTGATTTTATCTCAAGTAGTCGTTTATCAATATATTGTTTTTGCGCTTCAAGTCTCGCTCTTTCAATATTCCCTCCCATCTTTTCAGCATACATTTCATTGAGCTTTACTTTTATAATTGGTTCGTCAATTAATGAAATCACACGTTTATGAAACTCTGCATTCTGCATATTTTCCGACTTACACCACTCAATCGTTTTTTGTATCTTTTCTTTTGCAAACTGGCCAATAAGGCCTTCGTTTAGAAAAAAGCTTGTTGCTAACAAATCATTAAGATTAGCGGCGAAGGTATTTTTAACCATGGGGTTTTTGGCAACGGTACTATCACCTTCCATTTGTAAAAAGAGAATGCATTCTTTGGGTATATCAGACAAGATGAAGGGAGAGTGAGTAATAAAAAGAATATTTATTCCATTTATAAAGGAAAGTTTTACATTTTTGATTGCCTCCAATAATTCTGAAATAAAGGTGCGCTGAAACTCTGGGTGATAGTAAAGTTCGACTTCATCAAAAATGAGGTTAACATAACGATACTGAACTAGCTTTCTGGAAGTATAAGTTGCCTTGTAGTTTGGATTTAGATGTACGGAGTCTAAATTCTTCAAATGATAAATTAAAGATGACAAACTATATATTTTCTGCTTTTCTCCTGAACTCAACTTACTAAAATTATCATCGCTATTACTAAACTCAATATCAACTTTCAAAAAAGATGGCGGCACAAGCTCCATGGGCTCCACTTCTGGACTTTGTTGAAAAATTTCAGAAATTTTTTCGGAAAGGTGTAAAACAGATACAATCGATTTCGGTTGCTCCTTATTGAATATGTCAAATCGCAAAAAATTAATCGCTTGCCGCAATTTATAAGTAACATGACTCTTATCCGCTTTCAAAGCACTCAAGTATTTTCTTAATTTAATCTTTGCACTTTTCGAATAGAAACTTTTATAGGAACGATAGTGTCTATAATTTCTAACAATCGAAATGAGCTTGAGTATAACATATTCTTTTGCGACTCTGTTGAGATAATTGTCCCTTGGCTCGAAAGTCAAATCCTGAAAAAAAATATCAAATATTTCTGGGAATATTCTATGCCCGTAGTTATTTGACCACTTAAGACTGAGTTCACCATCTGGCTTAAGCTTAACTTTTCGAAAATCCACTTCAAACAAAAAATTCTTCGGTCCTTTATTATTTAATATTAATTGTATAAGCTTCGGATTGCTTGGAAAAAATGTACAAATATTCGTAAGCAAACGGGAACGAACTAAATAGTTTTCCCTATTTATATTGATATTACCCTCATCACGAAAAGGATTTAACACAATAGGTATTTGGTAAGCATCATTTTTATGAAAAATTGATTTAACCCAATGCCCAATCTCTTTAGTATTTAATGAATATTGTGAGTAATTAATTACCACTGAGTAGAATGGTCCTATGTCGAGTATGCTATTAATACGCCGTCGATACTCGTATCCAAAACCATCATCATTAAATTTGATTATTTCTGGATGCAATTCATCAAATAGGATTTTATAATATTTACCCTCTAAACAATAATATAATTCAAACATAATATCCTTCTCGGATAAATAAGCGATGTCTTCATCATCCTTTTTATCTACTAGTCTCAATGTTCTTGAAAGATTGTATAACCCGACATATAAAAGTTCTACAAGAGTGCTTTTACCAGAGCCATTTTTACCGACAATTGCACAAATACTTATATACGGATTGCCATTTGAGAAAAAGTCTTCAGGAAGTATATTGCTATCTAAAATGATGTGTTCTTCCTGTTCGCTTGTAGACGAAACAGTATACCCTTTATAAAAAAAGTACAGTTCATTTTTTTGAAGAACTTTTAAAAACTTTTTACTGCAGCCCTCCAACGGCTTAATCCCAATAAGTTTGAAAGTATTCTGTTCCATATATTGGCTTTATTTTTCGTCTTTTAAGTTCTCAGTATATCTCTTCCTTGGAGTCATTTAACAACGAGTGATTTTAGGTTCCTATCTAACACCTAGTTTGCTCGACTCACTTACCCACCTTATTGAACCGAGCTATTGACAAAAGCTTTTCCTATTCCCTTCTTTGACGGTAATTATAGAAATCATAAAGATTTACTTATTAGCTTTCTTCTTGACTTTCGAATAGTGAGGGTAAGGATTCTCCATCACTGGGATTTTCAGGCCCTGAAATTCCTAAGTGCAACCAAAACATTGGATGAATCATGAAAAAATGAACATTTCCTAAATTAGGAAGCGAAATTTGGTGATTACCCCAGAAACCTTCTGTTCGTTTTGCGCCATTATAAGAAATTGTTTTTGCTTGTAAAAAGCCAACTTGGAATAAAACACTGATAAGATAATCCTCACTTTGAGATTGCATCCATGCCGTTTTATTTCCGGTTGTAACTTCACGGCTAATCATTCTTTTACATAATTGCTCTAACTCTTCTTTAGTAATTATGCACTTATATCCTCTGAAAGCCTCAAAAATATCAATCAATCCAGGATATTGAAATCTATGTTCAGCGGCCAAGTCTTTAGCTCTAGTTTGAGAATATTTTGCTTCAGCAGTAATGATTGAATTAATATTTATTTTCGGCTTTCGCAATTCCAGGCATCGTTCTTTAGCTTCAGTACAGAATTGGATAATTTCTCTAGGCCGATAAAGCGTTCTATCAATTATATACTTAAATGACAAATCAGCTGAAACCTTTTCATCAAAAATCGCATGCCAGGCATCAATCTTAGGTAGGCTCGCCAATCTGGGAACAGAGTGCTTTATTCGTTTAATGATTAAATCAAATAACGAGATTTCATCCCATTCTAAGATTTCAAAAAGGTCATAGTATTTTTGAAAATCATCATATAGTGAAGGAATATCATCATACAACTCTTTTCGCAATGAAATAACAACTCTAATTTTTGAATCTAATTCATTAATTGCAAGTCCAGCCTGAAATAATGCTGCGATAAATGCCTTTGCATCTTCCGATGAGTCCCATCCCTTATCCAATTCATCAATCAATATTATAAGCGGCTTCCTTTGGGATAATGCTATAAGTTCAGGTATTAAGGCGTTTACCTCCTCAAGTTTATAAAGCTTTTGAAGCTCTTTCACTTTTAAACCAGCCTCATAGGGTCCAATCTTAATACCATCTATTCTTTTTAAGTATGACAGAAATACATCGATTTTATCTAAATGATCAGTTTTAAAATGATCCCTTAAATAAGTATAAATTCCTTTGGCGTTTGTTTTAAGCACAGTCTTAAACTCATTTGAGTATTGTTTCATTGCAAGGATGTAAAGCACGTATTTCCATGCAGCTGTATAAGCAGACTGCTTAGCCCACATTTCATCTCTTTCAACTAATACTGCGCTTTTCAATAAATCATACGAATAATCTTCAGGCGTTAATTCAATAACAAGAGAATTCGATTTCTTATATTCTTCCGCAAGCATTTTTATTAATGCGCTTTTACCAGCGCCTCTGTTACCAAGAATGACAGCTTTCTTCTTACTTTTTAATCTTTCAAAAGCTCCAGTATATAAAAAGTATTCCTTTAGCCCTTTATTTAAATCGCGTTCGGCTGCTGGAGCGCCAAAGTCTAAGGCTTTAATTTGGTTTACACCAACTTTATCATGTTCCTTTTTACTCATAATTTTAAAGAAAAAGTGTTTATTAAATAATATCCTTCAACCTGGTCAAATTACTTTTTTCGCTCCTGCCATGTTACAATTCAAACATAATCTGCGTTAGAAAACCTCTTAAACTCTCAATAGTGCCCTCTTCTCCAGCCATATGTTTGGCGTGCACAGAGCTGCAATGGGAAAAGATCATTTAAGAATGTGGGCAGATTTCAAAAGCTTCCTTGTTTCATTATCGATAAAATAAACATAACAACCCTTCATCCCTCTCGTCATCAATGTTCGATAAGTATTCTTAATTATTTTATCCAAAACTATTCTTCCATTAATAGGATCATCCTCTAATAATTTTTTATATCCCTTAATCGACTGGTCCATTTTTGAACGCTTATCCGGATTTGTAATCACCTTACCGTCTCTTATAATTAAATCACCTCCTATTATCACCCCTATATAATCTACTTCTAATCCCTGGCAAGTATGTATGCATCCGATTTCATTTACAGAGTTTTCTTCAATCAACCATAGGTTGCCATATTTATCAAGATTCCATTTTTTTCGAAATTTGTGTTCCTCTATTACAATATCATTAGCATTAGGATCTTTTTTACTTTTCCAATCCCAGCAATATCCCGCTACTACTCTCGCCTTGTTATTGATCTTATTTTTCTCGTAGATAGCTTCAAATAATTCATTCGGATCATCAAACACTTTAAAATCATAATCGATACCGGTTAAGTCTTCATTTGCCGTTTCCCGTATTTGTAAAGTATTATCCACCCAAGCAAGAAATCCATCTGAGCCATTGCAACGAAACTGTGATGTAAGTTCCATTTCAGTTACAGTAGCTCCTGCTAATTCGGCCCATCTAATAATTTCCTCCCTGCTTCCTATATCTTTTAAATGTATCTGCTGATATTCATCAAGAAAAAATACTGTAAACTTTGCTGCGTTGATTAACTCTTTAACCTGGTTCTCGCCAAGGTTATTGAATAAGCCAGAATGTTTGTTTAATCTATGCGCTTCATCAACAATTAACGCATCGAAAAAATTAGCTTCAACATCTATATAAGAACCCGATCCTTTAAAGAGATTGGCTATTCTTGTTTTTTTCATGCTTCCCGTCAACTTACTTTCATATACATCTCTGGGCGCTGCGTTCTTAGAAACATATTGAACTAGCATAGGAATATTCATTAAATTAGAAAGCAGGTTTATTGCAACAACTGATTTACCGGTGCCGGGTCCGCCGTGAACAATTAAAACATTCTTATTCGTTTCTAGTGATTGTTTTGCCAGAGCCTTAGCAGTTTCAAAAACTACTTTTTGTTCATCAATCATTATAAACTCCTGGTTCTGTTTCAACATTCCTGCTACAGAATCAGCTAATGCCTTAGAGGGCCTGATTCGCCCTGCTTCAATTCTATACATGATCTCGCCATCATCACCCTTCTTTACAAACCGTTTAATAAAGTTTCGAAGTTTTACAGCATCTGATTTCAAAAACAAAGGAGCCTTCGAAATATAATCAGCGTAGAATTCATTATTTACAATTCCATCCTCTTTATAGTTGTGCATATATGCACACGGGCGTAACTGGATATTATTTTCGTAGACTGCTTCATTAAACCCTTCAAGCAAAGCAGCATAGCTCCATGCCTGGTAACTGGGATGCGGCTCATCTTTTAAACTTCTTCCCATAAACGTTCTTACTATCCCGTCTTTATCAGTAAGCTCAACTGATGACCATTGCTTTAATTCTATTAAAACAGCATGTTCAATATTTTCTTCATCTCTACCGGTAAGAATAAAATCAATCCGCTTCATCGATTGAGGAATGCGATACTCAATGCTTACACCAATATTTTCGGGGATTTCAGTATCCATCAAAATATTATTCATGTACTGCAATGAATTCTTCCAGGAGTTTACTTCACTTGCACCTGTATTACGGTTAAGGTTCTTCTTTACAGAATCATAAATGATGTTTTCAATTTCATTTGATAACACATCATCCAGGAAGGCACCTTTCGTCTTCTGGTAAACAATCATTGGGGTTAGTAGGGGTTATAGTTCGTTATACTTCTTCGCCGATCCTTTGGCTTTCTCAACGGGGTATCGTTCATCTGCCAGTTTCAGCTTATCATTTATTATTTGTTCAATATTCAGTTTGTGTTTCTCAGCCAGTAGAAAAGCATAAATAAAAACATCAGCCAGTTCCTGCTTCAGTTTTTCTTCGTTCACTTCTTCTGCTTTTTTCCATAAAAACAATTCATTCAATTCTCCTGCTTCAATAGAAAGTGCGAGAGCCAGGTCCTTAGAATTATGAAACTGCTCCCAGTCTCTTTCATCTCTAAACTCAACGATAGTGTTTGTAATGCTCTTTATTTGATCCATATCATTTACTTAAATCTTATTATTAAACTTCAATTTGGCGTATTTATTGAGCGCTTCCATACAATATTATATCTGATATTATATATCGAAGTTTATCTTTTATATCATAGTCTATTTCTAATTCTTCCGCCTTTTTACACATTCCCAACAGTTCTGAAAAGTTATTTATTTGATCATTTATTTTCCTTTTGAAAATATCCTTTAGCTCTTTTACTTCTTTAAAGGAACTATTAGGATGTTCTATTTTCATTTGTATTTTAGCTCTTAACTGGTCAGGATTTTTCAATCCCTTTATATCCTGAATTTCCTTGATGAGATCATCAGAGTGATTCAAAAGACTCTCAAAAGATGTAATTGCTTGAAAGACTTTTTCTAGGCTTGTTGTATGACTTATAACATATTTCGTAGTGTGTTGCATTTGCCTTTGCCGTGGAAGCAAATACACCATTGTTTCATTTTTATCATCTTCAACTCTAACTATGCTCGTTGCATTAAGAGAGCCTGTACCCAATTCATTCGTTGAAACTTCTATTCCGTGTGAAACTTGTCCAAAATGATCAATTTTTTTTACCCCATTATCCTTAATTATCATATCCATTTTCGACTCACTAATGGATAAATAAGTAATTGAGTAATTATCTCCTTTATTATTTTTCATCCGCAGGTGTAAAAATATGACTATAATAAAAAACGTAAAGTCTATGCCATACTCATTGTACTTTTCAGAAGTAATTCCTCTTACAAAATATTTTTTTCCGTTAAATAATAATCGGTAAGATTTAAGCTTGTTGTATTTTTTGTCGTTTTCAGCTAACTGTTTAAAGTATTGGACATTTTCATTAATCAAATTCTGATGACCATGGTCTAACAAGTAATTTGCATACTTTGCCATACTATAATCGTCAAAAAAGCTAGATTTAGAATCATATATCGCCTCTGCTGTAAGTCCCTCTTTTAATTCGTCTTCTATTCTGCATTCATCAAAATGAAAATTTATGGTTACTACATCATCTTCCTCAGATGAGTGAATACTTACTTTTTTAGTTTCAGCCATCGCCTTAGGCTTTTCATATTTACTCATCTCGGATTTAATTGCATTAAATGCGCTTTCTATACCTGGAATAATAATAATCTCGTTCATCATTGATTCAATAGAAAACTTCTTAATGATTTCCGCATAGTGAGGATGAGCTTTAATTAACTCAACAAGCTTGCTTACTTTAAGTCGTTCATTAGAATACTCATTGTTGAATACAATTGTTCTTTGTTTAAAATTATCGGACATGTTTAACTGTTTACTTTTTTAATTCAACTCAAATAATTATCAAGAGCTAACAAAAGATTTAGAATATAAATTCCTACTACTCTTTCGTTTCTAAAACGCACAATAGTTTCAGTAATGGATTGCAATGCGTCCATGTCTATCCTTTTAAATAAAATAAAAAGTGGAAATGATTAGAATAATATTCATTGGTCTTCGAAGTAGGGCATTTAAGGGTTCCCCTAAAGATAATTTTTCTCCCTATACCCACAACTGCGTACTAATACGCATTTTTCACATTTAATCTTCACCAATTGTAATTTTCAAACCGGTTCCCTGACCGGTACATTTTCAAATCGGCAATTATTTTTTTCACTCCGCCCTTTTCATCTTCGATCTCACGAACAATATCAATCCAATTGTAATTAATACTAACAACAATGCAGCGCTCACTCCCATCAGCCACTCCTCCTGCGCCATGGATAAAAACAAAAATCCACCCGCTACTCCATACAATACATTCAATCCTGTTCCTGTTAAAAAAAGATTTCCGGCAGTTATCTCTGCTATAGGATCGCCGCTCTTCACCTTAAAACGGTTCGCCACTTTAATGATCAGCCATAGTGCAATAAATGCAGGGAAGTGCATCACCCATGAGGTGGTATATAAAACCGCTTCCACCACACCTACTACGGTGCCCTCCCAGTGCATTTGGGTAGCGGCAGGGTTCTTCGCCTTGCGGTAATACGCTATCAGCAGTCGCACCAATACGCCGCTGCCGGCTATAGAAAACAAATAACCCAGGAGTAAATACCCGAAATGCTGGTAAGTAAAAAAATGAAGGGCTGGTTCCATTTGTAAGGGTTATGGGTTGTTGCTAAAGATAATTTTTTCTCCTGTGGCGGCAAGGTCCGTTGGGTCCTGCCTCCTACTTAAACGCATACCTTACCATCACTGTATTATGGATGGGGTAAGCGATGTTCACCATCTTACCGTCTATTTCAACCAGGTGATCTCCGGGCTGGTTCCGCACGCCGTAATTATTATAAGGCGCGTTACGGTATTCGGCAATGGTGAGCAGGTCGCCCACTTCTTTATTATAACTGGCAGCCATTTCAGCGGCCCTCACTTCAGCCTTGGCTTTTAACTTGGCCATAAGCCGTGCATATTCCCCTTCTTCATTTTCAGCCATACCAGAAACATAAGTGATCATAAATACAGGTGGCCCCTTAACGATCTTCATCAGGCGCGGCACCTGGCTGATACTTACGCTTACATTAAACGGCGCAGGCAGCGCACCGGCGTATTGTTGCGAGTTCATTTCCTGCAGTGTGGGTGCTAATATGGTTATTCCCGCCGCATTCAGCTTAAGGACCAGGGTATCTTTTGCCAGCGCCAATTTTACTTTGGTTAAGGAGTCACGCTCGTTATAATAACGCGGGTTTTTCCTGGCGGCAGCGGTATCCACCGGCAACAGGATGGTATTATAATTTGTCGCCACCCTGAAGGTGAGGTTATCGGGCTGCACCATTACGGTATCGGCCATTACCACTTCTATATACCTCGGCATCTTCGCTACATTATTGTTTTGCTGTGCATGGCCGCAAACGCCAAAAAAAAGAATGGTGATGGATAAATAAAACCGGGGGGTCATGTATTAAGAATTTTTGGTTGCGACTAAAGATAATTTTTTATCATATTACTACAATGGGGGATATCCAATATTGTTATATATTCAAAACATCGTATACATTCTCGGCTCCTCCTGTGGTAATTTGATCGGTATTATCAAAATTAAAACAGCATCAACGATTGGATTTGGATACTTGACCCTCAATTTCCTTTATGTATGTAACGTTCTTCTGTTTCTAGGGGCCATGTTTAAAAATCTCTATGCCTTGTTACTTTTTCCTGAACGCCGCCTTTATATCTTCCGGCATTTCCCATCCGAATTTATCAGCGATCACTTTATAGGCAGCTTTCCATTCCTGTTCATCCTGGCTGTTTAATTTTACCCGGTTACTCGAAAGAAAATTCCTTATTTCATAGACCTGGTGAAACGAAGGATAGTTGTTTTCAGCATTCGCGAACGCATCTATTGCCTTACTAACATCTTTTTGCATCAGGTAATCGAAACCTTCTAGTTCAAATTCCCTGGCTGCTTCATAATCAATTCTTGTGTTTTGAGGTATGGTACGCACATCGGTGGTAAGCTGTTTATCGATCTGCATGATTTGCTGAACAAGATTGTTTTTATAAACCGAGGTTGCACCACCCGCAGTGTCGCTCTTACTGCTGTCCAGTTGGCTAACTTGTTTTGCTAAACTCGCTTTTTCATTGGCAAGCTGCTGGTATTCGGCATCCATTTCCTTAAAATAAATCGCCCATCTGTCCCGTAATTTTGTTGAAGGGGTAACGATAGAAAAATACTGGGCAAGTAACCTGCGAGGCCCAACTTCCTTATTCAGCACAATAAGGTCTGTTACATATTTGTCATATTGCTGTATCTCCTGTAAACCTGCAGACCGGTCTTTGAAGCCCCAGTCAATAATGATTGTTACAATAACCAGCACAACAGACGTAATAACCCATTTAATAAGGTCTATTCTGTATTTGTATCTTTCAAAATCTTCTGAAGTTTCGCCTGCCATATTTTTTGTTTTTGAATGATTGGTTTTAGGCGCTGAGGTCGCAGGCTAATTTGTATTCCCATCTTAAAACTTCAACCCCGTTCTCTTCTCCACGTCCGCGACATCATCCGCGATGGACGCATAATTATTAGACGCGGGCTTTTTATTTTTTCCTAAATAAGCTTCTTTCACTTTGTGATGATTCTTGTCTTTATATACGATCACTTTCCAGTAATAAGCGGGTATGCCCACGCCATTCAGTTTTTTACTGCTGTAAAGACAGCCGGTATACACTTTCACATTTCCAAATTCCTTGCAAACATCCCTCGTATGTTTTTCTACATTGGCCCAGAGGTGCTCATTAAAATAATCCAGTTGCGGGGCGGCATTGGTGTATAAAAATGTTTCTGCTTCGGCGTCATCATCGAACCTGAAATCAGCATCGGGAGAAAGATGTCCCTTGTCATAAGCAGGATCGTCGTAAGTGGCATCACTGGCTTGTTTTGATTCATCTTCACCTGGGTCGGGCTTAAAGCTTCCGTGGCGGGGCTTGCTCACGAGGTAAGAGGGCTTTAAAGTATATACGGTATAGAGCGGCGCTTTTTGTTTTTCATGAAAGTAAATAGTAAAGTATTTTTTCTTCAGCGTTATTACCTGCGGAAAAGCGAGGGTAATGGTGAAGAGGTAGATGAAAACGAGGAAAAGCTTTTTCATTAAAAAATTTTTTTAAATATTAACCGCAGAGGGAAGAAGAAAACATCGGCCCTTGGCGGGGAAGGAACAGGGGGCCGCGGAGGAATACAATTCAACAATTCAACAAATCGAACTTCCATTTTCATTTGCTAGTTAGTTAAGTTTTTTCGGGCTGCGTGGCCTTTCTTTTGTCAAATATTTTTTTACCAAAATAGGCTGCTACCGGTATCAATATTAACACGAGTGTTTTTTCGGGGTTATCATGCAGCCATCGCCACGTAATATCAAAAATGTTGTCGAGTGTAATATCTACGGCGACTGTTTGTGTTACAATGGGCTCATTACTTCCGCTGCTTCTCTGCGCATCAATTTTAATAATGAGCCTTGCATGCCTTTTATTTGTTTTCGGCGTAACGGCCCACTGCCATTTATTACCGTTAACGGAATCCAGTTCCTGCTGCGCTTTGTTGTGAAGCGGCTTAATGACAAAGTCATCATCTTCTCCCTGTATAAGTTCTGCCGTAACGTTATTATAAAGCAGCATGTTCTTAGTGAGGATAGTAGCCGTGTCGTCTTTTCGCTCCGGCGGCGTATCGGTATTCAGTTCCTGCAACTGCGACTTGATCTCGCTGCTGCTATGATTTATTTTAATGTACACAAAAACATTCCTGGTCTCATGCTGGCGCATGCGCTTAAAAAAAGAGTAACCAAGGACAGCAGACTTTTTTTCTGATTCAGGAACGGGATCGTCCGCAGTTGCAGCCCTTGCAGAATCAACACTCGCGGGCTCCCTCCCCGAATGCGGAAACATTCGCCTGCTATGATGTCCTCCCGCACTCAGGGTATCTGTACTATATCCGCTTGGCCTGGTAGAATCAACAAAACTAATTGTCGAATCAACTGTAGTTACAACATCGGTTGTTGATCGCGTGGAATCTGAAGTACTCATTTTCTTTTTATCATAGTTCGCACACGACCACAGCAAAACAACTACAACAAAAAAATAAGAATATTGCTTTATTAACTGCATCAGGATATTTTGAAAATGTTGTATTAAATACTTTCCTCCAGCCATTTCTTTTTTGCTTCCCGGTAAGTGCCAAAGCCCAGGCAAAAAGGCGCAGCAGCATCCCCGCGAATGTACTGGTTGGGAACGCAGGACGTACCCGGATGGTCTACGATAAAACGGTCGCATAACCGTGAGATCATTTCTACCTGCAAATCTTCAACTGCATCCATGTCCATTTCCACTAAAGCCATAAATTCTTCCGTGTTACCGCGGTATACTTCAGGTACTTCATAACGCCGCGAGACTTTATCCTGTACCGGCGATAAGCACGGATTAATCCTTACCAGCCTTGCCCTGTTCGATAAGGAGGGGTCTAGCATAGCATATGCGATGAAGGTGGCTGCATCTGGCGGATCCTGCAAAATACTGGTGGACATCTTTTTGATGTCTGACAAAAACCTGAATGCTACTTCTTCTTTCACCAGCGGATTGTCTTTGTTAATTGCGTAATCTTTTTGCACATCAGCGTTATCAGAAGTACTGGCGTTCTCCATATTTGTGTAACTGCCCGTGCCTGTGCCAATGGATAGAATGCAGCAGTCTTCCGCTTTTATATTATTGGTTAAAGCCTCGGTGAGCCCGGCAAGAACTGGATTATTAAAACCAGAAACCGCACCGTCCCAGTACCAGTTGCGCCTGTTATCGCCGGTTCTGTGCATTTTAATTTCTGCCGGTTCATCAAAATAATTCAGCGGCGCATTGCTGGAGGCATGTATCGCATGGCCCAGCGTTACACTGTAAATATTCCTGCTGAATTTAGTGGTGAGGCTGTTAAGATTTGAACGAAAAAAATTCACCCGCTGCCCAAAATAATCAAAGCCGGCAATAATTAACTGCAGCTCTTTTTTACCGATGATGGCAGGAAGTTCATCCATCGGTGTTTCAACGATCGGCCTTGTTGTTGTCACGTTTTGTTTCTGTTTCAGTACCTCAATTAACCCGGTAAGTTTGCGGCTCGTTTTATATTCAGGACCGATATTGGTTAGTTTCTTCAGTAATGAAACAAAATTCTGGCTGGTTAACTTTTCAAAGAAAGTCAGTGCAGAGAAAACTTTCTTCCTTGTATTTTGGTTTGTAAAAAGCAGGATCGCATCAGAGGGTTTCATGTTATTGCAAAGACATGCAAGCACAAGGCTTCCACCAGAATTGGCGATCACCATATCAAACTTCTTCAAAAGCTCGTGCCCTGGTATGTCTCCATAAAGGTCTTTCAGCACCCGGGCCTGTATCAGCGCCCACGAACCGCCACCATCAAGAGAAAGTATTTTATATGACATGATAAAAAATTACTGCTGGTTTAAATGATTGCGCCTAGCGCAGTTTGCACCGCTTTCTGAAAAACCTCTATCGCGGCGTTCGCCGCTCTTTCTGCCGCGGCTTTTGAAATAAGCTGAATAGCGGCGAGCTCTGATTCAAGTATCTTTTTTTCATCTTCCGTACGCTTCAAAAAGAACTCCGGTGATATTTCTTTTTCCAGCAGTGAATTAGCCAGCGATTCCAGCCTCTCCTTACGGGTAGTAAAAAAAACTTCAGCTGTATCTTTCACCAGGTGCCAGTCCTTACTAAAGCTTCCTTTCATAGCGTTCACCATGTCCTTGATCACTTCGTTAATGTCTATGTTCATAGCTGGTCAATTTATAAACGGTTTTGAAATCATGTTGAAATTTTTCGTTATGGTGTTGAGCTTTCATATTTCAATAAACGATTCTCCCAGATTCCTTATAAATACTCTATATCAAATTATCATCAATCGCCCTTCAATCCCTTCTCAGCAAAATACAATGGTCTCCAGAAAGCTGCTATACTCTGTTGGTAAGCTTTTATTTCTCCATTACTTAAAATATGATGAGACTTATGATAATTCTTGGCTTCTGCAAAAGCTTCGGAAAGATTTTTATTGATGATGATGAACTCTGCATTATTCTTTCTTGCTTCATTAGCCAGGCGGATGGCGCTGATCTCTGATTGAATATCATTGTAGCGATCTTTGTAATGAGTGTAGGATCTGGCGGTATCATCAGCATCGAGCATATCTAGATACAATCGCTCATTGGCTTTGGCACAATTCGCTATCCTCTCTTCCAGTTGAGCACTGTATTGCGGCACCCACGATACCTTGCAGGCAGAAAAAAAGAGAAGCGGGATAAGCAGGGAATAAAAAATACGTTTCATGATTATTTGGTTATGAAAGCTTTGTGTTTGTCAGTTAGAAAGAGGTGATGATCTAGTTGATCAGGGAAAAGCTGCGGAACTTCAAACGGGGGTTATCTGACAATTCTTTTGCCTGTTGGATTTTAATGCCTTAAATCTTGCAAATCTTTTCTCTTTAAAAGAAAAACGAATTAACTTTCACATCAACCCCCGCTTTAAGTCATTTAAAGTTTAATTACCGGTCCGTCCTCCCGTGAGAACCTCTCTTACTGCTAAACCCTTAATAATGGACATTAAAAAACTCGTTGGCGGCAATATTAAAACACTCAGGGAAAATAAGCTCCTCAAACAATCTGTGGTAGCAAAAGCTCTGAACCTCTCGGATCAAAGTCTCAGTCTCATAGAAAATGGACGCACCAATGTGGACCTGGAAAAATTGCATCGCATCGCAGATTATTTCGGCGTTTCGCTGGCAGAATTATGCAGTCCCGGCATGCAGGTATCCGCCACAGTAGAGAAACATGAAATGTCTGCGAAACTTTTAAAAGTGCTGGAGCTGTTTACGCAAACTGTTAACCGCAGCTTCACCGATTACGAGCTTTTGTCTCACACCCAAAAGATCATCGATCAGCAGGAAACATTATTCAGGCTGATAGCAGAAGGAAGAGAGCAGCGGGTAAATTAGCGCCGCCTTCGGCGGGAAAAGCCAAAACAAACGGAGTTCCATGGTATTGCTGAATTTGTATTCAAAACCCTTTCCTCGTAAACCACCGGTGTGTGGTAAATAATTCTTTCTTCAGGATAGTTTCGTACGAGTAAACAACGGGTGTGCCGGGGCTGCCTATCTGTGCTTTCTTCAGCCTGACCGAGTCATCAAGCACTTCATCAACAATGTAGATCTCGAAATGATCGGTCTCGCTTGCAAATAACATTTTACCTGCCGGCATCTCCGCGATGTCTGTTACTTCGATCATAAGGCGTAGTTTTTTATCTGCGGTTAATACTACAAGGGGTTGAAGAACAAAAATAAAAAAAAATACAAATTAGCAAATTAGTATTCCTACCGCAGGAACGGAAGTATTCTCTTTCTCCATATTTCATACCCACCCGGTTTCATATGCAGCATGTCGCTCACATACAATTCTTCTCTTGGCTCGCCTTTACTGTTCAGCATGTCGGGGTAGATATCGATGTAACCCGTATTTTTTTGACCGGCCAGGAAAGTTTTTACCGCAGCATTCACTTCTCTTAGTTTCTTAAAGATCACCTTTCGGCTCGGGCTGGGTTTGATAGAGACGAAGTCGATCGTAGCGGCCGGTAAATTTTGCCTGATGATGCCGAATAAAGTTTTAAAGCGGTTGATCACTTCCTTCGATGAAACAGAATCCGGGGTTGCAAGATCATTCTCGCCGCAATAGATGATCACCTGCTTTGGTTGATAAGGAAGTATCACATCATAGGCATACCGGATCACATCAACAAGGGTGGATCCGCCGAAGCCGCGGTTCAGTACAGGGTAGCCGGGGAAATCAGCAGCGAGACTGGTCCATTTGGTAAACGATGAACTGCCGGTGAATAAAATGGGATGAGCCGGCGGCTGTTGTAAAGAGTCCTGCTTTTTAAAAGCGAGTATTTCTTTCCAGAACGGCGGGGCTGATTGAGAGAAAGAAAAGAGCGTGATGAAGGAAAATAAAATAAAGAGGAATTTTTTCATGGAATTAAGATAAGGTTTTTTTAACCGCATGTGTTCTCTGTGGTTCCTGCATTTCTCTCTCTGCATTTAACCTTACTTTGTATTCACAAACCTCATCTATGAAAAAAGTGCCTTTGTTATTTTTGTTACTCCTCTCCTGTTTAATTTCCAACGCACAACGAAATAAAAAACTAAACGTCATCGCCTACTACGCCGGCCGTCCCACAGAAGTCGACAGCTTCCGGGTGGAAGATCTTACTCATATCATTTTTAGTTTTTCTCATTTAAAAAATGCGGAGCTATCGGTAAGCAATGCAAGAGACTCTCTCACCATTCAAAAAATGGTTCAGCTTAAACAAAGAAATCCTTCCTTGAAAGTGATGCTTTCCCTCGGCGGATGGGGTGGCTGCGGACCCTGCTCCGATGTGTTTAACAATGCGGACAGCACAGCCATGTTTGTTGCATCTGTAAAACAACTCACGGATTATTTTCAAACCGACGGTCTGGATCTTGACTGGGAGTATCCTGTTATTCACGGTTTTCCCGGTCATACTTACCGCCCCGAAGACAAAGACAATTTCACCCGCTTAATTGCTATGATGCGTAAAGAAATGGGAAAGAAATTTATCATCAGTTTCGCCGCAGGCGGCTTCCCTTCTTTTTTAGAAAAATCGGTCGACTGGAAAAAAGTAATGCCGTTAGCAGACATGGTAAACTTAATGACGTATGATTTGATTAGCGGATCCGATACCGTTACCGGCCATCATACCGCATTGTATTCAACCAAAATACAAAGAGCATCAACAGACCAGGCGGTGACTTATCTTCTCTCGCAAAAAATACCTGCTAATAAAATAGTGATCGGCGCTGCTTTCTATGCACGCATATTCGAAACGAATGATACCGTGAATAATGGTTTGTACAGAACAGGAAAATTTAAACGGGGCGTTTCATTTCGTAACATGGATAAAACACTTTCGCCCGATAGTGGTTATGTATATCACTGGGATGCTACAGCCAGTGCCCCCTATCTATACAATGCATCACGCAAAGAATTTGTAACCTTCGATGATAAACGATCGGTAAAACTAAAAACAGATTATGCGATAAAACATAAACTGAATGGCATTATGTTCTGGCAGCTCTCGGAAGATAGTTACGAGGGTGGGCTGTTGCAGGCGATAATTGAGGAAAGGCAGTAACCACACAGGAAGAAATTAACAAATTAAATACCGTTCAATGGAAACTTTCACCATTCCTGTTATCTACAATGGTACCGAACAAAATTTCGAAGCCTCGTTAGAGGTCTTCGGTTATACCCATAAAATTCGTGTTGAAGTAAATGGCACCCCGCTTTTCTTCGAACCCGATGAAGAAAGAAATTACCGTGCGTTAATTCCCTACGATCAGGCCAAACTTCAAAATAATATTGATAAGAAATTAGTTACTGCAATTGGTGAGGCGTTGGAGAGAATAATTAATAATTAAGAATTAACCCTTCAATTGTTATAATAAAAAAAGCCGTCCAGTTTTACCTGTCCGGCTTCTTTATTAGTAAGTATTAATTATTAATTATTCCCTTCATCGCTGTATAATCACTTTCCCCGAGATCACTGTCTTTTGTCCCAGCACGGTAACATAATAAGTACCTGATGCTTTATTAGCGAGGTTAAAATTAAAGATGTTCACCTTGCCAACTTCAACGGTTTTCAGTGCGATGATCTTACCACTCATGTCAGCGATTCTTATCTCCGCTTTACCTGCAGGATAATTCAGTAACTCAACATTGAAGTAACCTTTGTTAGGTACCGGTGATATTTTCATCGAAGGGACGCCTCCTTTAAGTTCGCCACCTGTTTTTTGCTGTGACTGTGTCGAAGCGATCGCCGTTGTTGTGTTTGGTGATATTGTGTTTGGCGATGTAGCCTTGGGTTCTGCGGTTACTCCAACGATATCACGGGCAACAGATGCAACACTTCCGCAAACCTGGTCGCATGCACCTAACTTATCTCCCGCATGATTTTGAAGGTGTGCAGGAACAGCGCTGGTACTGATCGATATGGTATGTGTATTACCAGGATTGCCCGGAGGTACATGGCATACATAAACTTTACCCGCACCTGCAGCGCCCGGTACCCTGATGTCTTTAACACAGATACTGATGGAACCCTGCGAAGTACAACCACTGGCCGTTGTTACGGTAACAGTAAAGTCATAAACGCCTGCTGCATCCGGTGTAAACACAGGATTAGCTGTGGTTTTGCTGCTAAGTTTCGCGGCTCCGTTTCCTGTCCATGCATAGGTATTACCTGTTCCTGTCACCGTTGTACTTAACACAGTGCTTTGTGCGCCGTATCCTAAGTAAAGATTCAGCGGGTTGCCACCGGTGTACGTATTAACTGTTGGCACGGAAACAATAGACACCATTGAAGTGGTGCCGTTCACAATCACGGTTGCATTAGCTGTTGAAATATGTCCATGCACATCTCTCACGCTGAACACGATGGCATTGCTTCCAATGTTAGAACAGTTGAAAGAATATTTAGAGAGCCACATGCTGTCAGTTGCGCAATTATCAGTGCTTCCGTTATTAATCATTGCAGCAGTAATTGTTCCTGTGCCATTCACGAGATTTACCGTTACGGTTTGTGCAAGCGCAACCGGGTACTCTGCATCTGTTACTGTAACCGTCTGCGTTGCGCTGGCGGTGTTACCACCCGCATCTGTAGCCGTCCATGTTACGGTTGTTGTTCCTACAGTGAAAACAGCAGGAGCATCGTTAGATACAGATACTATATCGCAGTTGTCTTCTACTCCTGCTTTACCTAATGATACAGTGGCAGAACATTTACCGGGGTTATTGTTTGTTGTGATGGATGCCGGCGCAATGATAACAGGCTTCACATCGTCTTTAATTACGACTGTCTGATCCTGCGATGATACATTGCCATTGCCATCATCATACGTCCAGTGAATATGATACGTTCCCTGGTGAGTGAATAATGTAGCGTCTGTTGTTATACCTGTTATTGTTCCGCTGCAATTATCTGTTGCAGTTGGAGTACTAACACTGGCAGCACATTCTGCTGTAACTGTAGCAAGACTTGCAACATTTGGAACTGGTGCCTGTTTATCAACAACAGTTATAGTGGTGGTGCAACTGCTGCTTAATCCACCCGGATCTGTTACAATAATCGTTACTTGGTGTACACCTGTTGTGAACGGACCTTCAGGACTCATACTGTAAGTAAGCAGGTCGCCATCAGGATCAGTTGAACGCAAACCAAGATCATGTGCTGATACAGAAGCTGAACAACTTCCCGGTGCCGCGTTCACCACTGCTGGTGTGCATATAGCCACTGGCGCCCTGTTACAGGCATTCACTATTGTTACAGTTGCATCTGCACTGGTTGTTAATCCCTGTGCATCCGTTACCGTAAGCGTTACGATATAATCACCAGATGGTGTTGAACAATCGAACGTAGTGTTGCCGCTGAGTATTCTTGCTATGATGCCACAGTTATCGTAACTGTTATTATCGATGTCTGCGACAGACACCGTATAAGGTCCTGTTTCCGTGGTAATGGTTCTTGAAATATTTTTCACAATTACAACCGGCGGCGTCAGGTCTTCGACAATCACAGTTTGTTCCTGTATTGTTTTATTACCATGACCATCATCATAGGTCCATGTGATAACATGAGTTCCCTGGGTGTTGTACGACAAAGGATCTGTTGTTATTCCTGTTACTACTCCTGCGCAATTATCTGTTGCAGTAGGAACCGTTGTAACAGTGGCAGAACATTCACCTGTAATTACAGGAAGTGTTTGCACATTTGCCACAGGTGCTTTTGTATCCTGTACCGTGATCACCTGGGTTTTAGTTGATGAGTTACCACATGCATCCGTTGCTGTCCATGTTCTTGTTAAGGTGTAGCGATTGCCGCTTTCACCATTAGTTCTTACTTCATTATAAGAAACAACCGGCGAAGCATCGCAGTTATCTGATGCCGTTAATACTGCTGGTGCAGGAACTGCATTGCATTCAACCGTTGCATTACCAGGAGCCGCACTTAAGACAGGCTTAGTGTTATCCTGTACCGTAATGAATTGCGATTGAACTGTTTTGTTTCCCCCGATATCAGTTGTTGTCCACGATCTTTTTAAAGTATAAGACGAAGAGCAACGTCCATTAATTCTTGTCTCTGTGAAACTCACAGGCGACGTAGAACAATTATCAGTGGCGGTTACATCAATGGGTGGTGCCGGAACAAAACCACATTCAACAGTAACATCAGGCGGAACACCAGTCAATACAGGGAATTGCGTATCCTTTACTGTTACAGTTTGATTCTGTGTCGCTATATTTCCGTTTGCATCCCTGTAGGTCCATACAACATTAAATGTTCCCTGTGAATTGAACGTGGTCTGCGGTGTAGTTGCTGTGATTGTACCACTACTACAGGCGTCGGTAGCTGTCGGTGCAGTTACCACAGCTGAACACTGACCTGTTACAGGAGGTAGCGAAGCCAGGTTTGGCACTGGCGGAGTCCTGTCAAGAACAGTAACGGTTCTTATTACCGTTGTAATGTTGTTGCTGTTATCAGTTGCTTTATAAGTTAATGTATATGTTCCTGGAACATTCGTATTTACAGAGCCTGTTAGGGTAACGGCAGGTATACCGCAATTATCAGAAGCTGTGTATCCCGGATCGTT
>JAQBNK010000003.1 GCA_028288595.1 Chitinophagaceae bacterium
TTAAAACACTAGATGCAGGTGCAGGATATGACAGTTACTCATGGTCCAACGGCGCCACTACGCAAACCATTTCAGTGGGCCCAGGAAGTTATACGGTGACCGTGACAAAAAACGGTTGCTCTTCCACCTCATCGGTCGTGACAGTTACTTACCTAAATGTAAGCACACCAACTATTACTATACTTGGATCCAGCACCATCTGTGCTTCTGGCTCTGTTACACTGAAGGCAAGCAGTGGGGTGGCATACCAGTGGAGTCATGGCAGCACTGCTCAATTTGTCAGCATTAATACAGCAGGAGGTTACTGGGTGCGTGTTATAGATGGCAATGGATGTGAAGCAACATCGGCCGCAGTGAATGTTACAGTCAATCCTTTACCAACGGCCACCATCAGCGGCGGCGCAACGGTTTGCAAAAACGGGGCTTCGCCTTCGGTGACATTTACAGGAAGCGGCGGAAATGCTCCTTATAGTTTCACTTACCAGATAAACGGGGGTGCCAGTCAAACTGTAACAACGACTTCAGGAAGCAGTGTGAGTGTTGCGGCGACTGCAACTGCTGGGGGCAGTACCACTTATTCATTGGTTAATGTAAGCGATGCCAACTGCAGCAATACAGCAAGTGGTTCTGCAACTGTTGTTGTGAATGATTTACCAACAGCTACAATTAATGGATCAACAACTGTTTGTCAAAACGCTTCATCTCCATTGCTCACATTCACAGGCATCGGCGGATCTGCCCCTTACACATTTGTTTACCAGGTTAACGGCGGAGCAAACCAAACGGTAACTACGACATCAGGAAGCAGTGCGACCCTGAGTGTGCCTACTGCAAATGCAGGAACATTTACTTATTCCGTAGTGAGCGTACAGAATAGTACATGCAGTAATACGGTGAGCGGATCTGCTACTATCGTAGTAAATGCACTTCCTTCAGCTACTATTAGTGGTGGTGGTTCAATATGCCAGAATGGAAGTTCACCTGTTGTGGCTTTCACAGGAAGTGGTGGTGTTGCACCATACACATTTACTTACCGCATTAACGGAGGTAACGTGCAGAGTGTTACCACGAGTTCGGGAAATTCAGTTTCGTTGAACGTACCGACTCCTGTTGCAGGAACATTTATTTATTCTTTAGCGAGTGTCCAGGATGGAAGTACGACGGCCTGCAGTAATAGTGCGAATGGAAGTGTAAGTGTTACAGTCAACGCATTACCCAATGCTACGATCAGCGGCTCGACATCGGTTTGTCAGAATAGCCCTTCGCCATCAATTACGTTTACAGGAAGCGGCGGTGTTGCACCTTATACTTTCTCATATAAAATTAATAGTGGTGCTGTGCAAACTGTTTCAGCAACAGGTAATACTGTTACTGTGAACGTCCCTACTTCGAGTGCAGGAAGCTTTACTTATAGTTTAGTAAACGTAAGCGACGCATCATGCAGTAACAATGCAAGCGGATCTTCAACGGTAGTGGTGAAGACATTGCCAACTGCAACGATTGGTGGTGGAGCAACCCTTTGTCAAAATAGTCCCTCACCAGTCATTACAATTACGGGTAACGGTGGCAGCGGCAACTATACTTTCTCTTACACCATTAATGGTGGAGCGGTACAAACTGCAACAGGAAGCAAGGCCAGTATTCCGCAGTCAACTGCCAGTGCGGGAACATTTACTTATTCGCTCGTTAGCGTGAGTGACGGCGGATGTTCGAGTCCTGTTAGCGCAAGTGCAACGATTACAATCAACGCGCAACCACAAAGTGCAGTGATCGCTGCACCGGTGCAACATTTATGTAATGGCGATGCAACGCCAATCACTATTTCAAATTATGCAGCTGGCAATGTTTACGCATGGTACAAGGATGGCTCGTTTTTCAAGAGCAGCAATGCTGATACCATTATGGTAAACCAGGCAGGAAATTATTACGTCGTTCCAAGTGCTGTTAACGGATGCGCCGCAGGAGCCAATTCAGATACGATCAAAATTACCACGGGCACTATTCCGACACCCGTGATCACAGGATACTTCCATGTGTGCCGTGAAGGAAAAACAAAATTGTCCGCAGGGGGAGGATTTGATAAGTGGCGATGGACTGACAGGGATGATGGGAGGGTAGTGAGTGAGGACAGCATTTTTTCGGCTTATGCCGGGCAGTATCATGTGGAGGTTGAAAAAGGAGGATGCACTGACAGCACAAATGTTGTTGTCAAAGCTGATGATACTGAGTTCCCGGCTGGCCAGTTAAAAATCGAGCCTGCGCACATCGCTTATGGTGCGCAGGCCACCCTCACCGCTGATGTAACAAATGCTGTGAGTTATCAATGGGATTTAGGTAATGGAAATACTGCTTCAGGTGCGGCGAATGTGGTGCGTGAAAATTATTACAGGAGTGGAGACAGTCTGAAAGTTTTTGTTACAGCTGTAAGTGAAAGGAATTGTGCTTCGACGTTTACAGGCTACCTGCATGTCGATGCAATGAAGAGAGATACAATCGCTAACAAATCATTTGCCGGCAATTTGAAAGACTGGAACGTTTTCCCTATACCATTCAGAGATCACTTAAAAGTTTCCATGATCTTAAACCGAGACGAGAAGATCAGCCTAGACCTTTTTACCATCGATGGAAGATGGGTCAGAAGATGGAATTATACAGCAGTCAAGGGAGAGCACCTTTTTACACTTGATAATATTTCTGGTTTAACTCCTGGCGTTGTTTATGTCATCACCTCATTTTATAATAATCAAATTCATTACGAAAAACTTTTTAAATACTAATTCTTATGAAAAAAATTCTTGTGTTCTGTTTATTACTTGCTTCATGCAGTGATAAATACAAATCCATTTCTGATGCGGCACCCAAACCGCAATTGGGCTTAAGTAAAGAAGTGCTAACCATCCGGGAAAAAGATTATACGAATATCAATGGCAGCAACAAAGGAAAATTTTCTGTTTATGCTGCTGATGCCAGTCACCAGCTGAATATTCAATTTTCTGCTCCGAACCCGAGCGTGCATTTTACATACCGTGGCTCAGAAATAAAAAGCGGGCAGGCCATTATTGTCATTGACAGTGTCAACCTCTTTTGCTACAGTGATACCGCAGGCGTTTATTCAGTTGATTTTTATTTAACCGATCAACTCGGAAAGACGACGCA
Source organism: Chitinophagaceae bacterium (assembly GCA_028288595.1). GTDB lineage: Bacteria > Bacteroidota > Bacteroidia > Chitinophagales > Chitinophagaceae > JAQBNK01. Next base: position 3,157 of record JAQBNK010000003.1, read on the forward strand.
AAAGCAACTCATCATAAATGCTTTGGCAAATAAAGCGGCAACTCCCAGTTTCTTTTACAACCTCGTCGAATACACGCCGCAGAACTGGCACTATTACTTCGACGCATCTATCAGCCAGGATCCAGATGGAATCATTCAAACTTACCACTACTCTGTAGACGGGCAGTGGATTACTACCACGCAAGCTGTCATGCACTGGAACTTTCATTCGAGGGGCCCACATGACATCGCACTTTATGTGAAAGATGATTTAGGACTGGAATCTGATACTATTCACAGGCAAATTATCGCGCAATGAAAAATATTTTGATGCTCATAATGCTGCTTCCCTGTACATTATTTGCGCAACAACCTTCACCTGCCATTACTGCATTCCCTTCATTAAGAATACTAGCATCCAGCAGGGGATTATCCATGGGAAACGTAGGTATCGCATCTGCAGAAAATAACCAGCAACTCTATTATAATGTGGCTAAGTCAGCTTTCATTTTAAACAAGCACCAGGCATCGGTAACCTACCTGCCGTGGATGAAAGCAGTGACAAATGACGTGCGGTTTATCAATGCTAATTATATGGTTAGTGCTTCTTCCTCTTCAAGTTTTGGTGCGGCGGTGAGTTATTTAAACTTAGGCAATATTTCGGTGAAGGATGATAATGGCGCGACGCTTACCAATTACAATGCAAGTGAATACAATGTGATGGGTAGTTATGCTTTAAAGATGGGAAAAAGAGGATCCCTTGGCGCAGCGTTTCATTTACTTGGTGAAAATGTTTTTACCACGACGAGAAAAAATAAGTTCAGTGTTTCGGGTGACATCAGTTACTACGGGTATGCAGAGCTGGGAGATGCATCAAGCAAATTAGAATGGGGAGTGATGATTTCGAATTTAGGGCCGAAGGTGACCCTTGAAAACGTTTCTACTGCTCTTCCTGCTGATGCCGGTCTTGGTATTTCCTTTTCGAATATCGATCCTGAGACAGATAATAAATATTCAATCACTGTTGATGTGAACAGGCTGATTAAAGAAGACTGGAAAGCTATCAGATTTTCTTTCGGCGGTGAATTTGGGTTTGCTGATCAATTCTTCCTGAGAAGCGGGGTAAGTTTCGAAAACCCACTAAAAGGCAACCGGAAATATTTTTCGCTGGGTGCAGGATATAAAGGACTGGTTGATGATCAGTCATGGGGAATTGATATTCATTATTTAATTCCTTTTGGAAAAGCGGTTGCTATTTCGCCGTTTCAAAATTCTTACGGTTTCACACTGCATTTAAGTTTCGGAAATTTTGAATAAAACTTTTTGAGAATGATTACTTGGATAGAATTTTTTATAGGGATAGGCGGTCTTACTCTTAGTTACTGTACAGTGATTGCAAAAATATTTTACAGCCAGGAACTTTTGCTAAAATGGCGGGCCCTGTTTGGAAGTAAAAACCAAAGGAAAGAGTGAAATAAGTTGCAGTCTTTAATAAGCCGCATTCTCTTTGAAAGGGAAAAACAGAAAGAGAAGTAATAGACACTTTAAAAATGTAAAATGATTTTATGAAAAACGTGAAAATGAAAAAAATGGTGGCTTTGTTCCTGTCCCTGTTTTATGAGGCTGCTGTTTTTGGGCAGGATGGTAACGCCGGTATCCTCGATGCGAACACAAAAGTGAGAAGCTATTTTAATTCCGGCACTCAGCTGATGTACGCGATAGGAGCCATCCTCGGTCTAATAGGTGCGGTGAAAGTTTATCAGAAGTGGAACGCCGGTGATCACGATACCGGTAAAGTAGCGGCGGCATGGTTTGGCAGTTGCGTATTCCTGGTAGTGGTAGTAACCGTCATCCGCGCATTCTTTGGCATATGAGCACAGGACCAAGAGAACTGCCGAAGATCGAAATCGGCGGCGTTGATTTTTATATTGACCTGCGATTAAACGAGTTCCGGCAGGTGCACAATTTTATGAATCGCTTTTCCATAGATGACCTATACGAAACTGAAAAAGGTTTTCTTCTTTGTTTCGACCCGCAAACAAAGAATCTGTTTAATGGGACGATGCAGGAGTATGATAGTCGCAAAGACCTGCTGGAACTGGAACTACCAATGCTTAAACAAATGGATCCGGTGGGTTTTAAGCGGATGATTGATAAATGGAAAGAGGATAACCCGTTACTGGTTGCTATGATTGAAAATATTCCCTTAGTACTAAGAGATAAAAAAGACAGCAAAGAAAAAAAGCATGAACTGCTTCCCAAGAAAAGAGTAAGAAGCGGCAAGAGGAGGAAATTATGAGCAGCATTTATGCAATTAATAAAAGCGTGAATAAGCCCGTTGAATTTAAAGGATTGAAAGGACAGTATATCTGGTGGTTTGGGATCGGGCTCGCAGTATTGCTTTTGCTATTTGCGCTGCTTTATATCTCGGGTGTGAATGTTATGATTTGTTTGTTGCTTGTTTTTGTTATAGGCGCTGCCTTATTCAGGCAGGTTTATCAAATGAGTGGAAAGTATGGTGAGCATGGAATGATGAAGAAGATGGCGGGAAAATATATTCCTAAAGTGATTAAATGTGAGGGGAGGTTTATATGAAAAACTTAAATGAAATACTACCCATATATGCTGTTGAAAACAGCGCGATACTTTCAAAGATGGGCGATATCACGATCGCATTCAAGGTGCAATTGCCTGAAATATTTACACTTGGTACAGAACAGTATGAAGCCCTCCATCAATCGTGGGTCAAAGCAATGAGGATACTTCCTGCAGAGACTATTGTTTGCAAACAGGACTGGTTTACTGAAGAAAGCTATTGTGCAGATTTTTCCAGTGATCAAAGTTTTTTATCCAGGAGCAGTGAAAAATATTTTAATGAAAGGCCCTATTTAAAACATGAATGTTATTTGCTGCTCACTAAAAAACCGAAGGGCAGGAAGATCAGCACTTCGATGTTTTCAACTTTGCTGAGGAGCAGTATCGTTCCTGTCGAGGCGCTTGATAAAAATTTTCTTGCGCATTTTAATTCTGTCGCTGAGCAGTTCATGCAGATATTAAAAGATAGTGGCTTTGTTGATCCTGAAAGGCTAACGGATGAGCAGCTCGTTCATTATATTAACCACTACCTGAATTTAGGAAAAGATGCAACACTGCGGGATATCCAGTTTGATGATGGAATAAAAATAGGCGAGAAGTCATCTTGTCTCTTTACGCTTTGCGAGCCTGAATGCTTACCTGCTTATACAGGATCGAGAGTGACATACCCAAATTATTCAACGGATAAAACAAAGTTCTCCATAGGATTCGCCGCTCCTCTTGGACAACTATTACACTGCGACCATTTATACTCGCAATATATATTCATTGGTGACACACAAGCCACTATCAAAAAGCTGGAAAGAAAAAAATTGCGCCTGCAATCACTTTCTGCCTATTCAAGGGAGAATGCAATTGCAAGGGATGCGACAGATCAATTTTTGCATGAAACAATAGCAGAACAGAGATTACCAGTGAAAGCGCATTTTAATATTCTGGTGTGGACAACCGATACAAGACAGTTACAAGCTGTTCGAAACCTGTGTTCTTCGGTGATATCACAGATCGATGCCGTTCCAAAAATAGAAACTGCAGGAGCGCCTCAAATTTTCTGGGCCGGGATCCCCGGCAATGCCGCTGACTTTCCCATGAATGATACGTTCGATAGTTTTTCTAACCAGGCCTGCTGTTTCTTCAACATGGAAACAAATTATGAAAGCTCTGCCAGTGCCATCGGTCTCCGACTGGGAGACCGGCTTAGCGGTCAACCATTGCACGTCGATATCTCAGATGAGCCAATGGATGCAGGCATCATCACTAACCGCAATAAAATTATTATTGGCCCATCGGGAAGCGGCAAGTCTTTTTTTACCAATCACTTTAACCGCGCCTACCATGAATGCGGTGCTCATGTTGTCATCGTTGATGTGGGTCATTCCTACCGCGGTTTATGTGAAATGCGGGGAGGCTATTATTTTACTTATTCTGACACTGAACCCATTTCATTCAATCCCTTTAACATAGAAGAAGGTAGGGCGCTGGATACAGAAAAAAAAGAAAGTATCAAAGCCCTGCTGCTGGCTCTATGGAAAAAAGATGATGAATCATTTAACCGCAGTGAATACGTAGCGCTGTCCAGTGCACTTCAACTCTATTATGAAGCTCGTGTTGCCTTCCACTGTTTTAATTCTTTTTATGAATTCCTGCGCGACGAATTTGTGATCGTTTTGCAATCGCAAAAAGTGCGTGACCGGGATTTTGATGTTGCTAATTTTCTGTATGTACTAAGACCCTACTATAAAGGAGGTGAGTTTGATTATCTCTTAAACGCAGATAAGAAACTGGACTTACTTGAACAATCTTTCATCGTATTTGAGCTCGATAATATCAAAGACCACCCCATCCTGTTTCCTATCGTGACGCTGATAATCATGGAGCTTTTTATTTCAAAGATGCGTAAGTTAAAAGGTGTTCGCAAAGTGATACTCATTGAAGAAGCATGGAAAGCGATTGCCCGCGCCGGCATGGCGGAATATATTAAGTACCTGTATAAAACAGTGCGAAAACATTTTGGAGAAGCCATCGTGGTGACACAGGAAATAGAAGATATTCTATCGTCTGATATTATCAAGCAATCAATTATCAATAATGCCGATTGTAAAATTCTTCTCGATCAATCGAAGTATCAAAACAAATTTACCCAGGTGCAGGAGCTTCTTGGTTTAACAGATAAGGAAGTTGCACTTGTACTCTCTCTTAATAAAGCCAATGATCCTTCGCTGAAATATAAAGAAGTGTTTATTTCCCTGGGTGGAGTGGCAAGTAAAGTGTACAGGGTGGAAGTGTCGCCGGAAGAATACCTCACTTATACTACGGAAGAAAAAGAAAAGATGAAAGTGGTTGCCGCCTCGGCAAAGTTTGGGAGTATAGAAAAAGGCATTCGATCCCTGCTGATGGTTTTTGTTTTCCTGTTTATGTTTCACTCCATGCAGGCACAATCTGTTGATCCGATAAGCGCCGCACTTGCAAAAGTGATTAAAGCAATTGACCTGAAGGTGCAGGAACTCCAAAATCATACGATCTGGCTGCAACAGGCGCAGCAGGTTATCGAGCACGAACTATCCCGCATCAAGTTAGCTGAGATGAGTGAATGGGTAGCTAAACAAAAAAATTTATACCAGGATTATTACGAAGAGTTAAGGAAGGTGAAAGGTGCGATCAGTGGAGCGGCACAGGTAAAACAAATTTTTTCCAGGCAGTTGGAAATAGTGAATGGATATAAAAATACTTTTTCGACCATTAAGCTAAGTCCGCATTTCAAGTCTCATGAAATAGATAGTATCAGGAAAATTTATAGCGGTATAGTTATCCGGAGTGAACACATTTTATTGCTGCTCAAAACAGTGACAAGCATTGGCAAATCCCAAATGAAAGACAGTGAGCGGTTTTCTGTAATTGCACGATGTTCCGATAAAATGAATGATTGCCTGGATGAGGTGATGAAAGTGAACGGCGTGATTATGGGCATTATGGAACAGCGAACAAAACAATACAACGAAATCAAATTACTTAAACAATTAAATGAGCTACAATGAAAACTTTAATAGCAATTATCTATTTGTTGTTTTTGAGTTTTAATGCCGGGGCGCAATCACAGGAGCTGCAGCAACTGAAACTGGATATTGAAAAACTGGCTCAGTATAAAGCGATGCTGAGCGAAATGAAACAGGGTTACGAGGTTTTGCAGAAAGGGTATAATAAGGTGACAGACCTCTCAAAAAGCAATTTCGACCTGCATAAAAAATTTCTCGATGCGCAACTCCAGGTCGATCCAGCTGTTCAACGTGATCCTTCGACAACCCGCATCAATACAAACTGGAACCTGATAAACAGTGAATGGCAGGCCGGTTATAAAAGGTTGGTTGCATCTTCCGTGTTTGCTGGTGCTGAATTATCAGCGATACGAGAATTGGCCGCCAAAATAATAGAAGCAGGAAAGGCAGACATGGAACAGTTAAGATTAGTGCTTCAGCCCGAAGTTCTGAGAATGACAGACGCTGAGCGGCTCGCGGTAATTAACTTGATAAATGTCAGTATCGTAAAAAGATTAGAAGACGTCCAGGCCCTAAATAAAAACAATGAACGAGTTATGTCTTTGCGCCTGCAGCAAAAAAGGGATGTGAATGCTTTAAGAAAATTAAACGGGCTGTGAGAATGAAAAAGCTATTCAGCATCTTATTAGTTTATTGCTTTCCTCTTTTGGCTACGGCGCAGAGCGTATCAGGAAGTTCGCAAGGTTTCCATTATATCCTTGACAAACTTTACGATGATATGACCCCTTTATGTTCGGGGCTGATAGGCATTGCACGCGGCATCGGCGGGTTTGCAACGCTCTGGTATATTGGGTCGAGGGTATGGAAAAATATTGCTGCAGCGGAGCCGGTTGATCTTTATCCGCTGCTCCGACCATTTGCACTTGGATTTTGCATCCTGATTTTCCCTTCTGTTATGTCGCTCATTAACGCCGTGCTTCAACCCACGGTGACTATCACTTATTCGATGGTCAAAGGATCCAATGATGCTATCAAAAGATACCTTGACATTAAAAATAATACGCCGGTCTCCATGCAATCTCTCAGTCCCTTAAGCTGGGGGAGGGAACTAATCAGGGAATTTCTTGAGCTGGTATTTGATACAGCCACCCTTTGCATTAATACTATCCGCACATTTTACTTAGTTGTGTTGACCATTCTCGGACCGCTGGTATTCGCGCTGGCAATTTTCGATGGCTTTCAACATACCGTAACAGTCTGGCTGGCGAGGTATATTAATATCTATCTCTGGCTACCGGTGGCCAACATTTTCGGGGCCATGCTTGCGAAGATTCAGGCCAATATGATCCTCGCGGACCAGCATGCTGGCTCCACTGATTTTATCATGACTAACCTTGCCTACCTCATGTTCCTTTTAATCGGGATCGCCGGTTTTTTTACCGTCCCTTCTGTGGCTAATTATATAGTCAATGCAGGAGGGGGCAATGCATTACTTCACAAGGTTTCATCGATTACATCGTTAGCAAGTACCGGGCGGAGTGAAACCTCTTCCTATTCAAACAATAGTAGTATGTCCTCAGATAGTTACGGTAACAGGAATTCCCAGATGAAAAATAACATGAGCGAAAATGCTGTCAGTAATGATTATTTCAAGAGCAACTAAAGGAAGTTAATATGTTCAAACAGGCAAAAAATATTGATACAGCATTTCGTCATGTAAGATCTTTTACGTTGCTGGTTGTAACGGCCTGTTTTACATTGTCAGGCTTCGTGCTTTATCGCAGTAACATTTTATCACAGCAATTGCAGGACAGGATCTATGTTCTCACAGGCGATAAAGTGTTGATTGCTTCCGGAGCATCGAGAGAAGAAAATATGACTATCGAAGCACGGGATCACGTCAGCACCTTCCACAATTTGTTTTTTACACTCGACCCGGATGATAAAGTCATTGAAAATAATATTTCAAAAGCGCTTTATCTCGCTGACGGAACGGCTAAGAAACAATACAATAGTTTAAGGGAGGCGGGCTATTATTCGCAAGTCATAGCCGGCAACATCAGCCAAAAAATTATTATAGACAGCGTGACTATAAATACCACCGAATTGCCTTATTCATTTTGTTGTTACGCTAAAATGAGAATCATCAGGCCCGCTTCTATTGTTACACGCAACCTCGTTACCCAGGGAAAGTTAAGATTAGTGGCCCGCTCTGACCGGAACCCCCACGGGTTTTTAATCGAGCGTTTTGAAACACTGGATAATAAAGATTTAAAAACGGAGATCAGATGAACACTTTATCACATAGTCAAAAATTTTTGCAGCGGCGCCGTTTTTTTACCATACTGCCTTTGCTGTTGATGCCATTTATTACCGTTTTGTTTTGGTTGATGAATGGAAAGACAGGTAATGCCACGGTAACTGCCAGCGGCCTCAACCTGCAGCTGCCGGATGCGGTGCTGAAAAAAGAAGCACCGGTAACCAAAATGAGTTTTTATGAAGCCGCTGAAACGGATTCTGCAAAAAAAGAACTGGAGAGGAAAGACGATCCTTATTTAAATGCTTTGAAGGATACGGAAATTATTCTGCATCCCAATAAACCTGCGAATGATAAAATGAAAGTTCGCGACGTTCAAAAATACACCAGGCCTGCAGAAGCAGAGCAGCGACCAATAGCCAGCAAAGAAAAAGATCCTGAGCTGGAACAACTCAGCCAGATGCTTGATAAAATAAAGGAGATACAACATCCTGAGGCTAAAAAGACTATTGCGAAGACCAGCTTTAATAATGAGGCTGTCGAAAACGATAATACTTTTTTTGGAAAACATGAGCCGTCTCAAAAACGACTCTTCTATAGTGAAGCAAATAACACAACCAGTAACACCGTAACCGCAGTCATGGAAGCCTCGCAGAAACTGCAACCCGGTTCTGTCGTAAGGATGAGATTACTCAGCGACATGCGCTTACCTAATGTGGTTATTCCTTCGGGAAGTTTAGTTTTTGGTATCACCTCTCTTGAAAGGGAAAGAATGAAAATCATTGTTCCGTCCGTACGAAAGGACAATCAATTGATGAGCGTTTCTATTTCAGTTTACGATATGGATGGACTGGAAGGAATTTATGTTCCAGGATCGCTTTCAAGCGATGTTGTGAAACAGTCGGCAAGTGACGGTTTGCAATCACTGGAAGTTGCTGGTTTAGATCCTTCCCTAAAAGGACAATTATTGCATACTGGTATTGGGGCTGTAAAAAATCTCTTTACTAAAAAGATAAAACAGGTGAGTGTTACTGTTCCGGCAGGTTACAGGGTAATGCTGCATGATGAGGAAAAAGAAAACGAGTAGTGATGAAACGAATGTTTTTTATGATAGTAATGTTGATGACAGGATTCGGCGGATTTGCGCAGCGATACATTGAATCCATGAAGATCGAAGTATCCGATACGAGGACAACGAATCTCGTTTTCCCTTCCAACATTTCTTCAATAGATCGGGGGATTGAAAAACTCATCGTACAGAAATCATCGGAAAATATTCTGCGTGTTAAAGCTCAAGAGCCTTTTGCAGAAGAAACGAACCTCACGGTTGTAACGCTCGATGGAAAGTTCTATTCTTTCCTAGTGAGCTATCATATAGCTCCGCAGCACCTGAACATTAATCTGAATAATGCTAATAGCGTCAACACAGATAGTGTACTGGTTAGTTACGCGCATGCAGTCGGACATGTAAAGTCGACCATATATGGAGTAAAGTACCGGACCGGTAATGTTAGTATGGAGCTGAGCGGCTTTTATGTAATTGATGATATACTCTTTTGCAAAATAAAAGTAGAGAACCATTCCAATATTATTTACGTCATAGAACGACTACAGATTTATTTAAGTAGTCACAGACAAACCAAACGTACCGCGTCGCAGGAGAGGGAGGTCCAGCCGCTTTATATAGAGGGAGATACCGCCCGCGTGAAAGGGAAAAGCGGTCATGAAATAATTATCGCCTGGACACCCTTTACCATCCCGGACGACCAATTATTAACGATCGTGTTAACGGAAAAAGGAGTTGGCAGAAACCTTCAAATAAAAGTGAAAAAAAATTTTATCACGCGGGCAAACCTTGTAGAAATGCAAAACCGCATTATTAAACAACCATAAAAACAAATGTTATGAATGCAAACAATCTGGAGTACCTGCAAAAGCAGTTGCTGAATTTAGGCTTCGGTGAAGGACTCAACAAAGAATTAGAAAGACAAATGAAAACTGGCATGCCTGATTTTCAACTTGCGACCATGCATGAATTCGGAAAAGACAAAATGGAAGCGGTCCTGCATTTTAAAAAATCTGAAAAAGATGGAAATGAAATGTACTTTTTTAATAAGTACGACGCCACCCTGAAAAGTGATAAACTTGATGCGAGCCAAACTTTTTTCATTAACAACAAAGGGCAAAGTATCACCTTCAAAGAGGCATGCAATCTCATGAACGGAAGATGTGTCCATAAAGAGATCACACCAAAGGAAGGAGAAGCGTATAAAACGTGGGTAAAGCTGGATTTTTCCAACCGTGATGATAAAGGCAACGCAAAGTTCAAACACTTCAATGAGAATTTTGGCTTCGACGTGAAAGAGGCATTGGGGCGTCTCCCATTTAAGGAGCTTTCAAACCCGGAGCAAATGGAAACTTTGATTGCTTCACTTAAAAAAGGAAACATGGCAAAAGCGACCCTGATCAAAGATCGTAAAGAGCAGGCTGTTTTTATTACTGCAGATCCGCAGTTCAAGACCCTGAAAATGTATGACAAGGACGAAAAAAAATTGTACGTGCCTTCTGAAAAAATGAACCAGCGTTATGGGCTTGCACCCACAGATGAAAGAAAAATGGAGGAGGCACAAGGCCAGGTGAAAGAAATAGGAAAGGATGGAACAGAGCATAACCAAAGTAAAGAAGCTTCGATGGTGATGGAGCCTGGTGCTTCGCTAAAGAATGACAAAAAAAAAGACCTGCTCCCAAAAAAAACGAAAAGCCACAACCTCCTTCCAAAAAAGAACAGGAGGAAAGGTAGAGGACAAAGCATTGGATAATCCTTTTGGATTTACCATTTTATGACCTGAGTAAAAAAATGAGTAGTATGAATGAAAAGAATATAGTAATGCTCAAAGCCCGGCTGGAGATGCTGGGCTTTACTCATGCAATCGAAGAAAGGTTGCTGGGCTTTCTCTGGTACCAGCAATGGAATTCGATCTTAAGTTTGAACAGCTTGCCGGTAACGACAGGTGCAGCTTTATAGTTCATTTTATGAGAGGAGAACAATGGCTGTATGATGTTTTATTTTATACTGCCATCTTTAAAAAACAAGTAGCAGTACCAGAACACATGAAACGCGTTGATGATTTGATGCAAACTATTGAGTGTGCAAACTTGTTTACCGGCACTGAACAAGCTGTTGCGCATGATTTTTTTCGAGCAGATAAAGCTATCCAGGCAGCAGCAGTCTTCACGCAACTCTCGGAGATAGCTGGATGCGAGATATTAAAATATAAACACTGGTTAAACACTGCTTTTGAATTTTTGATTCCCAATCTTGCATTGCTCAAAAGCCAGTATGAAATCTCCCAACGTTTTTATTTACCCGACAGACTGGGATACAGACTTCAAAGTAATAGCATCCAAAGCGCAAAAAAATAAGGCTGCAAACATTAACCAGTTAGTAATTGAAGAGCCAGCGCCGCCGTTCACGTTAAAAGATCGAACAGGGAAACAAATTTCTTTTGAGTCGCTAATCTCTTGATCTTCTCATTTGTACTACTAAATTATAATTCTAAGGTGTTCTTTATATTTTGTGTAGGTAGTATATTTTACTTCGTTTGGATTAGCTTGTTTTTAAAGCATCGCCGAGAAATCGATCGGAAGCGATTTTCTGCCGCTGCAAAAGAAAATTTAGCGACCATGCAACTTATTCAAGGAATGCAGGAAATTAAACTCAATAGTGCAGAACAATTAAGGTGATGGGAGTGGGAAATTTGCAAGCATTAAGGCTATATATTAATTCATTGCATACCAATAACATTGTAAAACATCGGTAATAGGGATCTCCTCAACGGTATACTGGATTGGTTTAGCCTTCCCCAGGATGATGGCTTTTTGCAGCACAAGTTTTTCCGCATTCACTTCCCTTACTACATAAAATTCATTTTGTTTTGATGCAATGGAAGGAATCTTAGAAACTGGTTGAGGTTCAGTTGTACGGACAAGTAATTGTCCTTCATTGAAAGCTTCAACATTTGTTATGGCATTGTACATAGAAGGTGGATTTTGAGGTGAAAATAAAAAGCTCTTTAACTTCAGTATTTAAAAAAACGTCTAATTCTTTTTGATACATTCGGGGAAATATGTTGCCCGTAAGTCTGCTATTTGACTGGATATTTTATCTATCCTTTGTTTAATTTGATTGAGTTCTTCTGAGGAAAGTTGATGGGCGATTGCATTGTTAAACCTATGAATCTCAGCTATAAACTGCTTTTGTAATAGTGCTAATCGTATTTGTTCTATATAAGTCATTTCATATACCTCGATTCCTTTTGCATACTTATATAAGGCAATGATTGATCCAGATATTGTTGCCTGCTTATTATTCAAGATGAACCTCCCTTAATTTGGTGCTTTGGGAACTGGCTGCTGCATGTTTTGAAACGTTAAAGCCGGGGGTAGAGGTCTGACTTCCTTACAAACCAGAAACAGTTCCGGAAGAAGTCTTCACATGAAATGCTTCACTGAATATTCTATCCTCCCACCTTGTTTATGGAAACATGCTTTTTTCAACACGATGGTCTTATCATTGAAGGCCAGAACGATGAACATATTATTAGGCTCATTGAATTGCTGTCTTACTTCTGTTGGAGATACATATTCATTTGTCTTAATCAAAACCTGACCTATATGCAATTGTTTAAGTGAGGTCAGTTCGATTGCCATTATGTATGCGGTATTATTTCATTACTGTAGCTACACAATAACGAGACCGTATTTAGAACTGATTATAATAAAAATTAAACTTTTTCTTCAGTGAAATTTAATTTGCCTGATTACATTTCACCGCTGTCTGGTATATTGTTTGCTCAAAATGGCTGTTCCTTCTAATCGATTTTTTTTCTTAAACAATTTCTAACAGGATTGATTCTTTGATTAAGCAAAAAAATTTTTCTTCTACTTTTCTAATATCGCGTTCAACATGCAAACAAAAATATTGGCAGCGATCTATGTAATTGTGAAGGACAATAGCCTGTTGCCACTGTTTCCTAAAAATATAAGCGATATCTCAGGATGTGACCAGCAATGCATTGAGGACCATTTTAAAACTTTTGAGGAGGAGGGTTATCTCGAAAGAAAATATCCGTCTTTCATGGTTTATTCCATAACCAGATCAGGATTATTAGCTGCTGAAGCTGCTTACAGGCAATCAGCCCGGATCGCATAAACCTGGATTATTCCTGTGATGCTTTTCCTGCTACCAATTTTTTCAAAGTAGCTTCCAGGTCATGCATGCTAAAAGGCTTTTTTAAAAATGCATCATACCGACTATCCGCAAAATCTTCGTCTTTTATGTTTGAGGCTGACATCAGAACAACAGGAATATGTGTTGTATGAGCCTGGGTTTTTATTACTCTGCAAATATCTTTTCCATTCATATTCCCCATATGAATATCCATGAGAATAATATCGGGCTGCATTTCATGTACAGTCCGGAGGATTTCATCCGGGTTCTTGATCCGTTTTACCTTAAAACTTGCGGAAAGGAAGTGCTGAATAAGTTCGCCAATTACTTTATCATCTTCTGCAATGAGAAGTTTTTTCATAGAGGGTATCTTCAAGGGGTGGTGTGAGGATGCAATATTAAAGCTAAACAAAATCCCCAACTCAATACAAGCGGAATTAATACAGGTGAGATTTACGGCAAGTACCCCGCTTTAGTTTATCGTGCAAATATCCCGGGAACCTTATTCCAGAGAGTTCATTTTAGATTTCTTACATACCAGCAGCAACCTGTGAATATCTCTTTAATAGGTATTTCTTCGCTGGAGTAAAGAATACTTTTCCCCTTTCCCTGCACCTTTGCCCGCTGAAAAATGATCTTGTCCTGTTCTACTTCCTTTACTATAAAAAACTCATTTTGTTCCGCTGCCACAGCTGGAATCATGTGTTCCGGGAAAAATTCTTTGGTTTTTACCAAAAGCTGGCCCTCTTTAAAGGCCGCAAGATTCCTGATCGCTTTATACATGAATAACCTGAGTTTGTAACTGTAAAGAAATTACTGTACCAAAAACACTGTTAAAAAAAATTCGCTTGAAGAGAAAATGAAATTTTGGCAGCCGTATGGTCAGCTGGTATGATTTTTATTACACCAAAATATATCATCACACAACCATTTCAAATACAGCAGATATGGAAACGGTTAAGCAATGCATCAGTTGCAGGCAAATAAAAGCAGCTAAATTATTTTACCAGGATGAAAGATCAAAAGATGGCAAAATGGCAATCTGCAAGGATTGCGACAAAGAGCGAATTGCTCAAATGACAAAAGCGGGATATTATAATTCTAAAAATGCCGATTTAATCAGGGAAGAGCATCCCGATTTTGTAAACCAGGTGCGTAAGGATATGCTGGAAAATAAATTCATTCAACCCAGGAAGAAAAAATAAGCCTCGTAAGCATATCGTTAGCCCCCGTGAAACTGCTAAAGTGGCTAAAGATTTGTGGAAGTGAACGTTATGAAGACGATAATGGCTATAGATGATGATGAAGATTTCCTGCTCACCTTCGCAAGACTGATAAAATCATTTGGTTATAATTGTTACCCGCTTGCCAATGGGCATAACCTGATAGGAGAGATCAATCAAATGAATCCTTCACTAATATTCATGGATGTTTTTTTAAAGGACCAGGACGGCCGCGACTTATGCAGGGAGCTCCATGAAAGATCCCGTTATCGCTATATCCCGATTGTAATGATGTCTGGACTTGATCTTGCTGATAAGGATCTTGAATGTATGCCGGGAAGCTTGTTTATGAGGAAGCCTTTCAATATACCAAAATTAAAAAACCTGATCTCAAACCTGGTTGATTGATGGCACGATAATTATTAAGTAAAAGACGCAGACCTGAGGTAATAAACGATCAGAATTCGGGTCTGCTACGAATATGAGGTGAGCTGCTTTCTGCAAAGGAAGCAGCTTTTTTTACTGGTATACGGGTAAAAATCTTTTACTGAAAAGCAGGAACTCTTCAATGGTTTTTATTTCTATAATACTCTCGGCTTCGGCATTCATAAAGCGCCTTTGAAATAGTAAGACGTTACCGTTCTGCAACTCCTTTTCAAACATGGCAAATACAGCTTGTAACTGTTCTTTCCTGCCATATTCCTGCAAGTCCTCTATTACATTAAGGTTGAACGATTTAAGCCCCATACGGCAAATCTAACATGGATAATCAGCAAAAAAGATTAATGGGAATTAAAATCAACTTAGAATGAGCGCAATTTTCCAGCGTGGTTTCCGGATTTCGGTTTTCAGAATACAGCTTTCGATTTCAGTTTTCAGCTTTGCCTCATCAAAAGACTTCACTACTGTTACGGTTCTGAAATCTGAAAACCGAAAACCGAAAACCAAACGCAGAACGCCGAAAACTAATGATGCCACCTTACAAAAGCCTCCATAGCTGCATATTTTGTAAGGCCTAATTGGGAATACACATCCGCAGTATTACCGTTCCTGTCTTCTGCTCTTTGCCAGAATTCACGGCTGTCGGTACCCTGGAAGGGAACCGCATCTTTTTGGGACTGATGAATAAAAATGCCATAACGTTTTTTCATTACCTGGTCGGGGCTCATAGGAATTGCCATTTCAATATCAGCAATATCCCATTCCTGCCATGCACCTTTGTAGAGCCAAACCCAGCAGTCTTTCAGCCATTCCTGGCCTTCATTTTTCAGGCGCCTTAAACTTTCAAAGATGATATCAAGACAAACTTTATGCGTTCCATGCGGATCAGCCAGGTCGCCTGCGCAATACACCTGGTGCGGTTTGATCTTTTTCAAAAGATCCATAGTGATCTCAATATCTTTTTCACTCATAGGATTTTTCTCTACCGTACCTGTTTCATAAAAAGGAAGGTTGAGGAAATGGCAGTTTTTTTCCGGGATGCCAACATAACGGCACGTGGCTTTTGCTTCACAGCGCCTGATCAATCCTTTTATCCTTCGTATTTCCAAAGTGTCGGGCTGATTCTTTTTCTTTTTTTGAAGAAATCCGCTTGCCTTGTTTAAGACAATTTTGCTGGTTTCATTATCGATGCCGAACATTTGTTCGAAGCCAACAGCAAAATCAAGAAAGCGGGTAACAAATTCATCTGTCACAGCGATATTTCCGCTGGTTTGATAAGCTACATGTACTTCATGCCCCTGGTCGTGCAACCGCATAAATGTGCCGCCCATACTGATGATGTCATCATCCGGATGTGGTGAAAATATCAGGCATCTTTTAGGATAGGGCTCGCTTCGCTCAGGATGCCCGGGAATTATCGCTCCCGCTTTTCCGCCGGGCCAGCCGGTAATGCTATCCCGGAGCATATAAAAAACCTGCAGGTTAATTTCATAAGTATCACCTTTTTCAACCAGCAGATCACCCAGTCCATTTTCGTTATAGTCCATCATGGTGAGACTAAGCACCGGTTTTTTTAATTTCATGGCCATGTGCACTACCGCTCTTTTGATCATTTGCGGTGTCCATTCACAATCACCCGTGAGCCATGGAGATTTAAAACGTGTTAATTCAGATGCGGCAGACTGGTCTATTACAAAAGTGCAGTCTTCATGTTGTTGCAGTACACTTGCCGGAACCTGTTCGGAAATATAACCTTCAACCGATCTTGCAACAATCGCCGCTTTATTACCCCATGCCATCAGGATAATTCTTTTTGCCTTCATTATAGTACCAACACCCATGGTAATCGCTAGCCTGGGTACCTGCGAAATATTTTGGAATTCTCTTGAGTTGGCGAGCCTCGTCGAATTATCCAGTGTTACAAGTCTCGTTCGTGAAGTAATGGCTGAACCGGGTTCATTAAAACCAATATGACCATTAAAACCAATGCCGAGAATTTGTAAATCGATACCACCTGCATCTTCGATCATATTCTCAAATTGCTGGCAATGATCCTTTACCTGTTCTTTAGGTAATTCGGCATTAGGAATATGAATGTTGGCAGGGTCTATATCAATCTGGTCGAACAAATGCCTGTGCATAAAACTATGATAGCTTTGCCAGGCATCTTTATCTAAAGGATAATATTCATCAAGGTTAAAAGTGATTACATTTTTAAAACTAAGCCCTTCTTCTTTATGTAATCTTACCAGCTCATCATAAAGCGTCATGGGTGTTGAGCCGGTAGCGAGGCCAAGAATGCATCGTTCATTAGCAGCTTGTTTTTCCCTGATCAGGGCTGCAATTTCATTGGCTACATAAGCGGAGCCCTCCAAAGGTGTATCAAAGATTTCTACAGGTAATTTTTCAAAAGAATCAACCATATTTATGTTCCTGCTACTGGTTTGTTTTGGCTTCATTGTTAGTTCTTATCGGTGTTTTTATAATGCTCAGGAAGTGAATGAATGCTCATTTTGCCAGTTGTAAAAGTAACCAAGAATTTTGTAATGTTTGCCCGACAGTAAATTTGATGTGATTAAAGTTTTATGTTTTACAGGATAAAGATTAATTTTTACTGCTTAACTGCACATACTAACAGCTATTCATAACAGTGAGTTTTCCATATACAATTTACGCTTTAGGGGATTCAGCATTAACGGTCGACTTTGGAAATTTGATTGAGGATAAAATCAACTCCAGGGTTCTTGATTTATTTTATATCATTCAACAGAAGCAATTAACGGGTGTAACTGATATTGTACCATCATACAGCGCTATTACCATTCATTATGACCTGATGCTGGTAAATCCAAACAAAAAATCCGATTCCGCTTTTGAAGCCATATCATCTTTTGTCAAAGACATTATAAAAGAGACTTCATCGTCAAAACAGCATAACAAAACACGGGTAAAAATTCCTGTTTGTTATGATGTAAGTTTTGGTCCTGATATAACATTTATAGCCCGGGAAAAAAAGATAACTGTTACTGAAATTGCACGGCTACATACAGAAAAAATCTACCGGGTTTATATGATCGGTTTTTTACCAGGCTTTCCCTACATGGGCGCTGTAGACGAAAAGATAGCGGTTCCCCGGCGATCATCACCAAGAGAAAATGTAGTTGCAGGCAGTGTTGGGATTGCAGGAATACAGACAGGTATTTATCCGCTTGCATCACCCGGGGGCTGGCAGATAATCGGGCGCACACCCATTTCGATTTTTGATAAAAAAGCAAATGAAAATGCTGTTCTTTTGAAACCGGGTGATGAAGTACAATTTTATTCTATTACTACTGATGAGTTTGAAAATTATAAAAGCAGGAATACTTGATACGATCCAGGATGGGGGCCGTACAGGATACCAGCACCTGGGAATAAATCCTTCAGGTGCAATGGATGTATTTTCCGCAAGTCTCGCGAACGTTTTGCTGGGAAAGGATCTTGCGTCACCAGTTATTGAATTGCATTTTCCGGCCGCTGAAATATTGTTTCAAACTTCAGCCATAGTTTGCATAAGCGGCGCAGATTATTCACCACATATAAATGACATAGCCGTTCCGTTATTGCAGCCACTTTTTATCAATGAAAATGCTGTACTAAAGTTTAAAAGATGGAACACTGGGGCCCGTTGTTATTTAAGTATTTTGGATGATATGAAACTGGAGAAATGGATAGAGAGTTATAGCACCAATTTAAAAACGAATGCAGGAGGCTATGACGGAAGAGCATTGAAAAAAGATGATGTGATATTTTGTAATAAAAAGACTGCTTTGCCTTTTATTGATGAAGCAGTAAAAGTGTTGCAGTGGAAAGCGGATTTTTTTTTATTTGTAAGCAAGGTCGCCTGTATTATGGGTAATGAATGGGATCGTTTGACAAGCGGAGGCAAGACGATCTTTAGTAATGGCATTTTCAGAATTTCTAAAATTGCAGACAGAATGGGTTACAGGCTGGAAGGGGAGCCCCTCCGCGTTAGTGATAGTTCGCAGCTTGTTTCATCAGGCGTTAATTTCGGAACGATACAATTATTGCCGGAAGGACAATTGATTGTTTTGATGGCCGATCACCAGACAACGGGAGGTTATCCCAGGATTGCGCATGTTATTTCTGCTGACCTGCCACATCTTGCACAGATGAGGCCAAATGATGAAGTAAATTTTTATTTTATTACTCTTGCTGAAGCAGAACAAAAATTAATCGCACAGCATAAATACCTGCTACAATTGCAAAACGCCTGTAAATTCAAAATAGAAAATTTTATCAATGCTGCTATGTGATCTTAATTGTGATATGGGAGAAGGCTCGGGAAACGATGAGCAGATACTGCCTTTTATTACTTCTGCCAATATAGCCTGCGGTTATCATTCAGGCGATGATATGACCATGAATAAAACAGTTCTGCTTGCGAAAAAATATCATGTTTTTATTGGTGCACATCCTTCTTTTCTTGATCGAGAAAATTTTGGACGAAGCAAAATTAAAACTACTCCTGGTGATATATATGCTATCGTACAAAAACAATTAAAAGTACTGAAATCAATTGCGGCTCTTCATGAAGTAACACTTCATCATGTAAAACCTCATGGTGCTTTATATAATATGGCTGCAAAAGATAAAACACTGGCCGCTGCAATTGCTAATGCGGTTTATGATTTTGATGAGACGCTGATAGTGTATGGCCTTAGCGGAAGTTGCCTTATCAGCGAAGCAAAAAAATTGGGTATAAAAACACGAAGTGAAGTCTTTGCTGATCGTAGTTACCAGGATGATGGGTCACTTACACCCCGTAGTGAAGGCAATGCTTTGTTGCACGACATTGATATGGTAGTAAAGCAAGTGCTGCAGATGATAAGAGAAAAAAATGTTATCAGTGTTTCAGGAAAATTAATTCCAATTCTGGCAGAAACAATTTGTATTCATGGTGATGGTGATCATGCGTTACCATTTGCAAAAGCCATTAATAAAGCTATCACCCCGGAATCATAAATATGAAAAAAAATTCTGCCATATTAGGCGCCGCTTTCTTAATGGCAACTTCCGCCATAGGGCCCGGATTTTTAACGCAGACTACAAAGTTTACGGCAGACTTAATGGCGAGTTTTGGTTTTGTTATTCTCATTTCATTATTACTCGATATAGGCGCCCAGGTAAATATCTGGCGCGTACTTACCGTAACAAACAGGAGAGCACAGGATATTGCGAATGATGTATTGCCGGGCCTTGGAATTGCACTCGCATGTTTAATCGCATTTGGAGGGCTCGTATTTAATATAGGAAATATTGCCGGCTGCGGACTTGGAGTGAATGCTTTAACAGGATTAAACACTACAACAGGGGCCATTCTAAGCTGTATTCTTTCTCTCGCTATTTTTTGGTATAAAGAAGCGGGGAAAATAATGGACCAGTTTACCAAGTTGCTGGGAATAGTGATGATCGGACTCACACTTTACATCGCTTTTATTTCTCAGCCACCGGTGGGGGAAGCGCTTTATCGTACGGTGTGGCCTGAAAAAATTGATATGCTGAAAATTATTACACTTGTTGGCGGAACTGTAGGTGGCTATATTTCTTTTGCAGGCGCACACCGGCTGCTGGATGCAAATGTTACCGGTATAAATGCCATTCCGCAGGTAACAAGAAGCGCCACCAGTGGCATATTAATCACTTCTGTGATGAGGTTTGTTTTATTTTTTGCAGCCCTGGGTGTTGTATGGCATGGAGCAAAATTAGATGCTGCAAACCCTGCAGGTTCAGTATTTCAGCTTGCAGCGGGGAACTTAGGGTACCATTTTTTTGGTTTTGTTATGTGGTGCGCAGCGATCACTTCGGTTGTGGGAGCATCCTATACTTCTATCAGCTTTTTTAAAACCCTGCATCCTTTTTTTGAAAAGTACTACCGGTATATTATTTCATTGTTTATTATTATTTCAACTATTATTTTTATTGCACTGGGAAACCCGGTAACGCTGTTAATTCTTGCTGGCGCCGTTAATGGGTTGATTTTACCAGTTGCTTTGGCTGTTATATTGATAGCTTGCAATAAACGGAGCATTACGGGTTCTTATAAACATCCGTTGTGGATGCAACTTTCAGGCTGGATCGTCGTACTATTAATGAGCGGAATGGGATTTTTGACGATCAGGAGCAGTTGGGGTCAGTTTTTCTAATAAAAGAAATGCCGGTTAATATCACCATAAGAAAAGCAACACCTGACGACCTCGATGGTATACGTCAGCTTTTCTATGACACCGTAATAACCGTAAATAAAAAAGACTACACAAAGGACCAGGTTAAAGCGTGGTCGTCCGGTTATTATTACGTGGAAGGATGGAAGAATAAATTGTCTGATCAAAACTTTTTTGTGGCGGAATTGAATAAACGCATTGTAGGTTTTGCCTCATTTACAAATAGCGGCTATATTGATTTTATGTACGCGCATAAAAATTTCCAGTCACAGGGCATAGCGACTATGTTACTTGAAACAATTGAAAAGCAGGCCACTTCCTGGGGAATAAGAAAGTTACAGGCAGATGCAAGTTTAACGGCCCGGCCTTTTTTTCAGCGAAGAGGTTATGAATTAATAAAAGAGAATGTAAAACGGATAGATGATGTTAAATTCCTAAACTCCGTAATGATAAAAGAAATTAAAAAATAAACATTCAGTTTACTGAAATAAGAAAGCGGTGTTGTGAATTCACAGCACCGCTTTCTTTTGTATAAAAAAATATTATTTTATGGGAGCCCGCTTTTGTAAATCATCCATTGTTATACTGATCAGTCTTCCCACCTGTTTCTTTCCACGGTAGGTAACTAATCTTAATTGTACAGCATCTTTAGGCGGGGTGAGCGGTTGAGTATATTTAGGATAAAACCTGTCAGGAAAAGAATTATCAAACGTATAATAAATATCCAGCCCTTCTATTTCAGTGCTTAACTCGATCTTTAGTTGCTTATCGACAGTTCTTTTTACTGAGACGATGGGGTCATAAACACCCGGTGAATATTTCGTTTCAGCTTCATCCAGCCGGTCAAAATGAGTTTCAACACGTCTTACAAAATCATTCCAGTTCTTTTTCTCTTTGGGCGACCATACTGATTCTGCGATGGCAAAGCCTCTTGGCCATGTCATGTATTCAGCCTGGCGCATATTATAAACCTGCTCCGTCCATAAATTTGCCTGCCCCCCTTTTATATATTTCGGATCAACACCATCTGGCAGTGGTTCAAACTGGTATGCTTTGTTGAGATGAAGAGAAGCATAAATGTGCGGCTCAATTACAGGGTCTGCCTGCATATAATCCAGGTAAGCGAAAGTGGTGGGACTCATCACCACTTCATGCCCCATATGTGCAGCTTCTATTCCGCCTTTCATTCCGCGCCAGCTCATTACTGCAGCACTTGGAGCTAACCCGCCTTCCAGTATTTCATCCCACCCGATCAATTTTTTTCCTTTTGATGAAACGATTTTTTCAAGCCGCTTTTCAAAATAACTTTGTACTTCCTCCATCGTTTTCAAGCCTTCCCGCTGCATTAATGCTTTAATGTCCTCACTTTTTTCCCAGAAATTTTTGGGACATTCATCGCCACCCATGTGAATATATTCGAATGGAAAAATCTGCGCCATTTCCGTTAATACTTTATCTAAAAAAACATATACTTTTTCATTAGCAGGGCATAGCGTGTTATCTACTAAAGCTATTGGTGGCGCACCATGAGACCAGTCCATGATCTGTTCACCTGACCGCACAACGTATTTATCAGCGCCAGGGGTGCAGGATAATTCAGGATAAGAAACAACTGCGGCAAGACTATGGCCGGGCACATCTATTTCCGGTAAGATATTGACGAACCTTTCTTTTGCGTATTGCACGATTTCCCTGAGGTCGTCCTGAGTGTAAAACCCGCCAAAATTTCGTGGTTCGTCTGCAGCAGGAGGTGAGAAGGTTCCGAAATACCCTGTCTTATTTACGTTCCATGCTCCAACTTCTGTTAACCTGGGTAAACTTTTAATTTGAATTCTCCATCCTTCATCATCAGTTAAATGAAGGTGCAGAATATTATACTTGTACCGAACCATTTTGTCTATGTACAGCTTTACATCCTGCTTCGTGAAGAAGTGACGCGACACATCAAACATTAGTCCTCTCCAGGTAAAACGGGGATAGTCTGTTATCTCGACAGCAGGTGCGAACCACCTTACATTTTTTACGAACTCAGCGCTTTCTATTTCCTTAGGAAATAATTGAACCAGTGTTTGTGCGCCATAATACAAACCTGCAGGTTGATTAGCTCTTACAATAATATTTTTAGGAGTAACAGATAACTGGTAACCTTCTTTCCCAAGTTTGGTATCCATGCTTTTATTTAGCATCAACTTAATAACGGCATTTGCATTGGAAGTACCAACACTTACGTGGGCACCTGTTGGAACAGAGAGCCTGTCTTTTAAAAAAGAAATAACCTGTTTCAGGTCTGTTTGAGAACCCGCTTCTATTACAATATTTTTTGGTAAGATAAATTCCCCGCTGGTCCTGTTTACAGAAACAGGTTCCGGAATGATGGCAATAGTTGTGTTGGACTGACTAAACAGCAGGAGCGGTGTTAAAAAAAAGCATATCAATCCGCAGAATGTTTTCATACGCAAGCATTTAATGTTTTACAGTTGTGAGAAATCGGAGTTAGGCTGCATAAATTTAGGAATAAACAGGGTTATTACATAGTGAATCTGATTACAATTGAACCGTTTAATTTTTAACCGTATTGTCTGCAGACTCAAAAACAACCTAAGTCTGCATTAACAATTCATCATCACAATTTGTGATGATGAAGTAAAAACAGATATTTATTCCTTCAGTTTTGCTTTACTATAATTAGCGTTCCACAACTCATATCTTCTGAATTGATCTTGTAATCTTTTTTCAAAATCAGGAAAGTCCTTTTTTTCTTTTGGCGACCATAGTATTTCAGATAAAGCACTCATTCTCGGAAAGATCATGTATTCTACTTTCGCGGGTGAAGCCATATATTCAGTCCATACATTACCCTGCGCCCCTAAAACATATTTAGCTTCATCGGGTGCGAGCTCTTTAGAAACAGGATCGTAACTATATACTTTTTCTACATTAGTAAAACCACCAATAGTAACAGAGTCTTCATTTTTAGTTTGTGAATGATCCAGGTAAACATATTCCCCAGGGGTCATCACTACATTATGTTTTTGGTGCGCAGCTTCAATACCACCCTTCTCACCACGCCAGCTCATTACTGATGCGTTAGGAGCGAGGCCTCCTTCAAGAATTTCATCCCAACCAATAATTTTTCTTCCCTTACCAGTAATATATTTTTCCATTCGCTGAATAAAATAACTCTGCAATTCATGCTCATCTTTCAAACCGAGTTCTTCAATCCTCTGTTGGCACTGTGGGCAGCGTTTCCAGTTTGCTTTGGGACATTCATCACCACCGATATGAATATATTGAGATGGAAATAGTTGAACTACTTCATCAATCACGTCCTGTAAAAATTGAAAAACAGAATCTTTGCCTGCACAAAAAACATCTTCGAAAACACCCCATGTCTGCTGCACCTGTTTTCCTGTTGTGGGCCCATTCCAAGCAGCTCTCGGATTTATTTTAGTTGATTCATTTGGGAAACAACTTAAGAAAGGATAAGCTGCGATCGCTGCAGAACCATGCCCCGGCATTTCAATTTCCGGGATAACGGTAATAAAACGGTCGGCCGCATATTTTACAACATCTCTCACTTCATCCTGTGTATAAAAACCACAGTAAGGTTGATTGTCGTTCCCCTTACCCGGATTTTTTCCAATGATGGTTCCATTTCTGCAACCACCAATTTGGGTGAGGAGCGGATATTTTTTTATTTCAATTCTCCAGCCCTGGTCCTCTGTGAGGTGCCAGTGAAAAGTATTCATTTTATGCAAAGAGATGAAGTCGATATATTTTTTTATAAAATCAACAGGAAAAAAATGGCGTCCAACATCCAGGTGCATACCGCGATATGCGAAACGCGGATAATCTTCCACTTCCATTGCTTTCAGGGCAAGCGGTTTATTTTTTTCAACAGGTAAAAGCTGGATGAGGCTTTGCATTCCCAGAAAAGTCCCCTGGTAAGAATCCCCTGTTACAATTGCTTTGGAAGGCAGAACAGATAAATTATATCGTTCAGGCTGGTCAGGCGCTTTTATAAAACGTTTTGTATTAAACCTGATGTAATTATTTACAGCTGTTTTTTTTATGGCTAATGATACGCCATAGATTCTTTGGATATAAGCCTGTAAAAATCTAGCCGTATTTTTTTCGCCATCATCATTAATAACAATCACAGTTTTCCTGTTGATAGTAAAACCACCTTTACTCAATGTTGCTTTAACAGGCAGTGGAATAATATTAACTGCTACATCATTTGTAACATTATCCTGGCAAAAGCTTCCTAACTGTGAAAACGTAGCGGCTATGATAAATATTATTTTCAGACTTTTTCCTGTGAATTTTCTGATTAGATATTTCATTGGTTGCAATTCATTAATTTTTTAAAACCGGGAGTATGATCTTACTGCTTTGCGCACTGTTATGATACAGCCTTATTGTTGCTTTTTGAAAATCACTTTCTTTAGCGTGATAGATGTCTACAAATTTTTGCGGGTTTCTGTCTACCAGGGGAAACCAGCTGCTTTGCACCTGCACCATTATTTTATGACCTTTCTGAAAAGTATGCGCTACATCGGGCAGGGTAAATTTTACCTGTGTTGGTTTATTTGGGGTAAAAGCTTCCGGCCTTTCAAAACTATTACGAAAGCGGCCACGCATTATCTCGCCTCTTACTAACATCTCGTAACCATTCATGATATATTTATCTTCCGAATTATATTGGAAAATATCAGGAAATACATCGATCAGCTTCACTACAAAATCTGCATCGGTACCGGTGATGCTTACCAGGAGATCTGCAACTAACGGGCCCGCAAGTGTAACATCATTTTGTAACACCGGTGTTTGAAAGACCAGTACATCCGGCCTGCGTGCAGCAAAGCGCTGATCATCCGTCATGTATTCCCGCGTTCTGTGAAAATGAACATCTTCAGTATAAGGAACAGGTTTAGCGGGATCACTTATATATTCTGAATAACCCGTTTTTGCTGCAGGCGGATTCCAGCTTAGTCCATTATCATTTTCGAAGAAAAGATTTTTTGTCTGAACCGCTGCAGGCGGCCACTGATCAAATTGTTTCCAGTTGTTTTCACCTGAAAAGAAAATATTCGCTTCTTTAATATCATTCACTGAACCTTTTCCCTTCAGGTAATAATTGAAATAGGGAATTTCAATATGAGATGCATACCAGTCGCTCGTATTACTGCCGAATTGAACATTACCCAAATTAGAGCCGGGGCCTCTTGCCCATTGCCCATGAAACCAGGGGCCTATAACGAGTTTATTATTGTTGGATGCTTTTTTCTCGATAGCCTTGTATAAGTTCCATGCTCCAAAACAATCTTCAGCGTCAAATAATCCACCAACCACCATTGTATTGGTTGATGGTAAAATGTTATTGACAAAGTTCCTGGTATTTCTTGATTGCCACCAGGCATCGTAATTGGGATGACTTACTACTTCCTGCCAGAAACTAATGGAATCGCCTAATCTTTTAGAAAAATTTTGGACCGGTCCCATCTTCAAATAAAAATCATAATTATCTTTTGTTGGGTATTCAAACCCTGTTGGTCCGATGGTGGTGGGATGCGGACGCGGTTTGCCGAAGGAAGAATAAAATGCAAAAGCATCCATAAAAAAGAAAGCGCCGTTGTGATGAAAATCATCACCCATGAACCAATCCGTTACAGGAGCTTGTGGGCTAACTGCTTTCAATGCAGGATGTTTGCTTAATGCAGCCATGGTGGAATAAAACCCCGGATAAGAAATTCCAAATACACCGGCGTTCCCATTATTATTTGCTGCATTTTTTATGAGCCAGTCAATTGTATCATAAGTATCGCTGGCTTCGTCTGTATCTGCATTAGTTTTTTTATTTTGATTGAAGGGACGCACATCAACAAATTTTCCTTCACTCATCCATCTTCCTCTTACATCCTGTATTACCATGATGTAATGTTCTTTCAGGTATTCTTTATAATGATTACTCCAGAACGCTTTAAATTCTGTGGGCCCATACGGGGCACACGAATAAGGCGTACGGGTGATGAGGATAGGATGTTTTTCTGTGTTGTCTTTAGGTATGTAGACGGATGTAAAAAGTTTGATACCGTCCCTCATTGGAATATATACTTCTTTCTTGGTGTAGTTATTAACGATCCACACCGAATCTGAATTTTGGGACCAGGCAATAAAAGGCAGGCATAAAAATAAGAGAAGGAGTTTTTTCATGTGCTAACTGTTGAGTTTTAAAGTTAAGCACAGATGCGGTAAAAGCGCAGGTACAATAAAAAAAGTTCTGCCTCGCAGCAGAACTTTGGAAACAGTATTTGAAAATATTGCTATTCTATCTTGGTTATCTTCAGCACATTCGTTGGCATGTGAAGATGTATTGGTGTACTTCCGGTATTTATCACCACATCACCTGGTTTTATAAAGCCACGTTCTTTTAAAATTCTGATCTGGTCGAAGATGATGTCATCCAGGCTATCTTCTTCACTATAAAAAAATGCCCTTACTCCCCAGCTTAAACTTAACTGGTTTACAAGCGATCTTTCTTTGGTGAAAATATATAAGGGTGCTCTCGGCCGATAGCTACTCAGCATAAATGCGGTGTAGCCGCTTTGCGTCATTCCAATCAAAGCATCAGAGTTTACATCTCTTGCGATCTTACATGCATTGTAACAGATCGCATCACTCAAAAAAGAAGGAGAGTGCGGTTGAGGTTTAAGGTCTTCTTCGCGGTTATAACGGTACTCTTTCTTTTCAACCTCAAGAATGATCTTTCTCATTGTTTGAACCACAAGAGCAGGATGCATACCGGTCGCAGTTTCACCACTTAACATCACGGCATCGGCACCTTCCAGTACAGCATTAGCAACATCGGTTGTTTCGCTCCTGTTAGGTTTGCTCCGTTCCATCATACTTTCCATCATCTGTGTAGCCACGATAACGGGTTTTGCACGATGGATACATTTGCGGATAAGATCTTTCTGAATTAATGGAACCTGTTCAACAGGAAGTTCAACACCCAGGTCGCCACGGGCTATCATGATCGCATCGCTTTCAACAATGATGTCACGGATATTTACTAATGCTTCCGGTTTTTCAATTTTGGCAATGATCTTCGTTTTGCTTTTTTTCTCCTGCAGTTTATTGCGGAGGATGATGATGTCTTTTACACTTCTTACAAAACTTAATGCCACCCAATCCAGGTCCTGTTCGATAATAAACTCAAGATCTTCTAAATCTTTATCAGTTAATGCCGGCAAGGAGATTTTAGTATCAGGAAGATTAATTCCTTTTTTGGATGATAAGGGACCGCCTAATAAAACTTCGACTTTTACATTTTTATTTTTTGTGATCTGCACTACTTTTACTTCCAGCTTTCCGTCATCGATCATAATAATATTTCCTACTCTTACATCTCCGGCGAGGTTCGGATAGGAAACATAGATCTTCTCCATGTTGCCTACACATTTTTCATTGGTGAAGGTTAGTATATCTCCGGGTACAACATTCATGCTGCCGTTTTCTATTTCACCAACCCTGAGCTTGGGTCCCTGCAGATCTCCGAGAATAGAAATATTATAAGGTTCGGTTTTGTTCATGTTGCGGATATGCTCGATGATCTTTGCTTTGTCTTCATGGTTGCCATGAGAAAAATTCAGCCTGAAAACATTCACACCCGCTTTAACAAGTTCGAGCAGCTTATCATAAGTATCGCAAGCCGGTCCTACAGTAGCAACAATTTTTGTTCTGTGAAAGGTGTGCTGAATTCCAGCTTCCTTGTCCATTTGCTCGTGTAAGTACTTCGAAAGATTTTTAGACATTTTATTTGAGTGATTTGACGTTTGATTACCTGACTGGTGACTTTCAACCATTTTCTATTTTTTTTTATTTTGAAGTCATATGCAAGATTTTATTTTGAAGCAATTAAGCCTCAAACCTTAAACCATATTTGTTAACTGGCCAGAATCTTTACAATTCTCAACCATTCGTTATTAATTTTTTGTTTCTGTTTTACAGCGTCATCCAATGGTATATAGTTCATTTTGTTATTTACAATTCCTACCATTACATTATACCGGCCACTAATTAAACTTTCAACAGCATGGTAACCCATTCGGCTGGCGATCAGCCTGTCTAAGCAAGTAGGAGAGCCGCCTCTTTGTATGTGTCCGAGAATACAAACTCTTATGTCAGCGTTCGGTAATCTTTCTTTAATCACTTTTGAAACTTCCGTGGCCCCACCGAATTCGTCGCCTTCAGCCACTACGATGAGGTTAACTAATTTTTTTCTTTTTTCTTTCTCAGTAAGTGTGCGGATAAGCTCGTTGATATTTGTTTTTGTTTCCGGTATCAGGATATTTTCTGCGCCACATGCAATCCCGCTGTGCAATGCAATATAACCGGCATCACGCCCCATTACTTCAACAATAAATAACCGGTCATGCGCATCGGCGGTATCTCTTATTTTATCAATTGCTTCAACAGCAGTATTTACAGCAGTATCAAAACCGATTGTAAAATCTGTTCCGGCAATATCTTTATCGATCGTTCCCGGAAGACCGATACAGGGAATATCAAATTCGTTTGAAAATTGTTGTGCACCGCGAAAGCTGCCATCACCCCCAATAATAACAAGCCCATTAATGCCGCGCTTTTTTAAATTCTCATAAGCTTTAAAGCGGCCTGGCTGTTCAAAAAAATCTTTAGATCGGGCTGTTTTTAAAATAGTGCCACCACGCTGAATAATATTTGCTACAGACCTGGAATTCATTTCAATAATCTCATCTTCCACCATTCCATTGTATCCCCTCATGATACCGCACACTTCAAGCTTATGGTAAATACCTGTTCTGACAACTGCTCTTATCGCTGCATTCATACCCGGGGAATCTCCACCTGAAGTAAGGACGCCGATCCTGCTAACTTTTTGGCTCATCCTGGAAATCTAATTAAGGCTAAAAATAGGATTTCATTCGTAAATATCTTTTCATACTGCATGAACAACTGTTAGTTTGATATGTATGTTTTACACAATCGGCAAAAATACATAAAGACAAGCTAACGAGAGGAAATGCGATAGATACAAGTAAATGATAATACGGTCAGGCCTGGCTAAAATATCTCTCCTTTAGAATACCCATGTGATGTAATAAATGGCCGTAAGTTATAAATACTAGTGCAGTTACTGTTACACTCCAGCCAGATGCGATACCTGTTTCTTTTAATTGCTCATCAGTAAGTGAGAGATAAAAGAGATCTGTTGATTTACGTAATGCAAAAAATTCTTCCAGCATTTCTTTGAAATCTCTTTTTGAGGCAAGAGAATTTTTGACATAGATATTTTCGTCAAAGGATAAAAGTGGCTGATTATCCTTTCGTGAGAATCTAAGAACCCGGTAACAAAAAACGCGTTCAGCATCTATTATATGCTGCAACAATTCTTTGATTGACCATTTGCCTTCCGCATAAGCATAATCCGCTTTTTCGGAATCGATCCTTTGAAAAAAAGAAATGATTTTATTATTATATTTTTCAACGATCTCCTTCACATTATCAGCCTGCACTTGTTCAATATACCGGTGATAAAATTCAGCGGAATCATTGGGTTGAGGCCTTGCCATGTATTAGTTTAGTTTATTGTTCTTCAGTTTTGTTTTAGGTGCAGGCGAAATTTTTGTTTCAGGCTGCATTTGTGAAGCAAGTGCAACTGCGGCCGCAGCATTTACAAATCCTTTTCTTGAAAGTTCACTTGTTTTTACTTTTTCATTGGTGCCTGGTTTCAATGCGTTTGCAGCTGGATCATCGGGCCATGCGGCAGAATTTTCAATCGCAGCTTTTACCTGCTCCGCAGATAATTCAGGAAAATAAGAGCGGATGATAGCTGCAATACCTGCAACTACCGGCGATGCCATACTGGTGCCCTGTAAATAACCATACTCATGTCCACCGGGAAGTGTAGAATAAATTTTTACACCTGGTGCGAACACATCAACTTTTTCTTTTCCGTAGTTGCTGAAACTTGCGATGATACTGCTTTGCGTAATTCCGGGATCGCTGCTTGCGCCTACGTTAATAAAATTAGAAGCCGTTTTATTGAATGTAAGCAAATCAGCATTTGGATAATTATCTGTCACTTCTACATTAGCAGATTCATTACCTGCCGCATGAACAATTAAAACGTCTTTAGATTCAGCATAACGGATCGCTTCGTCAACCCATTTTTTCTCTGGTGAAAATGATTTACCAAAACTCATATTAATGACCTTTGCACCATTATCCACCGCGTATTTAATTGCGAGTGCAACATCTTTATCATATTCATCGCCATCAGGAACTGCACGGATCATCATGATCCTTACATTATCCGCAATACCATCGATTCCTACACCATTGTTGCGCTGGGCGCCGATAATGCCGCTTACATGCGTGCCATGCATGGGGTCAGGTCCCATCACATCATTGTTACCATAATATTTATCAGTGATATCGAAATAATTGTCTTTGATTATCTGCGCCCTGTAATCCGGCGGTGCCTGTGTTTTATATTCTGCCGCCCTTTTCTTTCCATCGATATATTCCTGCATTTGCGAAATGATAGAAACGTTTTTTTCATCACTTTCAAAATTCAGCAATTTCATTGCGGAAAGAAATCCAAGCTTCGCTTGTTTGCCGGTGGCCGTATTAGAACTAAATTTTTCTACTTCTTCGATTGTATATTCTTTTTTATTCATTTCCTGCCGAAGCACCTCATCATGTTTTTTTATTGCTCTTAATGCCACCTCAACAAACATGGTTTCCATTTGGTCATCAGGACTTGCAGACATTTCTTTTGCAGCCTTGCGCCACATATCATACTGCTGTTTTTCTTCTGCGTTCAAAGAATCAACACGAATATTTTTGCCGTCGAATTTACTTTTGAACCGATAGTAAACCCTGGTTTTTTCATCAGCGGCACGCTCAAGATTTTTCCCATCTTTTCCACCTAAAAAATTCCAGCCGTGAATATCATCAACGTAACCATTATGGTCGTCATCAATCCCATTGCCCGGAATTTCTTTTGTATTGGTCCATAAAATATTCCTGAGATCTTCATGTGCGGTATCAACACCAGAATCAATAACCGCTACAATAACAGGTGTGCTTTTTTTGCCCTTCAATTCTTCGTAAGTTTTGTCTACACTAATACCGTAAAAGTGATCTTTCTTGGGGTCTTTTAAATACCAGCTTTTAAAATCGGACTGTGCTGAAACCTGTAACAAAACGACTAATGCGGCTACGAGGCTTAATATTCTATTTTTGATCATCGTTAGATTCTTTTCTTATGTACATTTTTTACACGAACCATTCAGATTTGTGTAATCATTCCGGGAAACAAATTTCCAATACTATTCGTTAGTAAAACGCTAAGGGAAAGATATTTAGGAAATCCTTACCATCAAATACATTCTTACTAAAAATCAAATTTAATTCCCTGTGCGAGTGGCAGTTGAGTGCTGAAATTAATTGTGTTTGTTTGCCTGCGCATATAGGCTTTCCAGGCATCAGAGCCGCTCTCCCTGCCGCCGCCTGTTTCTTTTTCGCCTCCGAATGCGCCACCTATTTCTGCCCCGCTGGTACCAATGTTTACATTCGCTATACCGCAATCACTTCCTGCGAAAGAAAGAAATTGTTCCGCTTCGCGAAGGTTCAGGGTCATAATAGCAGATGAAAGTCCCTGGGGAACATTGTTTTGTATCGCTATCGCTTCCTCCAGTTTTTTGTATTTGATGAGATAAAGAACAGGAGCAAAAGTTTCATGCTGAACGATAGGAAGATCATTCTTTACTTCAGCAATGCAGGGCTTTACATAACATCCGCTTTCAAATCCCTTTCCTTCAAGTACACCACCCTCAACAAGAAAACTACCGCCTTGTTTTTCACATTGTTCGATAGAAGCGAGGTACATTTTTACTGCGTCTTTATCTATTAATGGCCCGATATGATTTTTAGCATCAAGCGGATCGCCGATCTTTAATTGATTATAAGCCTTCGCCAGCTTTTGAGTGAAAGCATCATAAACAGATTCATGAATAATTAGTCGTCTTGTTGATGTACACCGTTGCCCTGCAGTACCAACGGCTCCGAATATTGCACCTACCAACGACATTTCAAGATCCGCATGTTCGGAAATAATAATTGCATTATTGCCACCTAATTCAAGCAGGCTTCTTCCCAGCCGTGCGGCTACGGTGCCAGCCAGTTCCTTACCCATGCGTGTAGAACCGGTTGCAGATACAAGCGGAATGCGTGTGTCTTTTGCCATCCATTCACCCACTTCTCTTCCTCCCTGTATTAAACAACAAACACCTTCCGGAACATTATTATTTTTTAGAACGGTCTGAATAATATTTTGACATGCGATTCCGCAGAGCGGCGTTTTTTCACTTGGCTTCCAGATACAGACATTGCCGCAGATCCAGGAAAGCAAGCTGTTCCAGCTCCATACCGCTACCGGAAAATTAAATGCTGAAATTATCCCAACGATTCCCATCGGGTGCCATTGTTCGTACATGCGATGCCCGGGCCTTTCGCTATGCATGGTGAGCCCGTATAACTGGCGGGAAAGACCAACAGCAAAATCGCAGACGTCTATCATTTCCTGTACCTCACCATAACCTTCCTGTAAACTTTTTCCCATTTCATAGCTTACAAGTTTACCCAGCATTTCTTTATTGCGTCTTAGTTCATCACCCACCTGTCTAACAATATCACCTCTTTTTGGAGCAGGGAAAGTTCGCCAGGTCAGAAATGCCTGCTGTGCAGTATTTACCACATGATCGTAGCCGGCCTGGTCTGTTGAATTTACTGAAGCGATTAGTTTTCCGTCTACGGGTGAATATGATTCCAGCAGTTGTCCTTTACTGCCAAACCATTGAACCCCGGTTGATGTTCCGTGATTCGTTTCCTGTATGCCGAGAGAGGTGAGAATGTCTTTCATTCGTGATAATTGATTTTATTATTTAATGAAACCTTGCTGCGATTAGGTCTCATTTCTTATAACTAAGATTAATATGATTCTACATCGTTCGGGAAATCTTTTTCCTTCACATCTTTTATATAATGTTTTACGGCGCCGGTAATTTCATCGGCAAGATTTAAATACTGTCTCAAAAAACGTGGTTTAAATTCAGTGTTGATACCCAGCATATCATGCATTACCAACACCTGGCCGTCACAATATTTGCCAGCTCCTATACCGATCGTTGGTATTTGTAAATGCTCGCTTACCTCTTTAGCGAGTTGCGCAGGAATTTTTTCAAGGACGATGGCAAAGCATCCTGCTTCTTCCAGTAGTTTTGAATCTTCTTTTAATTTGCCTGCTTCTGTTTTGTCTTTTGCTCTCACATTATAAGTGCCGAATTTATAAATGCTCTGAGGAGTTAATCCTAAGTGTCCCATTACCGGTATACCTGCAGCCACGATCTTTTTTACACTTTCGATTATTTCAGTGCCACCTTCCAGCTTTAAAGCATGTGCGCCGCTTTCTTTCATTACACGTATCGCAGAAGCGAGTGCTATTTCTGAATTGGATTGATAATAACCAAATGGCAGATCGACCACAACAAGACAACGATCCACCGCACGAATAACAGATTGTGCATGATAGATCATTTGGTCCAGCGTGATGGGCAATGTCGTTTCATGGCCGGCCATTACATTACTTGCGCTGTCACCCACAAGTAAAACATCAATACCTGCTGAATCAAATAGTTTAGCGAAAGAAAAATCGTAAGCGGTGAGCATGGAAATCTTCTCTCCGTCGGACTTCATTTTCTGAAGCGTGTTCGTTGTAACTTTTTTAATTTCTTTGTTGATTGACATGAGGTAGTGTTCAATGTTCAGGTTTTTAGATTCAGTAATCAGATTTCGGATTTCAGTATTCGGATTTCAGATTTCAGTATTTAGTGTTTAGACATAGGGAACTCTTCACTTAGTGCTCGCCGAAAACTGAAACCGAAATCCGAATACCAGAACCCAAAACATCCAAAATCAAAACTACGCATTAACGCCTTGTTTTCTTAGTTCCTCGTAAAGGGATTGAACAAGGCCGTCTGCCAGACCAATCTTAGGAACATAAATTTCGTTGATCTCAGCCCAGCGCATAACATTCACATATATCTGTAAGGCAGGTACGATCACATCTGCACGGTCCTCACGCATCTTATACAAGTTCATGCGCTCGGGTAGTGACACGCTGGAAAGTTCCTTATAATAATCTTTCAGAAGATCGAGGGTAAGTGGTTTGCCTTCTTTTCGTTTTGAAAGAGAAAATACTTTGTTGATATTCCCTCCCGATCCAATAGCAATTTTAGGCAACAGGCTTTTAAAATTTATTTTGATATGATCTTTTAATTCATCCCATAAGGTTTCGCTTACCTGGCCTTTAAGCAAGCGGATCGTACCGATATTGAATGATTTTTTAGAATGCAGTTTGCTGTCATCAAAAAAAGTTAGCTCGGTACTTCCACCACCAACATCTATGTATAAATACGAATGTTCTTTATCCAAATGCTCGGCCACATGGTTCTCATAGATCAGCGAGGCTTCTTCATCTCCCGAAATAATACGCAGGTCTATGCCCGTTTCCATCTTAACTTTTCTAAGTATATCAGGGCCGTTTTTTGCATCCCGCATCGCACTGGTTGCGGCGGCTTTTACATGTTTAATTTCATATACATTCAATAAATGCCCGTAAGCTTTCATGGTTTGCATCAGCATATCGAGACGCTGTTTGCTGATCTCGCCTTTTTCAAATACGTCGAACCCCAGGCGCAGCGGTACCCGTACA
This sequence comes from Chitinophagaceae bacterium, assembly GCA_028288595.1. Lineage (GTDB taxonomy): Bacteria > Bacteroidota > Bacteroidia > Chitinophagales > Chitinophagaceae > JAQBNK01. The sequence continues at coordinate 38,923 of JAQBNK010000003.1, forward strand.
AGATTGAGTTTATTAAACGAAGGACCATCAATAGTTTCGGTTACTTCAGTTATTATTAGTCTTGCCGCATTACTTCCTACATCGATGGCTGCCAGTTTCACGCTTTTGCTTTTTGTGAAAGATATTGATACGTTTCTATTTGCGATCTTACAATAGATTCGCCCGGTTCTGACTGCACATAATTATTTGAAAGATCCTTATCCAGCACACGGGCCTTTACATTATCATTCAATTGGATCTTTAAAATTTCTCTCACTTCATCTCTGATAGAAGCATCATAAACAGGTAAACTTACTTCAAGCCTGTGATCTAAATTTCTAACCATCCAGTCTGCAGACGAAATAAACAGCCGTGGTTTGCCGCCATTATTAAAAAGAAATACACGTGCATGCTCCAGGTGTTCATCTATAATACTGATTGCGGTAATATTTTTCTTTAATTTTTTATTATCGATCCTGGCACAAAAAATCCCTCTTACAATTAATTTTATATGAACGCCTTCATCAGCCGCATCATATAATTTATCGATGAGATCAACATCGCTTAAGGAATTTACTTTAATAATTATCTCTGTTTTTTTTCCTGCCTTTGCAAATTTTATTTCCTTGTCTATCATTTGTACGATTTCCTTTCGAAGGTTCAAAGGACAGGTGAGAAGTGTTTTACATAGTTTAAGAGGTTGCAAATCTTTAGGGTTTTCCAGGTAATTAAATACCCTGTTAATATCTGCCATAATGGTCTTGTTGCCGGTGAGCAGGCAATGATCAGCATATACCTTAGAAGTCAGCTCATTTAAGTTTCCTGTACTTACAAATCCATACTGAACTATTTTTTTTCCTGCTCTTTTTTTAATAACGCCCAGTTTAGCATGTACTTTCAGGTTATGTACCCCGATGAGAACTTTTACACCCTCTTCTTCAAGTAATTCCTTCCATTCAAGATTGGCCTCTTCATCAAATCTTGCTCTTAGTTCAAGCATCACAATAACTTCTTTTCCATTTCTCACAGCGTTTACCAGTGCATTGATCACTTTAGAATTCGGAGCAAGGCGGTAGGCAGTTATTTTAATAGAAATAACTTCAGGATCCATAGCGGCCTCTCTCAAAAGATCTATTACAGAATTAAAAGAATGATAAGGAAAGTGAAGCATCACGTCTTCCTTCAATATAATTTCTGTTACCCTTGCCGCTGTTTTTAAAGCCGGGTGAATAATAGGCTGTCTTGTATAAGCCGACTTTCCAAATACTCTCGGGAAATCTTTGAAGTGCCTGAAATTATGAATGCGGCCTCCCGGTATAATGTTATCTTTTTTTGTAAGATTCAACCTTCGTATAAGATACTCAAGCAACCCTGCATCCATTTCTTTATCATAAACAAATCTCACTGCTTTTCCTTTGCGCCTGTTCTTCAAACCTTTTTCAATTTTCTGGACGAGTGAAGTGGAGATGTCGTTATCCATATCAATCTCTGCGTCTTTCGTCACTTTAAAAATATGCGCATCAAAATGAGTATAATTAAAATAAGAAAAGATATAAGGAAGGTTAAAACGGATCACGTCTTCGAGCAGGATAATATGATGACTTCCTTTCTCCGAGGGAAGCTGAATAAAACGTCCCAATGTTTTACTCGGAATTTCTATCAACGCATATTTTTGCTCGTAACCCGAAGATTCTTTGCGCATCACAACGCCCAGGTAAATGCTTTTATCCCGCAGGTAGGGCAGTTGCGGCAAACTCTCGATCATCAGGGGAATAATGTTTGAACGCACTTCATTATCGAAATAATGTTTTACATATTCCTGCTGTCTTCGCGTTAAATGTTTTTCATCAACCAATAAAATATTATTCTCCTGCAGTTCTTTTAATATTCCTTCCCAGATGCGGTTAAATTCTGTTTGCTGCTGAATAACTATCACCTGAATCTGATCGAGAATATCCTGCGGGTCCTCTTCAAAATGCATATTCAGTTTTTTCCCTGAAAACTCGATCATGCGTTTGAGTGCAGCTACCCGCACCCGAAAAAATTCATCCAGGTTACTTGAGAAAATCCCGAGAAAACGAATGCGCTGATTTACCGGAACGGTTTTATCATTGGCTTCCTGCAAGACTCTGGCGTTAAAACTCAGCCAGCTGATATCACGGGGAATTAAGTGTTTTTTCATTATGATAATGTACAACGCATGATATAGTGCGTTTTCTGTTATTCGTGTTTCATCTTTTCAATAATACCGGTTGTTGAGAACCCTTCCAGGATAGGATTAATAATTACCTGTCCGCCGTTTGCAATTACTTCCTTTGCCCCCGCAACCTGCTCAACGGTATAATCGCCACCCTTTACAAGAATATCAGGTAATAGAAAAGAGATGAGTTGCTGCGGAGTTTCTTCATCAAAAATAATTACCAGATCGACCATCACTAACGAGGCTAGTAATAATGAACGGCTATGCTCATTGTTAACAGGCCGGTTTGGTCCTTTCTTCAACCACCTAACACTGGTATCAGAATTCATACCAACAACCAGGTAGTCGGCTTGTTTTGCTGCTTCAGACAAAGAAAAAATATGACCCTCATGAAGTATATCAAAACAGCCATTCGTGAATGCAATAGTTTTGTTTTTTACTTTCCATGCCTGTATAATTTGTTTTGCACGGGAGGAGGAAACAATTTTACCGGGGATGTATGCTGAATTTTTCATTTGTATTAGGTTTAGTGCGACGTCTTGCTAAAACTGATCTCATTATTCAAAACACTATCCTGTTCTGTTTTAGGAGGCTTCATAAATTTGATCACAAGCCATGCTATCGTACCAAATAAAACAGTAAAAAGAAACTGCGCAATCCAGAGAAGCCACCCAGATGCAAGTGCAATCGTTTCTGTAATGTTATATTGTACAAGTACCCGCTGAATCGCAAGAGGGTAAGCGCCCAATCCGCCTGGCGCCACAATAATTCCAAACGTGCCGAACACGAGCATCGCTAAAGCAGCATCGAGCTTTAAGACAGATGTTTCACTTAGCGCCCAGCATCCCATCCAGGTAGCCAGTATATAAGCGGTCCATATAGCGAGTGTGTACAAAAAAAACAGCGGTTTATTTTTTACATTTTTTATACTTGAAAGACCCATTGCCAAACCTTTAAATACCTTTCGGATATACATGCCCCGCTTGTGAGTTTTAAATTGCCGGACGAGCCAGATAATCACGATCGTACTAACAATAATACCACCTAGTATATACCATCTTTTGGCGCCGCCATACAAAATACCATTTTTTAAAGCGGTGAAAATTTCCAGTGCATATGCTGAGATTGCATGGTATTCAATGATAAGTGTACCCGTTGTGATCACAAGGAGGCAGAGCACATCAAAAGCTCTTTCTGCCACCATGGTTCCAATCAGTTTTTCGGCTGGTATGTTTGTTTGTTTTGCAATTGCCGTACAACGCACAATCTCTCCTGCACGCGGTATTAATTGGTTAGCGATGTAACCAACGAGTATGCCGCACAGTAAATAAATAACAGGGGGTTTATATCCCAGTGTGTGAATGAGCTGCTTCCATCTTAAAGCCCTGAAAAAATGACTCACCAGTAAAATAAGGAACACGGGAACGATGATTGCGTAATTAGCTCTCAAGAGGGCTGCTTTAATATCTGCTGTATCTTTTTCCGAAAGTCCGTGCAGCGACCACCATAATAAAACAATAGCGATGCCGAATGCCAGTATATATTTAAATATGGTGAGAAGAATTCTTTTCATAATGAACAGTTCGGAAAATTAAGAAGAACTGCCCAGTTTATAATTTGTTTCCTTAACGGGAAAACATTAGGCAAACAAGGGAAAAGGCGATGTTCAATCGGCGGGAAGGATAACATTATCAATTAACCTTACTCCATCAATAAAAGCAGCGATTAAAGCAATATATTTTTTTGATGGATTGATACTATGAGCAGTTAATAACGTGTCTGCGTCGCAAATTTCGATGTAATCAACTTTTTCAAAACCAGCTTTAATCAGCAAGCCGGTGGCTTGCAGGCATAGCACATCAGGCGATGTTTGTTTAAAATTCTTTTCAATAAAACGGAAGGATTGATACAGGGCACTTGCTTTTTTTCGTGCAAACGCAGATAGCCGAAGATTCCTGCTGCTCATAGCTAAACCATCCGGTTCCCGTAAAGTTGGGCTAATATGGATATTTACGGGTAAGGATAATTGGTTGATAAGTGATTTTAAAACCAGGCATTGCTGGTAATCTTTCTGACCTAAAAAAAGTTGGCCAGGTGCTACCATATTTAATAACCTGTGAACAACGGTACACACACCCTGGAAATGTCCCGGACGGTATTTGCCCTCCAATATATTCTCGAGATAACCCAGTTCATATTTTTGGTTCAGGCGGGGGCCTTCAGGGTATATTTCCTTTACGAAAGGAAGATAAAGAACATCAGTCCCTGCCTGTAATAACTTATAAATATCCGCATCCAGTGTTACAGGATATTTTTCAAAATCCTTAGGATCATTGAATTGAGTCGGATTCACAAAAATGCTGGTAACAGTTAAGGCTTGCTGAAGTTTGGACTTCCGGATAAGTGAAAGATGCCCCTCGTGCAGGGCGCCCATAGTAGGAACAAACCCGATTTCCGTCGTTTTAATTCGCCGGGAGCTTATATACTGATGTAAATCCGCAGATTTTTTAAAAATAACCATGCAATTTGATTAGTCAGACTGACCCTGTTAATGCGAATTCGAAGCAAATATGTACCTTTGCCAACTAATTTTTAAGGTTTAGCCTAAATTCTGCAATAGAATGTCAAAGAAAAGAATTTTATTCATTGCAACTGAAATGTCGCCCTACCTGGAGTTGACCGAATTTGCAGAGATCATTAATAAACTGGCTATAAAAAGCAATGATAACGGGTTAGAAGTGAGATGTGTAATGCCCAAGTTTGGTGTAATTAATGAACGCCGGCATCGTTTACATGAAGTAGTTAGATTATCCGGAATTAATGTTTCAATTGATAATGATGATTACCCGCTGCAGATAAAAGTGGCGTCGCTGCCAAATGCCAGACTGCAGGTTTATTTTCTTGATAATGAAGACTTTTTTAAGCGCAAACAAGTTTTTAATGATGAGCAGGAAAAATGGTTTGATGATAATGGATTAAGGACCATTTTTTTCTGCAAGGGTGCCCTTGAAACGGTAAAAAAATTCGGATGGCCTCCTGATATAATTCATTGCAGCGGATGGATGACAGGCCTTATTCCCATGTACCTGAAAACAGCATATAAAAAAGAACCGGTTTTTTCTCACAGTAAAGTAATTTATACCATCGGGCAAAATACATTTAAAGAAAAGCTGGGTAACGATTTTGCTAAACAGGCGATGATCAACGTGAATATCAAGGAGAAAGATGTAGAATGCTTTAAAGATGCTAATAATACCGCCATGTTCAGGGGCGGAGCAACTTTTGCCGATGCCATCACTTTTGGAGCAGATAAACCTGATAAGAAACTGGTTGACGAGTTTTCTAAAGTAAAAGGAAAAAAGGTAATTCCCTTCCAGGGTTATGATACTGATTTAACAGACTATTTAGAATTGTATAACGAGCTTGCGTCGAAGTAACTATCCATGAATTCAACAACAAAGTTTTATAGAACTGCTTTATATATATTGGCGCTTCCTTTTTTATTTGCAGCCTGCACAAAAATTGAGTCAACAACTATCGGGGGCGGACTTCTACCCGCAATTGATGGTGTAACAACACGGGACACTTCACTCGATGTGATCACAGATATTTTCCCTGAAAAAGATACTTTTTATGTGTCCCCAACCCAGAATATGGCATTGGGATATATTTCTAAAAATAATGCTGGAGGTGATCCCTTGTTTGGTGGAACACAGGCTAATATTAACTTCCAGGTAGCACCTTCTTTTACACCTTATTTTTATGAAGTAGGAAAGGACAGCTTACAGCTTGATTCAGCAGTACTCGTTTTAGGTTACCAGGGAGCATGGGGCGATACAACCAGCAAACTGGGTGTAAAAATTTTCGAAATCGATCCTTCTGCAAAATTCAGATCTGACTCATTATATACGAATGTATCTGCTTTCGCAACCGGCAACCTTATCGGGAGCAGGAGTAACATCGACGTAACAACGCTGAATGATTCGGTGCATTTATTCAGAGAGAATTCAATTAATCAATTTCGTATTCCTTTAACCACAGCTTTTGGGAATAAACTCCTTAAAACTTACGACACAACTAATGCGTTTAAATCGGATTCACTGTTTCATACAGTTTTCAGGGGTTTTGCTGTACAGGCGGATCCTACTTCGAACGTGCTTACCATTATAAATTTATCGGATACGAATACTAAGGTGGCGCTGTATTACCGGTATACAAAACGTGATGGTGGAAAAGATACAACGATGCGTTTTTTCAGACTTTCTTCCAGTTCAGCTGCAAGCAATTTTATTAAACGTGACCGCACCGGTACAGAGATAACTACGTATTTGACAAGCAACACAAGTCAGGACAGTATTCTGCACTTGCAGAGTGCGCCAGGAACTTATGCCCGAATTGCTATTCCCGGTCTTTCCGGATTATCAAACAGGATCGTTCACCGTGCGGAATTACACATGGAACAAGTGCCTGACACTAAATTTAACAGCGACAAATTTTTCACCCCTCCGGCATTGTTTCTTACACCATTCAGTTCCGACTCAGCAAGGCGTTTCTTTTTTAGCAGGGATGTTACGATCAGTTCTACCGGCATAACAAATTTTGGCGCATTTGGTGGAATACCAGCTTTTAAAACAGATGCCAATAATAATCGCGTCGCTGAATATAATTTTAATATTACAAGCTATGTGCAGGGCATTGTAACCGGCCACGATAAAAATTACAACCTCATTCTTTTTGCTCCTTATACAGATTATGAATATGCTGCAGAAAAGACCACCGTGGCACTTCCAATTTCCAGCCAGGTAGTTAATAGTCCGGGTATAGGAAGGGTTAGACTTGGCGGTGGTAATCATTCGCAGCATTGTATGAAATTGCACATAATTTATTCGGTGCTTAAATAACCGTTCCCCTATATTTGCACCCGCAAACCCAATCTAATTATGCCTTATTTATTTACTTCAGAAAGTG